>NZ_AFPK01000029.1 GCF_000220525.1 Ochrovirga pacifica | reverse complement strand
AACTATACGAGTAGTTTTTTTTATGGCAATTTCTCAAAAAAGGTAAACTTCTTGTCTGTTAACAATTTTGGGTGTGCAATTTTCACCAAGTCAGTTAGAATATAATCTGGTCTTAGAGCTCCTAATTCAAAAAACAACAAACCACCTGTTGCTCCAGTTGCATTGGCGTAGCTATATATTTGATCGTTTTTGTAAGGAGAAAATTGTTGGTAATGTACATTCATATCTATTAATTGTTCTTTGTTTTTGGCAATTCCAGGAGCCAACCAAATAGCAGCATCTTTGGCCTCTAAAAACACTCGTTCAAAAGATAAAGACAAACTACCTGTTCCTTTAGTACCTTTCCATAAGTAATCCATTTGGGCATCTCTTAAAATTTTGGCCATATAGCTTTCTCCAGCAGGAGCGTACCATACGTCTTGAAATAAATCTCCGTACAATACTTTAGGGTGATGTGTTGTCTGCGAAACAGTTTTTAGAACAGTTGTGTAATTTTTTTCTATTTCATCAAAAATAAAGGAAGCTTCTTTTTCTTTTCCTAAGAACAAAGCAAAAAACTTAATCCATTCAGCCCTTCCTAAAGGATTTTTCTCTAGCCAGCTAGCATCAACAACTAATGGAATTCCAGCTTTTTTAAAGATTGAAAATTGCTTGCTTAAATGGTTTACACCAAAAGTGAAAATTACATCAGGTTTTAAGTTAAGTACCAACTCTGTATTCATATCTTCTTCATGTCCCAAGTCTAGCACCTTTCCTTTATCAATCAATGCTCTTGTTTTTTTAGAAGAAATGTATGCTGTATTAGGGTAACCTTTTAACAAAGATTGACTATTTAGAGCTTCTAAAACAGGAATTTGTGTGGTAGAACTTGCAATTAATTTTGTTACTGGTTGTTTGATTATAAATTGATTGGGGTGTTGAGGTTGTACCACAGTATCTCCTGTAATGATGAGGTATTCAAACGAATAAGAAGCATTTTTAAAAGGTTTGTATACTGTAACTTTGGTCAGCTTTTTAAAATGTTGATAACTAAAGCCTGTAGCATATTTTAAGTTACTTTGTTGTGTGATAGATGAATGTTGCTTTTTAGGCTGGCAAGCATAACATATCAAAAGTAAAAGCGTATAAAAGATAAATTTCATGCAAAAATAATTTATTGCAAAGATGGCTCAAATTCATTAGGCAATCAAAATAAATCTTTTTCTGTGTGATGGATTGTTAAAAACAACGTAGCTTTGCAGCGATTTTGGTTTTTAGGTGATTTCTAATAAAGAAGCATTTAAAATTAAAAGGGAATCTTGTGAAAATCAAGAACTGTCCCCGCAACTGTAAACTTTGCCGATAAGGTGCTTGTTACATTCTTAAACCACTGTTTTTTAATGGGAAGGTAGTAACAAGACGTGAGTCAGGAGACCTGCCAGTATCAACACTAAACATTCTTTCGGGAGCAAAAGAAAATTAGCATGAAACTATGTAACACTATTTTTTTGATAGGGCTTTTTTGTGGGCTTAAAACCACAGCTCAAACCGATTCTATACAGCGTTTGGAAACTGTTGTATTGGTGGCTGATAAGTATGTAAAACAAAAAGTTACAGGGCAAAAAATAATTGCTATAACAGCCAAAGATATTGCTCAAAACAACAACAACCCCACCGAAACATTACGATTTAATTCTCCTATTGCTATCCGAGATACTGGGAACGGAGGAGCTAGTTCTGCTAGGTTCAGAGGTACATCGGCATCTAATACTGCCTTTTTGTGGAATGGAATTAACATTAATAACTTTGGATTGGGCCAAACAGATTTAAATGGAATTTCGATTGCTACCTCTGATGAGATTTTGGTAAAAAGTGGTGGAGGTTCTATAAAATATGGTTCAGGTGCTATAGGAGGTACTGTGCATTTAAACGATTTTTTATATTATAAAGACCATCAAAAAGTACAGGTATTGTCTTCCTATGGTAGTTTTAACACTACATCTAATGTTGTAAATGCGCATGTAGGTACTCAAAAATGGTCTTTTAAATTGGGGACTACCTATCATCAATCTGCTAATGATTATGATTTGATTGATGATCGATACAAGGATAAAGAAGGTAAATTTTTAAAAAATGAAAATGGAGCTTATCAAAATTATAGTTTTAATCTAAGTGGTGGGTATCAAATAAACCCCTTTAGTACGTTACAGTTTTACAGTACATGGTATCGTGGAGATCGATTATTTTCTGGGGCACTACCTAATCCTTCTGCTGCCGATGAGAAATACAAAGATGCTAACCAACGCAATTTGTTAACTTGGGATTGGCAAAAAAAACATTGGCATCATCTGTTAAAAACGGCTTATTTAACACAAGAATATCGTTATTACGAAAATAAAAATAAGCATAACTACGATTACGGAAATTCTACAACGTACATAGCCAATTATGATGTAAGTTATAAAAAAAATGGTGGCACTAGGTTTAGTTGGTCTACCGATTTACAACGTATTGAGGGGGAAACCAATCAAATCTCTAAAAAAAATAGAGAACAATTTGCTGTTGTTTTGGGAGTAGAATCCGAATTGTGTGAACGACTGAATTATCATATAGAGCTAAAAAAAGAGTGGAATTCTGATTTTAGAGTTCCCGTAATTGCTTCTTTAGCAGGAGAATTTAATTTAAAAAAAAATCATAAAGTTCTATTAAATCTAGGAACAAATTATCGAGTTCCTTCTTTTAATGATTTGTATTGGCCAGGGCAAGGAAACTTAAATCTAAGACCAGAAACAGCAAAACAAATTGAACTTGGTTACCAAGTTATACATCAAAATTTAACGATTAAATCTACG
This sequence comes from Ochrovirga pacifica, assembly GCF_000220525.1. GTDB lineage: Bacteria > Bacteroidota > Bacteroidia > Flavobacteriales > Flavobacteriaceae > Ochrovirga > Ochrovirga pacifica. The sequence continues at coordinate 243,953 of NZ_AFPK01000029.1, read as the reverse complement.
CTTTTTTGGATGGATGTTGATGATAAAATAGTATGGGTACCCAATGCAAATCTAGCCACTCCAAATGCTTGGAGTCCCATGAATATAGAAGCTTCGTACCATCAAGGAGGGGAGTTGTTTTTGGGTTGGAAGTATTGGATTCATCAAAAATCGAATGTACAATTAACTACCAATTATACTTTTACTGATGCCAAAAATGAAAAAACTAATAAGATGCTCATTTTTGTGCCTCAACATTTGTTAAATGCCAAATTCTCTTATCAACTAAAAAAATGGGATGTATATCTACAAAATTTAACACAAAGTAGTGTGTATACTTCCGAAGACAATTTAGAGCAACTACAACTAGGTGGTTTTGGAATTTTTAACGCAGGATTGGGGTGTCAATTGACAGACAAAAAACATCAAATTCACTTAGGGTTGTCCGTGAAAAACTTAACCAATCAACTATATCAGTTTTCAAGACTACGTCCTATGCCAGGAAGAAATTATCAAATAAACATCAATTATAAATTTAATTAAAATGAAAATCACAAAACTATTTTTACAATTTTTAAGCATAGCCATTCTAGTTGTCTCTTGTCAGGATGATGATAGCTCTGTTGAAATGGTAAACAGAGATTACTCAAAAGGAGTGTTAATAAGTGGGGAAGGTTCTAGTGCTGGAACCGGTTCTATATCTTACGTAGCAACAGATCGTTCTGTAAAATATCAGTTTATTTATTTAAGTGCCAACGGGGTAGAATTAGGAACTTTTTTACAGTCTATAGCTTTTACCGAGGACAATGCTTATCTTATAGTAGACAATGCAAACACAGTTACTATGGTAGACAAAGCTACTTTTATAAAAAAAGGAGAAATTACTACAGGTTTACAAACTCCAAGATATATGACTGTGGTAAATAACAACGCTTATGTAAGCAATTGGGGAGATCCTTTTTCTGAAGCAGATGATTTTATAGCCGTGGTAGACTTAACAAATAATAGTGTTGTTAAAAAAATAGCTGTAAGCAATGGACCAGAGCAAGTGATTGCTAAAAACGGAAAATTGTATGTAAGTCATAAAGGAGCATATACTTATAATAATGTAGTTTCTGTAATAGATTTGACTACCGATGTAGTTACCGAAATAGAAGTAGAAGATAATCCAGATGAAATGTTTTTTAACAACAACGGAAACCTAGTTGTTTTGTCGGAAGGAAGACTTCTTTACAATGCAGATTATACCGTAGGAGGGCATACTATTGGAGCTATACAAACAATTGATATAGCTACAAATACCGTTAGTAGAAGTGTTACTTTTGAAGAAGGTGTGCATCCAAGTTTAATGGCCTTTAGCAATGACCAAATTTTTTATTACACCAATGGAAATGTATATAAAATTGCTGAAAACGCAACAAGTTTGGCAACAGAAGCTTTGATTTCTAAAACCTTATCGGGGATGGCAGTAAGTAATAATGAATTGCATGGAGTAGATGCAGGAGCTTACAAAGCACAAGGAGATTACTATATATACGACTTGGATTCTGGAGAAGAAATTTATACGTCAAAAGTAGCTTTAGGAGCGGCTAAAATTTATGTGCTAGAGTAGTACACTAACAATTAGTTTGTAAAAATAAGCCTGGAAAACCAGGCTTATTTTGCCTAAAAAAGTTCTTGGGCTTCTTGTTGTAAATATTGCTGTGCTACTGTGGTTGCCAATACGTTGTCTTTGGAAATAGTAAACAAAGCTTGTTGCAATTCTTTTCCGCTGTGAATGTGGTCTTTCATGCTTTCGGCAGTAATCATGTTCAAAATGGTTTCTTTGGCATTTACAATGGTTTTCCAACACTCCTCACTCACGTAAATTTGTTGTACCAAATTGTGCTCAAACTCAGCATTAATTTGTACAATTAAAGATTTGGCATACTCAATTTTGTTGGCTTCATACGGAGCTATACGTTCTGTTATGTTTTTTAAATGAATACGTTCCAAAAACAAGGTCATACGCTCGTATGCTTGTAAACGTATGGGCAAACTGTTTTTTTTCTTTTCCGCAAAAGCATCAAACTTACGTTTGTTGTATTCGCTTGCCATCATTTGTTTCAGAAAAAAGGCAGCAACCCCCCCAGTAATTAAAGAAGGAAAAGTATATTTTAAAACTTCAATAAAGTCATTCATGCTTTAAATTTTCAACGAATATAAACCTTAGTTTTTGCTTGTCAAAATATCAGATTCTATAAAAATGCGTACTTTTAAGCAAATAAAAATAAGAGTTATCTGTGTTTGAATTTTTAGATTTTCGTTTTGTTGATTTGTTGGATATTCTGTTGGTTGCTTTTTTGCTATTCAATGTATATAAATTGTTAAAAGGAACTGTAGCTATTAATATTTTTTTAGGAATTGCCATTGTTTTTTTGATTTACAAAACGACCGAGGCTTTGCATATGGAAATGCTAAGTTCTTTGTTGGGAAATTTGATTAGTGGAGGTGCTATAGCATTGATCATTATATTTCACCCAGAAATGCGTAAATTTTTGTTGATGCTAGGGTCAACCAATCTAAAAGGGAGAAAAAACCTGATGAAACAGCTGAAATTTTTACGAGCAGAAATCACCATTGATTTAGATGTAGAAGTATTGTTGCATACGTGCGAGAAATTTGGGAAATCGAGAACAGGAGCATTGATTGTAATAGAACGCAATAGCAGTCTTGATTTTTTAAGAGAACGTGGTGATAAAATGAAAATAGAAATCAATGGACCTATACTAGAAAGTATTTTTTACAAAAACAGTCCTTTGCACGATGGTGCTATTGTGGTAAGAGAAAATCAGGTTATTGCCACACGTGTTGTTTTGCCATTGTCGGACAATTCTACCTTGCCCAAAAGGTTTGGATTAAGACATAGGGCAGCTATTGGAATTACAGAAAAAACAGATGCAATGTGTTTGGTTGTTTCTGAGGAAACGGGAGAAATTTCATTTGTTGTTGATGGAGAGTTTGAGCTGTACAATGGTTTGAATGAACTTCAAGAAAAAGTACGTATGTATTTAAGTTAAAAGTCTCTGTTTACATTACGTTTGTCCCACTTTAAATCACTTAGCACAGAAGATTTAACTCCTATAAAAAAGTAGTAAGAACTATTGTTTCCTAAAGGAACCCAGTTAAAGTTCATGCTCCAACTACTTAAATCTCTGCTAAACCTTAAGTTGGTGTAGGTAATTCCGTTATTTACAAAATCATATCCAGATGAAGCTCCCACTTTCCATCCTGGGCTTAATTCTACGTCTCCCGAAACAGTTAATGAGTTTCCTGTAACACGTCCATTACCGTTAGAGTTGGTGTAGTTGGTAGAGTAAGAAAAGCGAATGTTCCATGGCATAGAAGAAACATATTGTGGTAAGTTTTTGTCTTTTTCTTTTTTTGCTCCAGCCTCATCACTTTCTTCTTCGTGTTGAAAATCGTTGGTATTAGATAGGTTCTGGCCAAACATATCTTGATCTAGAGGAGTTGTTTCTTCTTCGGTTTTTTGACCGTTTTTCTTTTTGTCAAAATCTTTGCTAGAAAAAGAATAACCTGTACTAAAACGAGCACTAGTTAAACGCACTAATGGTCCTCCGTTTTTGTAACTCATACGATCTACTCTTCTTCCATTTTCATCCAAATCATAGGGGTCTAAGGTAGCTCCCATATTTATGTTCATCTTTTTGAACAAAGTGGTTCCTGCGGTTAAATTAAAATTAGAAAGTTTAAAACTTTCAGCCGCAAAGTTATAAGCTGTACTAAGATTAAGCGAATTCAGTAGGTTGATTTTTTTATCTTCTCCTTCAAGGCTTTCAGGGTCTGCAACTTTGGCTTCTAAACTGTTAGCTAAGCTAAAGCTAACAGCATTGGTTATACCTGTAGAGGGTTGTCCGTAAATCCCTCCTTCAAACTGAGAGTAAGTTTGTGTTTCTCCTTCTGCATTTCTTTGGATTTCGTCGTAATAAAAACCAAAGTCAGGTTTGTAACTGTAGCTAATAGAGGGCCTCATGGTATGGCGGATGGCTTTTAGCTTTTTTCCTTTGAATCCATACATACCATACACAGTAGTACTTAACGATGCCGAAGTACTGTAATCTCTAAAAGCATTAAATCCAGATAAAGTATCTGTTACAATTTCTTCTGCCACAGGGTCGTATTCTTTATTAATTTTTTTAGTATACCAAACCTCCCTGTAAGTTAAGTTGGGAGAAAGAGAAAAGTATTTTAAAACTTTCATATTGGTGCTTAAACTTACGTTGTGTTGTGCACCGTTTTTTGCCTTGTCTAAAATTGCTCCGCTAAAAAACTCATCTTCAAGAGCTTCTACTCTGTTTTCTGCTTTAAAAGAATAGTTCAATCCAATTTTTTGCAGTGCATTTTTAGCCGTTCCACTTTTAGGAGCAAACGGCTGCAAACGATCCATGTTTAATTGTAAAGAAGGCAAAGTAGCAGTTACAATTTGAGTATTGGTGTTTTGTCTATGTGTGGCTCCTAAAGTCATGTTAAACGGAGTTCCTACAAATTTTTTGTAGTATGAAATAGAAGAACTTAATGTATTGTTTAGTGCGTTTCCTGTGTTAGATTCATTTACAGATTGTCTAAAATACTGGCTACTACCCAAGTTTACCGATGCGGTAAAACGATTGTTAGGTGATGCTTTAGAATCTTGACTATGAGACCAACGAAGGTTAAAGTTTTTTTGTTCAGAATAATTGCTAAAACCCTCTATTCCTGTAATAAGATTATCATAGTTAAATTCAAACTGTCCGCTAAACTTGTATCGAACTTTGTATGAAGAAGCTGCATTAAACCCCCAACTACTGTTAGAGTAAATGTCTGCAGTTAACTTTAAATCAAAATAATCGCTAATTGCTAAGTAATAACCTCCATTTTGTAAGAAAAAACCTTGGTTATACGATTCTCCATAAGTTGGAAAAATAATTCCTGATGTTCTTTTTTTTGTTAGTGGAAAATAAGCAAAAGGAAAAATAAGCGGGGTGGGCACATCTGCTAACACTAGATTGGTGGGGCCTGTTATAATTTTTTTACCTGGAACTACTTTTGCCTTGGTGGTTTTTAAGTAATAATCTGGGTTTCTTGGGTCAGAGGTTGTAAAAATAATGTTTCTTACAAAAATGGTAGAGTCATTTACTCTTTTGGTTTTTTCTCCCAAAGTATTAATACCATCTTGCTCTGTTTCCAAGCCGTAAATAATTGCTTTTTTTGTTTTGTAATTAAAAATTAAAGAATCCTGTGTGGTTTCGTTGGCTTTGGTTTTAAAAACAGGAAGTTGTGAATATTTTCCATCTTCATCGGGAATTCCTTTGGCAACTACCGTATTTGTTTGATAGTCTATCAGCATTTGTCCAGAAACAATATCATATTCATCATATACCACATGTGCTTGGTTGTATAGTTTTACTCTTTTGTTTATTACATCTTCATGTATATAATCTTCAGCTGCGTGCTCTATAATAAATTGAATGGCTTCTTTTTTTGCGGGGATGCTATCACTTTTTGCCAAAGTATCATTTTCAACAGATACGTTTTGGGGAATACTGTCGTTTGTAATAGTAAAATCTTTATCCAAAGAAGGTAAGGAAGCAATGCTATCTTTTTCTTGAGAAAAGGAACTAGAATAACTTACAAGTGATGCGAAAGCTATGAAAAGAATGTAAAGTCTGTTTGTTTGCAATGCTTTAAGTCCTATTTTTGTATAGTCAAAAAAAAGGCAACAAATCAAGTGCCAATTAGTGCCCAAAAATAATTAAAATTTATAGATGAAATCGATTAGACCCTTTAAATATCCTAAGTTTTCTAGAAAACAAATTAAAAACGTGATTTTTTGGGTTTTCTTATTGATGATGTCTGTAGCTAAGGCACAACAAAAGCCCTTTTTGGTAGTGTTGGATGCTGGTCATGGAGGTAAAGACCCAGGAAAAATAGGTTACAAAGGAGCTAAAGAAAAAGATGTGGCTCTTAATATTGTACTAAGAACAGGAAAGTTATTAGAAAGCGTACCAGGAATTAAAGTATTGTACACTCGAAAAAAAGATGTATTTGTTGATTTGTGGAAACGTGGCGATATTGCCAACGAGGCCGATGCAGATTTGTTTGTATCAGTACATTGCAATGCTCATACAAGTCAGGCTATAGGTTCGGAAACATGGGTGTTAGGTTTGCATGCCAATGAGCGAAATTTTAGAGTGGCAAAGGCAGAGAATGAAGTGATTTTGCAAGAAGACAATCATCAAGAACGCTATCAGGGTTTTGATCCTAAGTCGCCCACATCGGTTATTGGTTTGTCTTTAGAACAAGAAGAATATTTGGATCAAAGTTTATTGTTAGCAAGTTTAATACAAGAAGAGTTCGAGAAAAAACTACATCGTGTTAACCGAGGGGTAAAACAAGCAGGTTTTGTGGTTTTGTATCAAACTTATATGCCAAGTGTACTTATAGAAACGGGCTTTTTAACGAACAGAATAGAAGGAAGGTATTTGTATTCTAAAGAAGGACAAGAACAAATGTCTAAGGCAATTTCTAATTCTATATTAGACTATTACAAGGTACAAAAACTAAATGTTGCCGATGCTGATTTTTTACAATCATCAAAAGAAGTTACAGAGGCTGTAGATGAAATTGTAGAGGTTGAAGAAGTTGTGACCGAAACCATTCCTGGTGCTGTGTATTACAAAGTTCAACTGGCTTCTGGAAAGAATAAAGTAAGAACAAGTTCTTATAATTTTAAAGGTATTAAAAATGTAGAACGAGTAAAAGTTGATGGAGGCTACAAGTACTACATGAGCAAGTACCTAACCAAAAATAAAGCACAATTGGCTTTGCAAATGGCAAAGAAAAAAGGATATAGTTCAGCCTTTGTAGTGGCTTTTAATGCAGATGGAACCGTGTTCTCTGCACAACAAAAAATTGAAGAAAAAACAGAAGAAAAAATTCCAGCAAAAGAAATAAAAGAAGTTTATAAAGAAATTAAAGAAGAAAAAATAAATAATGCACAGTCAGTTTACTACAAAGTACAGTTGGCTTCGGGTAAAAAAAGAATTACAGCCTCTTCGTATAATTTTAAAGGAATTAAGAATGTAGAGCGAGTTCCTGTAGATGGAGGGTACAAATACTACATGTCACCCTATTCTGAAAAAGAAGCCGCAGAAAAAGCACTAAGCCTAGCTAAGCAGAAAGGTTACCGTTCTGCGTTTATAGTTGCTTTTAATAAGGATGGAACTATTGTAAATCAATTAAAAAGTACAAATTCATCAGCAACAGAACAAAGAGTTTTGTACAAAGTACAGATTGCATCTTCTACTCAAAAAATAAATACTGCCCCCAAAAACTTTAAAGGGTTGAGCGAGGTAGAGGCCGTAAAAGTTGGAAATTACTATAAATATTATTTGGGAAGAACAACAAGTTATAATAAAGCAAAGGAATATTTAGAAGAAGCACAACAAAAACGTTATAAGTCCGCATTTATTGTAGCGTTTCTAAATAACAAAAGAATAACCTTAAAAGAAGCCTTAAGTCTTCAAACAAATTAAATAATTCGTATTTTCGTTGCATGATAAAGATTTCAAAAGAATTAAAAGCTGGTTTCGCAACATTATTGATTTTATCCTTGTTCTACTGGGGTTTTACCTATTTAAAAGGAAGAAATTTATTTGACGGAGGAACCTATACTTATTTTTCGGTGTTTAAAACGGTTAATGGTCTTAAAAAATCTAGCCCAGTAATGATGAGCGGAATGAATGTAGGGTCTGTAACCGATGTTTATTTTATAAAAGATAGCGAACACTTTGGAGAAGTAATGGTGGAGTTTGATGTTGATAATAAAATTACGTTTTCTAAAGAAAGTAAAGTTAAGATTCAGAGCAATTTAATGGGAGGAAGCTACATGGTAATTGTTCCTACAAAAAAGGGAGATATTGCAGTATCCGGAACAACCTTTGTTGGTGGTGTAGAACCTGGAGCTCTATCTAGTTTAACAAATAAGTTAGATCCTTTGCAATCAAAAATAGAAAGTGTTTTAGAGCACTTAGACTCTGTGTTGGTAAAGACAAACCACATGCTAGATCAAGAAACAGTAGGAGATGTAAAAGAAAGTTTTGCTAGTTTAAACAAAATTTTAACTAACTTAGAGTATACTACTCAAAAAGTAAATGCAGAAATAGACGAAACATTAAGTAATGTAAATCAATCTACAGAAAACCTAAAAGTCTTTTCTGATTCGTTGTCTAAAGTAGAAATAGTTGCTATTTCTAACAAGTTAAACAATACTTTAACAGATTTAAATAACATTACTTCTGATATACAAAAAGGAAAAGGAACTATTGGAATGTTAGCCAAAGACGAAAAATTGTATAACAATTTAGAAGCTGCATCCAAAGAGTTAGAACAATTACTTAGAGATGTAAAAGAACATCCAAAAAGATTTGTTCACTTTTCATTGTTTGGGAAAAAGGAAAAACCTTATCAAGAACCTAAAGAAAATTAATAGTTTATGCAGTGGATTCCCAATATACTGTTTGCAATTATCTTAATTGCAGGAATTTATTACTTTGTTAGTAACGTAAAAAAACTAATCCGTAATATACAATTAGGTAAGCAAGTAGACCGTTCAGACAATACTTCGGAACGATGGAAAAACATGATAAAGATTGCGTTAGGCCAATCTAAAATGGTACGTAGACCTGTTTCTGGTTTGTTACATATAGTGGTGTACTTAGGGTTTATTATCATTAATGTAGAGGTTTTAGAAATTATTTTAGACGGATTGTTAGGAACACATCGATTGTTTTTACCCATCTTAGGAACCTCTGTTTACGGATTTTTAATCGGAACTTTTGAAATTTTAGCAGTGCTTGTTTTTGCAGCAGTGGTTGTTTTTTGGATTCGAAGAAATGTAATAGAAATTAGTCGTTTTTTAAGCAAAGAAATGACTAGCTGGCCAAAAAATGATGGAAATAACATCTTGTATTTTGAGATGGTATTGATGTCTTTGTTTTTAATTATGAATGCCAGTGATGTAGATTTACAAGAAGCTGGAGTTGGGAATGTAATCAGTCAGTTCATTCATCCTTTATTTCTAAATCTATCAACCGAAACCATGCATTTGGTAGAACGTATTGCATGGTGGTTGCATATTGTAGGGATTTTGATTTTTCTTAATTACTTATATTACTCCAAACACCTACATATACTACTAGCATTTCCCAATACATTTTATGCCAACTTAAAGCCTAAAGGGTATTTTCCTAACAACAAAACAGTAACCAATGAGGTTAAAATGATGTTAGACCCCAATGCAGATCCATACGCTACACCCGATACAGCTACAGATGCAGAACCTGAAAAATTTGGAGCAAGCGATGCTACAGATTTAAGCTGGGTACAATTAATGAACGCTTACACTTGTACAGAGTGTGGTCGATGTACTTCGGTATGTCCAGCTAATCAAACAGGAAAAGAACTATCTCCTAGGGCTATTATGATGAAAACACGTGATAGGGTAGAAGAAATAGGAAAAAACATAGACCAAAACAAAGGAGTGTTTGAGTATGATGGAAAACAATTATTAGGAGAAGATTACATTACACAAGAAGAAATATGGGCATGTACTACATGTAATGCTTGTGTAGAAGAATGTCCAGTAAACATTGATCCGCTATCGATTATTATGGAAATGAGACAGTATCTAGTGATGGAGCAATCTGCAGCACCACAAGAACTAAATGCCATGATGACCAACGTAGAAAATAATGGAGCTCCTTGGCAATACAATCAAATGGATCGATTGAATTGGGTTGAAGAAGAGTAAAACAATTAGAAATTAACAATTAGAAATTACGAATATCATTACTTCGTAATTCGTAATTATAATCATTCGTATTTATGTTAAAAGTCCCAGTTATGGCAGATGTATTTGCCCAAGGAAAAGAACCAGAGTATTTGTTTTGGGTAGGATCTGCTGGAAGTTTTGACGACAGAGCAAAAAAAATTACAAGAGCTTTTGTAAAATTATTAAACAAAGCCGATGTAGATTTTGCTGTATTAGGAACAGAAGAAAGCTCTAGTGGCGATGCTGCTAAAAGAGCAGGAAATGAATTTTTGTTTCAGATGCAAGCCATGACCAATATAGAGGTGATGAACATGTACAATGTAAAAAAGATCGTAACCGCTTGCCCACATTCTTACAATACACTTAAAAACGAATATCCAGAACTAGGAGGGAAATACCAAGTAATACACCATACACAGCTTTTAGCAGAATTAATTAAGCAAGGCAAATTAGAAGTTGAAAACATTCAGTTAAATCAAAAAACAATTACTTTTCACGACCCGTGTTATTTGGGAAGAGCCAATAAAGAGTACCAAGCTCCAAGAACAATTTTAAAATCCATTGGAGTGAATTTGATAGAAATGCCAAGATCTAAAAATAATTCTTTTTGTTGTGGTGCTGGAGGAGCGCAAATGTTTAAAGAACCTGAAAAAGGTTTTATGGATGTAAATGTAATGCGAACCAAAGAAGCACTAACCTTGCAGCCAGATGTTATTGCTACTGGATGCCCTTTTTGTAATACCATGATGACAGACGGTGTAAAAAATGAAAAGCAAGAAGAAAAGGTAGATGTAAAAGATGTTGCAGAGATACTTGCAGAAGCATTAAAATTATAAAAGAATAAATCCCAAAATTCAAAACATTGTTTTGAATCTTGTTTTTTTGAATTGTATGAAACATTGGATTCAAGCCGCTAGATTAAGAACACTTCCCTTGTCTTTATCTGGAATTATTGTAGGGAGTTTTTTAGCTGCTGAAAAGGAAATGTTCCGTTGGGATATCTGTATACTGGCTTTGTTAACCACTGTAGGTTTTCAGGTATTGTCTAATTTTGCCAACGATTATGGAGATGGAGTAAAAGGAACAGACAACGAGCACCGTATTGGTCCAGAAAGAGCTTTGCAAAGTGGGGTTATCACCCCAAAACAGATGTTAAAGGGAATGTACATTACAATAGGTGTTACTTTAGTTATTGCACTGTTGTTAATTTTCACCGCTTTTGGAAAAGAAAACTATCTAATGTCGTTTGTTTTTTTCTTATTAGGATTGGCTTCTATAGCTGCAGCCATTAAATATACAGTAGGAAAAAAAGCATACGGATATTCAGGATTAGGAGATGTTTTTGTATTTCTGTTTTTTGGTTTGCTAGCAGTTGTAGGAACAGAATTTTTGTACACTCAGCAAGTCAGTTGGTTGTCTTTTTTGCCTGCAATCACTGTAGGTTTTTTTAGTACAGCAGTTTTAAATCTAAACAATTTAAGAGATAGAGCTTCGGATATTTTAGCCCATAAAAATACTTTGGTGGTTAAATTAGGAACTAGAAAAGCCAAAATTTATCATTATTTTTTGATTGTAGGAGGTATGACTACTGTTGTTTGGTACAAAGCATTTCACCCAGGAACTGTAGCAGGTTTTTTGTTTGTAATTGCTTTTTTACCTTTAATAAAACACCTAATTACCGTCTTGCACAATCAAGAGCCTGTTTTGTTAGATCCAGAATTGAAAAAGGTGGCCTTAAGTACATTTTTGTTTGCTATTCTTTTTGGTTTAGGTTTGATTATTTAATATTTTTAGAAGAGCTAAACATAACCACAACTAAACATGAAAAAGTTTTTTTTATACGGAGCAGGACTGCTGTTGCTAATCATTGTAATTTTTGCAATTGCTGCCCCAAAAACGGAAACCGTAAAACGATCAATTGTAATCCAAAAGCCTGTAAATGTGGTGTATCCTTATTTTGCATCTTTGCAAAATATGGAAGAATGGTCTCCTTGGGCTAAAAAAGATCCATCGGCAAGACACGAATATATAGGAGCAGGAAATTCTGTAGGTTCTGTACATGCATGGTATTCTGAGCACGAACAAGTGGGAAGCGGAGAACAAGAGATTACTTCTATGGTACCAAATAAAGAAATTTATTCCGAACTAAGATTTAAAACTCCTATGGAAACTACTTCAGAGGGTTTTTTAATTTTTGAAGAACAAGGCAATAAAACTAAAGTAACATGGGGTTATAATGCTAAGTATGGCGTTTTAGAATCTATGATTATGACCTTTTTGGACCTAGACAAAATCATAGGAAAAGACTTTGAGCAAGGATTAAATGATGCCAAAATTATTCTAGAAAAATAATAGTTAGTAAACTTAGAAATAAAGGCCTTTTGATGTTTTGTCAAAAGGTTTTTTAGCATATGAAAGCAAATTATACCAAATACATTCTCAATTTTAAACAAGCATCCGGTACTTCAAGGGGGGTGCTACAAACCAAAGAAACCTACTTTATTGTTATTAGCGATCAGGAAAAAATAGGTTATGGAGAAACAGGTCTTTTTAGAGGTTTAAGTGCAGATGATAGAAATGATTATGAAGAAAAATTAACTTGGGCTTGCCAACATATTTATTTAGGATTAGAACAACTACGAGCAGAGCTTTTAGAGTTTCCGTCCATCCAATTCGGATTAGAGCAAGCTTTTTTATCATTAGAAAGCGTTGGAAACTTTGAGTTATTTCCTTCTGATTTTACAAAAGGAGAAGCAAGTATTCCTATCAATGGGTTAATTTGGATGGGGAATGAGAGTTTTATGCAACAACAAATAGAAGACAAGTTAAAGGCAGGTTTTAATACAATAAAAATGAAAATAGGAGCTATTGATTTTGATACAGAATTAAAGTTATTAGCGGCTATAAGAAAGCAATTTTCATCAAAAGAAATTACACTACGTGTTGATGCTAACGGAGCATTTACTTCCAAAAATGCTCTACAAAAATTAGATCGTTTATCGGCCTACGATTTGCATTCTATAGAGCAGCCCATCCAACAAGGACAAATAAAAGAGATGCAGGATTTATGCAGAAAAACGCCAGTTCCTATTGCATTGGACGAAGAGTTGATAGGCGTATTCTCGTACCAACAAAAAAAAGAAGTGCTACAAGAAATTCAACCACAATACATTATTTTAAAGCCGAGTTTGGTAGGTGGTTTTTACGGTAGTAACGAATGGATTTCCTTAGCTAATAAACAAAAAATACCTTATTGGGTTACTTCTGCCCTTGAAAGTAATATAGGACTAAATGCTATTAGTCAATATACTTATACTTTGGAGTCAAATTTGCCACAAGGTTTGGGAACAGGGAGTTTGTTTACCAATAACATTAAAAGTCCGTTAGAAGTAAGGCAAGGAAACATACATTACAATACAAAAAAAGAATGGAAAATAACTATATAGCACAAGCTAGAAAAGGAAAAACAGGAGTGTTTGCTTATATCGGAGGAATTATTTTAATCACTGTTGGGGTGTTTCTTTTTTCAATTCCTTACAGCAGTAAAATTCAGAGCTTGGTATCTCAAGGACTTGCAGATGCAAGCAAAGTAGAGGATTTTAACTATTTGATGACTTTAATGGATTCTAATTTAACCTTATTGTATATGACCTTTCCTTTTTTGGGAGGAATGTTAATGTTGATTGTCGCAGTTCGTTTTTTGCATCGTTTTCGTTGGACTCACTTAACCACGGCACGACCATCAGTAGATTGGAAAAGAATTTGTTTTTCTTTTTTAATTTGGGGAGGAATTAACGCTGCAATGATTTTGTTGGGTGCTGCACTAAATACCGAAGAAGTAATCTGGAATTTTAATGCAGAAAAATTTGCGGTGTTGTTTGTTATTGCTTTGTTGATGATTCCCATACAAACTAGTTTTGAAGAATACGTTTTTAGAGGGTATTTAATGCAAGGCTTAGGTTTGGCAACTAAAACCAATTGGTTTCCGTTATTATTTACTTCAGTGGCTTTTGGTTTGATGCATTTAAGCAATCCTGAAGTGGCAAAGTTGGGCTACGGAATTATGATTTTTTATATAGGAACAGGTTTTTTGTTAGGAGTGATTACTTTGATGGATGAGGGAATGGAGCTATCTCTTGGTTTTCATGCTGCTAACAATTTAATTACTGCACTATTGGTTACTACAGATTGGACTGCTTTTCAAACACATGCTGTTTTTAGAGACCAATCTCAGCCAAATTTGTGGTTAGAGCTTGGGCTTGTTGCGGGGTTATTTCCTTTACTGATTTATATTTTTGCAAAAAAATACCAATGGAGTCATTGGAAACAAAAACTAATAGGTTAATATTTCTTAGAAAAATTGGGTAAAATGAAAAACGAAACTTATTTTGTGCATGAAACAGCTGTTATAGATGCTGGTGCTACGATAGGAAAAGGGACTAAAATCTGGCATTTTTCGCACATCATGCCAAATTGCCAAATAGGAGAAAGATGTAATATTGGTCAAAATGTAGTGGTTTCACCATCGGTAGTATTGGGTGCAAATGTGAAGATTCAAAACAATGTATCAATATACAGTGGTGTTGTATGTGAAGATGATGTGTTTTTAGGACCCTCTATGGTGTTTACAAATATTACAAACCCAAGAAGTGCTGTGGTTAGAAGAGATGCTTATGTAGAGACTTTGGTAAAAAAAGGAGCTAGTATCGGAGCAAACGCCACTATTATTTGTGGAAACACTATAGGAGAATACGCTATGGTTGGTGCCGGTGCAGTGGTTACCAAGTCTGTTTCCGCATATGCATTGGTAGTGGGTAATCCTTCCAAACAAATTGGTTGGGTTAGCGAGTATGGACACCGTTTGGAGTTTAATGAAAAGGGATTTGCTACTTGTGTAGAAAGCCAACAAAAATATCAATTAAGCAATCATAAGGTTCATAGAGTTTTATAAGAAATAAAACATCTTCTAAATAAAAAAGCCTTTCTAGTTTGAATAGAAAGGCCTTGTTTTATGGGTTGGTTTGGTAAGTTTAATCTAAATCGATGTGTCTGTCATGGTAGCCTAATAGATATAAAACTCCATCCAATCCTAGGCTAGAAATAGAGCTTTCTGCACTTTCTTTTACCTTTGGTTTGGCATGAAAAGCAATCCCCAATCCTGCTAAATTTAACATTGGCAAATCGTTAGCTCCATCACCTACAGCAATGGTTTGGTTGATGTGAATCCCTTCTTTTTCAGCAATGGCTTTTAGGAATTCTGCTTTTTTATTTCCATCAACTATTTCGCCGATATAGTTTCCTGTTAATGCACCTTCTTTTATTTCTAGTTCATTTGCGTGAACGTAATCAATCCCCAATTCTTTTTGTAAATAATGTGCAAAATAGGTAAATCCTCCAGAGAGAATGGCCGTTTTAAATCCGTAATATTTTAAGGCTTTAAACAAACGATGAGCACCTTGAGTAATTGGTAAATTTTTAGCAACGTTTTGTAAAACATCTTCGCTTAGCCCCTCTAACATAGCCATACGTTTTTTAAAACTTGTATTAAAGTCTATTTCTCCACGCATTGCAGATTCTGTAATGGCTGCTACCTGATCTCCTACACCAGCCAAATCGGCTAATTCATTAATAACTTCGGTTTGGATAAGTGTAGAATCCATATCAAAACAAACCAAACGTCTGTTTCTTCTATATATATTATCTTCTTGAAAAGATAAATCGACATTTAGAGTTCTAGAAATATCCATAAACTTAGAAGTCATTTCTTCTTTATTAAGTACAGTGCCTCTAACGGACAGCTGAATACAAGAACGAGGAGATTCGTTTTGTTGAATTAACGAAGTACGACCTGTTAAACGCTTAATAGAGTCTATGTTTAATCCTTCTTCTGCCATGACTTTGGTTACGGCAGCAATTTGTTCAGCGGCTAAGGTTTCTCCTAAAATGGTAACAATATACCTAGGTTTTCCCTGAGAGGAAACCCAATTTTCATAGTCTTCTAGAGAAATAGGAATAAACTTTATGCTAATTCCCAACTCATACGCTTTAAACAATAAGTCTTTTAAAACAGGACCCGAATCTTTGCCTGCAGGAACTTCAAACAACATACCTAAAGAAAGGGTGTCGTGAATGTCTGCTTGTCCAATGTCTAAAATAGTAGCTTTGTATTGTGCAAGAACTGAGGTTAAACCAGCAGTAACTCCTGGTTTGTCTTGCCCAGAAACTTTTAATAGAATGACTTCTTTTTGTGCGTTTGCCATGTAAGTCTATAAATTGATTAATCAGGCCGTAAAATTCGTTAAACTATTGTTGATAAAAAAACATATCTAATGTTTTTTTAGGGGTACTTGTGTCTGTAACTTTTGTTACTGCTACAGCCTAATACAAGCCTTACTTTTGCTGTATAAGTAAACAATATGAAACGATATTTTCCTTTTACAACTTGGGTGTCAACGTATAAAAAGTCAGATTTATATAGTGATGTGATGGCGGGTGTTACTGTAGGAATTCTATTAATTCCACAAGGAATGGCCTATGCTTTAGTAGCTGGCTTACCTCCTGTATATGGGCTGTATGCGGCTTTAATGCCACAGATTGTTTATGCTTTTTTGGGTACTTCTAAACAATTGTCTGTGGGACCTGTTGCCATGGATTCTTTAATGGTAGCAGCAGGCTTAGGAGCGTTGCAAATTACCGGCTTAGAAAATTACATTACAATGGCATTGTTTTTAGCCTTGTTTATGGGGGCTGTGCAGTTGTTATTGGGGGTGTTAAAAATGGGTTTTTTAGTCAATTTTTTATCCAAGCCTGTAATTAGTGGTTTTACTTCAGCTGCAGCATTAGTGATAGGATTAAGTCAGCTAAAACACGTTTTTGGGATTTCAATTCAAGGAAGTTCTAAAGTCCATGAAGTGATAGTGCAACTTTGGCAAGGTATATTAGGATTAAATGTAACAACTTTAGCAATTGGAAGTTTGGCTATGGTGATAATTGTAATAAGCAAACGCTACTTTTCTAGAATTCCGTCAGCATTAATTGTGGTGGTTGTTGGGATTGTTGTAGTGCGTTGGTTTGCCTTGCAAGAAAAGGGAGTTGCTGTTATAGGAGAAATTCCTTCAGGATTACCAAGCTTTCAGTGGATTTCTTTTAGTTCACTTCCGGTTGTAGACCTAATACCTTTGGCAATTACTTTGGCTTTGGTTGCTTTTATGGAAGCAATTTCTATATCTAAATCATTAGAAGATAAAGAAACCAATTACAAGGTAGATCCTAGTCAAGAACTAATAGCTTTAGGAATGGCCAATATTATGGGTTCATTGTTTCAAGCTTATCCAACTACTGGAGGTTTTTCAAGAACAGCAGTCAACAATCAATCGGGAGCAAAAACTTTATTGGCAAGTTGGATAAGTGCCTTAGTAGTAGGGGTGATTTTGCTTTTTTTTACTTCTTTATTTTATGATTTACCCAAAGCAGTTTTAGGGGCTATGATTTTGGTAGCTGTAGTCAATTTGTTCGACGTATCTTACCCTATTAAATTATGGAGACAGCATAAAGATGAGTTTTTTTTGCTATTAGCAACATTTTTAATCACTTTGTTTTTTGGAATTACACAAGGAATTTTAGTCGGAGTCATAGCGTCTTTATTGTTGTTAATTTACAGAACGTCTCAACCACATATTGCTGTTTTAGCTAGAATAGGAGATAGTAACTACTTTAAAAACATTTCTAGGTTTGATAAAGTTAATCAACGAAAAGATTTATTAATTCTCCGCTTTGATGCACAGTTGTTTTTTGGAAACAAAGATTATTTTAGAGAAAAACTAGATGGTTTAATTGCGAAACAAAAAACAACCCTAAAAGCAATAATTTTAAATGCAGAAGCGATTACTTATATAGACAATTCTGCCAACGCCATGCTTTTACATTATATAGAAGGTTTGCAACAACGTGGAATAAAATTATTTATTACAGGAGCAATAGGTCCTACCAGAGATGTACTTTTTAAAGCAGGTGTGGTTGATTTGTTAGGAAAAGAAAACCTGTTTGTAAGAACTTACGAAGCTGTAGATTGTTACGATGGCATTGTTTGTAAAGACGATTTACAAAGAGAAATATGTCATCAAAATACACATACTATGTAACGTTTGTTACTGTATAACCTAAGAAAGTATATTAATTTAGAACTCTCTAAACAAGACCAAATCAAAAGATGATGAAAATAGAGCAAATTTATACAGGATGCTTGGCTCAAGGAGCTTATTATATAGAAAGTAACGGCGAAGTTGCTATTGTTGATCCTTTAAGAGAGGTACAGCCTTACATAGAAAAAGCACATGCCGATGGTGCAAAAATTAAGTATATTTTAGAAACTCATTTCCATGCAGATTTTGTTAGTGGACATGTAACACTATCAAAAAAAACAGGAGCTCCTATAGTATACGGTCCCAATGCGGAACCAAATTTTAAAGCCATTATTGCTACCGATGGACAAGAGTTTGAATTGGGTGAAATTCGAATCAAAGTTTTGCATACTCCTGGGCATACAATAGAATCCACCACTTACTTATTAATTGACGAACAGGGAAACAACCATGCGTTATTTACAGGCGATACTTTGTTTTTAGGAGACGTAGGTAGACCTGACTTAGCACAAAAAGCAGCAAGCATGACACAAGAGCAGTTGGCAGCAACTTTGTACCATAGTTTACGAAATAAAATTATGCCCTTAGAAGACAATTTAATTATATATCCTGGGCACGGAGCGGGTTCTGCTTGTGGAAAAAATCTAAGCAAAGAAACTACAGGAACTTTAGGAGATCAAAAACAGAACAATTATGCACTAAGAGCCAACATGACTGAACAGGAGTTTGTAAAAGAAGTTACGGATGGACTGCTGCCACCACCACAATACTTTCCACTAAATGTAAAAATGAATAAAGAAGGATACGCAGATATTGGAGAGGTTATTGCAAAAGGAACTCACGAATTAACTCCCGATGAATTAGAGAGATTGGCGAATGAGGCAGGAGCACTAGTGCTAGATGTAAGAACCGCTAAAGATTTTGCGCAAGGACACATTCCTAAATCCATTTTTATAGGTTTAGACGGAGGTTTTGCTCCTTGGGTAGGAGCACTAATTGGCGATGTGCAACAACCTTTGGTGTTGATAATCCCTGAAGGAAAAGAGGAGGAAACTGTTACACGTTTGTCTAGAGTTGGCTTTGATAATACGTTGGGGTATTTAAAAGGAGGGTTTGAAACATGGAAGAAAGCCGGAAAGGAGTATGATGTAGTGAGTCAAATCACAGCGAAACATTTAGAAAACGATGTTCAAAAGGCTATTTTTTTTGATGTTAGAAAAGAAAGTGAATTTTTGTCTGAAAGGTTGCCTAGTGCTGTAAATACACCGTTAGATAGTATTAACAATCATCTTGAAAAATTTCCCTCAAAAGGTAAATTTTATGTACATTGTGCCGGAGGCTACAGAAGTATGATTGCAGCTTCTATTTTAAAGAGTAGAGGAATTCATAACTTTGTAGATGTCGAAGGAGGATTTAAATCTATTAAAGAACAGGGAATAAAAACGACAGACTATGTTTGTCCGTCAACATTATAAGAGTTTTATGAGAACTATTTGTATTATTTTTTTAGTGATTTGGGGGTTGAGTTTTGCTTTAAGACTTTCGGCTCAGATTAAGTTTAAAAGAATGAATGTGGCAGAGTTTAGGCAAGCTATTCAGCAAGAAGATATTCAGTTAATAGATGTAAGAACCGAAAAGGAATACAATCAGGGACATATAGAAAATGCTATCCATATGGATGTCTTGTTACCTAGCTTTAAAAAAGATTTGGTTAAGCTGTATAAAAATAAACCCATTTACCTGTATTGTAAGTCTGGGAGGAGAAGTATTACAGCTTTAAGAATTTTACAAAAAAATGGTTTTGAGAACGCATGCGATTTAAAAGGAGGTTTTTTAGCTTGGGAAAAAGAATAGCCTACATCACTTACTTATAACATAGCTTAGAAAGAACGACTGTCAAGTAGTTCTTTTTTTTTATTTTCATGATACATAAATTTTATCTTTATTATGCAAATTCGTGTTCTCTTAGTCTTATTCTTATGTCTTGATTTTCTTAAAGCACAAGAACTTCCACCTATTAGCGTATACACTTCTTTAGATTACAAGGCAGAAAATCAGAATTGGTCTATTGGGCAAGGAGTAGATGAGCATATGTACATTGCGAACAACCAAGGATTGATGGAGTTTGATGGAGCATCGTGGAACTTGTATCCATCACCCAATGGAACTATAGTGCGTTCTGTAAAGATTGATGGAGAAAAAATTTATACAGGTTTTTACAACGGTTTTGGATTTTGGGAAAAGAATGACAAAGGACAACTAGAATTTACCTCTCTGTCTAATGAATTAAATTTGTTAGATGATGAACAGTTTTGGGGAATTGAACTGGTAGAGGATTGGGTCGTTTTTCAATCTTTAGAACGAATTTATTTTTATAATACAACTACTCAAAAAATAAAAGTTCACGAAGCTGAAACACAAATTTTAAATGTATTTACCGTAGAAAATGTACTTTATTACCAAGAATACGGTAACGGAGTTTATAGTATGTCTAAAGGAAATCCGGAGCTAATTAGCGCTGCTAATTTGCTTAAAAATAGTGCAGTTATTGGTATGCATACGGTACAAGATCAATTGCTGTTTGTAACTGATAATCGTGGAATTTGGCAAAAACAAGAAGAAGATTTGGTGTTATGGGAAAATGAACTGCCTAATACGATAGGGGCCATTTACAGCACACTTCAGCTTCATAACGGAAACATAGTTATTGGTACTATTTCTAAAGGAATTTTTGTGTTAAACCCGCAAGGAAAAGTTTTGTATCAAATAAATCAAGAATTGGGTTTATCTAACAACACTGTGCTTGCTATGTATGAAGATCATCAACATAGTATATGGTTAGGGTTAGATAACGGAATTAATGTTATAGATATAGACTCTCCCTTTAGGGTATATAAAGATTATACAGGAGTGTTAGGAACAGTTTATACTTCAATTACACACAAAGGTTTGGTTTATTTAGGAACCAATCAAGGGTTGTTTTGTAAAAAAATGGGAACCAATGATAGGTTTTCTTTTGTGAAAGATACAGAAGGACAAGTTTGGTCGCTAAAGGTGTTGCAAGGAGATTTGTTATGTGGTCATAATTCAGGAACTTTTTTGGTACAAGACACTCGTGCAAAAAAGATTGCAAATATAATGGGAGGATGGAAGATGGTCTCTCTTTCTGAAAATGAATTTTTACAAGGAACTTATAATGGTCTTTATGTGTTTGTAAAAAATAATCAGCAATGGCAACTAAAGAATAAGGTTGAAGGGTTTACTATATCTAGTCGTCACTTTGAGAGGCATGGAGAAAACATCATTTTTGTAAATCACGAATACAAAGGTGTGTATCAATTGTATGTAAATAAAGATTTTACAAGAGTAGAAAACATTAAACAAATAAATACATTACCAAAAGGGCTTAACTCGTCTATATTTACGTACAGAGGTGGTGTGTTCTATGCTTATCAAAACGGGGTTTATCGTTATCAACCTAAAACAAAAAATTTTAGAAAAGATACGTTAATATCTAAATATGTTTCTGGTTCACACTACAACTCAGGGGTTTTTGTAAGCACGGAAAAAGGCGATAAAATTTGGGCTTTTGCAAAATACAAAATAGTGTCTTTAGAGCAAGGTCGTTTAAGTACTAGCCCTATTATAGCTACATACCCTATTTCTTTAGATTTAAGAAAAGGTGCTACAGGATATGAAAACATTTGTTATTTAGGTAAGGATAATTACTTAATAGGAAATTCTGATGGTTATATTACTTTAGACCTTAGTAAAATGAAAGAAAGAAACCCTTGTGAGGTTGAAATTAGTCAAATCAAAAAATATTCTTTCGGTAAACAATCTCAAAATCTAGCTTTACATCAAAAACATTTGTTAGAGCCCGATGAAAACAGTTTTGAGTTTTACTGTAGCGTACCAGTTTTCGAAAAGTTTAAACATGTAGCCTTTCAATATCAACTTAAAGGGTTGTCTAACACATGGAGTAATTGGTCTACAGATCCAAAAATTGTACTAGAAAACCTCCCTTTTGGAACCTATCAGTTTTCTGTAAAAGCAAGAGTTGATGGTGTAGAAACAAGCAATGTCGCTAATTTTAGTTTTGTGATTGATAGACCTTGGTATTTGTCTAACTTGTTTCTTTTTATTTATGTGATTGCTGTCGTCTTGTTTTCAATATTTATGCACCAATTGTATACCATAAGGCATAAACGAGAACAAAGAAGGTTGCTTTTAAGAAAGCAAAGAGAGCTGCAGTTGCAAAAGCTAGAAAATGATAAAAAGATGACTTTGCTAGAAAAGGAAAAATTAGAAGCTGATGTTGTTGTAAAAAGCAAAGAGTTGGCAAGTTCTACTATGAGTATTGTGAAAAAAAATGAATTGCTAAGTACAATCAAAGAAGAATTGATGGAAGGGCAGCCAAAAAATATTCAGAATGTAATTCGAATTATTGATAAAAATTTAAGTAATCAAGGAGACTGGAGATTGTTTGAGGAAGCATTTAATAATGCTGATAAAGATTTTATCAAAATAATGAAACAGAAACATCCTGCTTTAACGCCACACGACTTACGATTGTGTGCATATCTAAGACTGAATTTATCTTCAAAAGAAATAGCTCCTCTGCTAAATATTTCTCCTAAAAGTGTAGAGGTAAAAAGATATAGACTACGAAAAAAAATAGACCTAACAAGTGAGCAAAACTTAGTAGACTATATTTTGAATATATAATGAAAACTTGCGAAGACAGATTGCATTTTTTGTAGCTTTTGAAGTGTAATCTTGCTTTTTTGATAAAAAACAGCTTTTTTTATGTAGCTATCTTTTGTTATATAGCACTACAAAACCTATACAATACCACTACATTTTAGGATTTTATTGTTTTTTAAGGCTCTATAAATGCTTGATTAGCCTACTGGTTGGTGTAAAAATAGAACCTGTATGTTTTTTGTAGGGATGATTTTTTATAATAATCATTATAAGGGTTGTAGTTTTGAGATATGTTCAATTTTTACAATCAAAAAATGATGAAATATTATATTACGTATTTTTTATTGCTAATGTCATTTTTAGGTTTTTCTCAAACCAAAAACATTAGAGGTGTCGTAACAGAGGCTAATACAAAAGAACCCTTGGTGGGAGTAAATGTATTGGTTAAAGGTACAACCAAAGGAGCCATGACAGATTTTTCGGGAATGTTTGAGCTGCAAAATGTAACTTCAAAAACCGTTTTGGAAATTTCTTATTTAGGGTACGTTTCACAAACTATTACAGTAGGGAATCAAAATGAAATCAATGTAAGTTTATCAGAAGATGTTGCTCAGTTAGAAGGAGTAGTTTTGATAGGTTATGGAACGCAAAAGAAAAAAGAAATTACAGGAGCTGTTTCTGTTGTAGAGACAGAAACTATAGAGAAGTTAAATCCTGTACGTGTAGAACAAGCTTTGCAGGGGCAGGTTTCTGGGGTTGCTATTACCTCTTCTTCAGGGTCTCCGGGTGCAGCATCAAATATTAGGATTCGTGGAATTTCTACCAACGGAGACAACGCACCTTTGATATTGGTAGATGGGAACCCAATCACAGACTTATCGGTTATTAACCCTAATGATATTAAAAGCGTAAATGTATTAAAAGATGCTACTGCTGGAATCTATGGAGTAAGAGCAGCAAACGGAGTAATTTTAATTGAAACCAAATCTGGTAGTAAAGAAAGTCCATTAAAATTCAACTTAGATACTTACTATGCTTTTCAACAAACTAGTAAAAAATTAGACTTGCTAAACCCTGCTCAGTTTGCAGCTTATGTCAATAAAGCAAATGGGAGTTTAACGTATTTTGAACAACCGGTTACAGGACAAATCTATGATGTAGCTAAAAGTGCTGTAACTCCTATGGGAACTACCGATTGGCAAGATCAAGTTTTTGAAACTTCTCCGATGTATAATATCAACCTTTCTGCAAGTGGTGGAACAAAAAAGTTAGCTTATGCTTTTGGAGGTTCTTACTTAACTCAGGATGGAATTGTTGGAGGAGCGGAGTCTAACTATGAGAGAATGACAGCGAGAACAAAATTGCAGTACGATGTAACAGATCAGTTATCATTATCGGCTACTGCTATTTACACATATTCAGAAAAAAACAACTTAGCCGAAAACGGAGTAGGTTCTGTATTGTACAATGCCATTAATGCAGATCCTTTAACAGGTGTGTATGATAGTACGCCTTTGCAAGATGCAGGATTTGAAAAGTACAGAAACGGATTTGGGATTGTAAACACTAATGCCATTGAAGTTGCCAACCCAGTCTCTCAAATAGCGAGTACCTATAATACCAATGTGGTAAAGAAAATTAGCCCAACATTTACTGCAGAATATAAGTTTTTAGATCATTTTTCGGTTCGTTCAAAATATCAGTTTAACCATGCAACAGATGAATCTACAGTGTTTAGACCACTTACATTTTTAGGGGTAGGGAAATCGTTAACAAGAACTACAAGAAACGAGTTGGTGGATAATGTGGATACCTACGATGATTATACGTGGAATAATTTAATAACCTATACCAATACTTTTAAAGAGGTACATAGCTTGAATGTATTGTTGGGGCAAGAGGTTAGAGAAAACAGAGGAGAATATTCAGGTTTGTTTGGAGAAATATTAAGAGAAGGAAGCAATTCGTTCTCGGATGCAAATATCTCAAATTTCGAAGAAGTTAGAGATCGTTTTACAGAGGCAGAATATACCATTGGAAGCAATCAGTTCAAAGAGCGTTTGTCTTCTTACTTTACTAGAGTACAATACAATTACAAAGAAAAATACCTGTTTTCTGGAATGTTTAGAAGAGATACCTCTTCTAAGTTTGGGCCAGAAAATAAAGTGGGATATTTTCCTTCATTCTCTTTAGGATGGGTTATGTCAGACGAGCCGTTTTTAGAGAATACTGATTGGTTGAGCAACTTAAAGTTAAGATTGAGCTACGGAAAAATAGGAAATGATAGAATTGATGATTTTGCTTACATCTCTAGATTGGATGGAGAAGGAGTTTATAGCAACAATCAAGAAAACAATGTAGAAGACTTGTTAACAGGAGTAGCCATAGGGAAATTAGCGAATCCAGAAATTAAATGGGAAACGAGTACTACCAGTAACTTAGGGGTTGATTTTTCAATCTTTCGTAATAAAATTAACATTACAGCGGATGTATATTCTAAAAAAACTGAAGACTTGTTGATTGCAGCTCAAATATCTGGATTAACAGGAGTTGGAGGAATTGGTTCATCGGCACCCGTAATTAATGCAGGAACAGTAGAGAATAAAGGGTTTGAAATGATGATATCATACAGAGATCAATTTTCTGATGATTTTAAATTCAATACCAGTTTTAACTTTTCAACCATACATAATGAAGTGTTATATGTTGGAAGCGAATCAGGATTTATAGAAGGAGGTGCTTTTGGTTTGGGTACAGGTATTTTACCTTCTAGAATGGAAAAAGGACATGCAATAGGATATTTCTATGGATACAAAACAGAGGGTATATATCAAAATCAATCAGAAATTGATGCTTTAGATGCTGCATCACCAGAGGGTACTTATCATAGTGGAGCAGGAGTAGGAGATTTGAAATTTTCTGACACTAACGGAGATGGTCAAATTACAGAAGCAGATAGAACTGATATTGGGGATCCAATTCCTAATCTAACAGCTGGTTGGAATGTAGGGTTTAGCTATAAAAATATTGATTTTAGTGCATCTGCTTTTGGGTCTTTTGGTAATGATATGGTAAGAGATTATGAAAGAGTAAACACTTTAGCAAATAAAAATGTCAGAGTATTAGATGCTTGGACAGCAAGCAACCCAAGTACAACAACACCTAGAGTGGTATCAGGGGCTTCTATAAATACAGACTATTTTTCGGATTACTATGTAGAAGATGCTTCTTACATCAGAATTCAGAATGTGCAAGTAGGGTATACTTTTCAAAAAGAAGCATTGTCTAAATACGGTATAGATAAATTAAGATTCTATGCATCAGCAAACAACTTGCATACATTTACAGATTACGACGGTTTTGATCCTTCTGCTTCTTCTTCAGACCCAATTGGAGCAGGGATTGATAGAGGCTTCTATCCTGTAGCAAAGACCTATATTTTTGGGATGAACCTAAGTTTTTAACCTTAAAAAAAAGACAAATGAAAAATATAAAGAACTTTAAAAAATCAAGCTTGTTGTTGTTTACCACAGCAATACTCACTTTGACTCCTATATTACAATCATGTGATGATTATGTAGAATTGGATCCAGTAGGACCTACTTCAGAAAATTATTTTAACAGTCCTGAAGAATACGAGGCTGCTTTGATAGGAGCTTATGATATGTTACAAACTACGCACTGGAATGTTACGGTTGCTGTTGCTGCTTCAGACGATATCATTGCGGGTGGAGATGCAGCAAATTTTGATCAACCTACGTTACAAAGAGTTGATAAAATGGAACATACTCCAGCGGATAACAACCAATTAAGAGATGTCTGGAAGTTTATGTATGCAGGGATGAACAGAGCCAATTACGTGCTAGAAAATCAAAATAAAATTGATTTTGACGGAAAAGAAGAAATTATTGCTCAGGCTTATTTTCTCAGAGCATATTACGCTTTTGAATTGGCTAAGTTTTATGGAGATATTCCTCTTTTAACAGAAACTAGAGAGGGGGTGCTAAGAATTGCAAACAAGCAAGTTAGTGTGGGAGACGAATATAACATGAATCGCGTAGGTAGTATCGCTCAGGTGTATAGCGTTATAGAAGAAGATTTAAAAGAGGCTATCAATAATTTGCCAGTAACCCAAGCAGAAAAATATGAGATTACCAAAGGAGTAGCACAAGCTTTGTTAGGAAAAGTGTATTTGTATCATGGGAAGTTTAACAATGCAAAATTTGCAGATGCTGCTACAATGCTAGGAAATGTTATCAATTCGGATGTTTACGATTTGGTAGATTTTACTACACTATTTACCGAAGCAGGAGAAAACAGTAATGAAGCCGTTTTTGAAATACAGTACACCAATGTCGAAGGTGCAGGATGGGACTGTATTCAATGTAGTGAAGGAAACTATTTTCCAAAGCAAAACGCACCACGTAACCAAGCAATTGCACCTTACATTGCAGGATGGGGATTCAACTTACCTACACAAGTGCTATACGACACTTATGAAGATGATGATGTTCGTAGAGACGTTACGATTTGGGATTTAAGAAATGATGATTCTTACGAGAAGAGTAGAGAAAACACAGGGTTTTTTACTAAAAAATACTTACCAACCCAAGCTGATGAAAATGAAAGGGCAGGGTCAGATCCATTAAACTACAGCAATAATTATCGTGCTATTCGCTATGCTGATGTACTGTTAATGGCAGCGGAAGCAGAAATACAAAGTGGAGGGTCGTTAACCAATGCGGTAAGTTATCTAAACCAAGTAAGAGCAAGAGCGTTTGGAGACAATTCACACGATTTTCCATATGCAGGA
This sequence comes from Ochrovirga pacifica, assembly GCF_000220525.1. Classification (GTDB taxonomy): domain Bacteria; phylum Bacteroidota; class Bacteroidia; order Flavobacteriales; family Flavobacteriaceae; genus Ochrovirga; species Ochrovirga pacifica. The sequence continues at coordinate 216,442 of NZ_AFPK01000029.1, read as the reverse complement.
GAAACAGACATGTTACAAGCAGTCTATAAAGAAAGAAGGTTAGAGCTTGCGGCAGAAGGACATCGTTTTTTCGACTTAGTAAGAACCAATCAAGCTTCTCAAGCTTTTCAAAATTATAACAATACCAAACCTGTAGAATTTGGTAGCGTGAATTATACCGAAGGAAAAAACGAAATATTTCCAATTCCAACTGTAGAGCTAAACTTAGCCAATGCTACAGACAGATGGGGACAAAATCCAAATTATTAAAAGAAAGTAATAACCTTAAAACCTTATACATATGAACTTAATAAAAAAAGGAATAAGCTTTATAGCAGTCCTAGCACTGTTGCAGGCTTGTACAAGCGACGATAGCGAAATGAATAACGGTGTGTTGTCAGATGTAGATTTTACGGTATCAGTAAGTGGAGATGGTACAGTAGCAACTGTAACACCTACTTCATCAGGGGCTACCATGTATGAAATAGATTTTGGTACAGAAGCTAATGATGATATGCATCAAACTGCAGGAGTCCCGATAACTTACGATTATCCTGATGAAACAGCAACATATACCATAAAAGTAACAGCACAAGCAGAAGGAAAAGAAAGTGTAACAGTAGAAAAAGAGCAATTAATAACTTACCAAATACCACAAACCGATGTAGTGGGTAGATGGGTAATGTTGCACAACGAAGGAGCTTTGGCAGTAGGACCTAGCTCTGAAGATCTTTCTTGGTGGTCTAGTGGTTTGGCAGATGTAAAAACACGTGATTGCTTTTTTGATGATGTATTTGAGTTTAAGAGTGATGGAAGTTTTGTTACGGAACTAGGAGATGCTACATGGAGAGAAGCAAGCTGGGAAGATGTAGAAGAAGATGGGTGTTCTTCGACTGTAGCTCCATACGATGGTTCTGCTTCAGGAACTTGGTTCCATAATGAAACAGAACAAACCATCACTTTAACAGGAAAAGGAGCTTTCTTAGGATTGGCTAAAGTAATCAATGGGGCAGAAATTACCTCTGTAGCCCAAGCAGCAAATACAATTACGTATAGCAATGTTAGTTTTTCTGAAGACAAAACTATAATGACTGTACAAATAAATTTTGGTGTTGGTGTATGGCAATACAAATTGGCCAAAGAAGGTTCGGCAGCAGCCATGTTACCTGAAACCGATGCAGATGGAGATGGAGTTTTAGATGTAGATGATGAGTGTCCTAACTTACATGGAGGAACCAATGCAAATGGTTGTCCAGATACAGGGGTAGGAACCGATCCTTTTGATGATTTTGAAGGAAACGGAAACATTACTTGGGTAGGTGATGCTGCAGGAGTAAATGTAGGAGTTCCAAATCCATCAAAAACAGGGATCAATACTTCTGATAACGTATTACAGTATGTAGATGAAGGTGGGCAGTATGCAAACATTCGTTTTGATTTGAATGAAGAAAAAACTGACAAGTTCGACCTATCAACCAAAAACGTGTTTAAAGTAAAGGTGTATGTGCCAAGTCCAGAAACGCCACACGCTGAACCTAAAAAACTAGCACTAAAGTTACAAGATGGTTCTAGCAATGCACCATGGGAAGGACAAGTAGTAGTAGAACAAAATTATGAGTACGATACTTGGCAAGAGCTTACATTTGACTTCTCTACGTACAGTGCCGAAACAAAGTTCAGTAGAATTGTTGTCCAGTTTAACGGAGAAAACAATTACGAGTGGGTAAATGCTTATATCGATGACTTTACCTACGGTACCAACGAGTAGTAAAGAATAAGTTTATCTGTAAATTCATCCACAAACCAAGTCGGATGTGGGTGAATTTTTAACATAAAAAATAGAAAAATGAAATACAAACAATGGATTATAAGTAGCTTGTTATTTACTGCATTTTTTTCTTGTGGTAGTGATGGGGGAGCAGAAACAATAACACCTAAAAACGATGGGTGTAATGGCGTAGTCGCTTCAGCCATGCCAACAGGAGATTTAACTACGCTTATTTGGGCAGACGAGTTTAATGAAGACGGAACACCATGCTCAGACAATTGGACGTACGATATAGGTGCTGGCGGATGGGGAAACAATGAAGCCCAATACTATACTAGAGAGTCAGACAACGTAAAAGTGGAAAACGGTGTGTTAAAAATTACTGCTAAAAAACAACTGTATAGTGGAGCAGAGTACACATCAGCTCGCCTAAAAACTCAAGGAAAATTTGGCTTTACATATGGAAAAGTAGAGGTAAGAGCAAAATTACCAGCAGGAGGTGGTACTTGGCCAGCTATATGGATGTTGGGTGAAAATATTTCTACAATAGGTTGGCCAGCTTGTGGTGAGATTGATATCATGGAACACACAGGAAATGATTTAGGTGTTACTTCTAGTGCAATCCACACAACTTCTGGGCATGGAGGAAACCCTTCTTTTGTGTCTCATTACGATAAGGTTGATGATGTTTCTACAGCTTTTCATGTGTACGGAGTACAATGGACACCAGACAAAATACAATTTACAGTTGATGGTGTTGTTAAAGGTACGTATCAAAAACCGACAGAGAATAATAGTGCTAATTGGCCTTTTTACCAAAATCAATTTTTGATTTTAAACTTAGCAATGGGCGGAACCCTTGGGGGGAATATAGATCCAGAGTTTACTCAAGCTAGGTTCGAAATTGATTACGTAAGGGTTTATCAATAAGCATAGTACGTTAAATTTTAACAAAACAAGATACCGATGAAAAAAAGAGTTCAACTTTTATTTTTCAGTTTGTTAACCTACAGTGTTATTTCTTGTAGTCAAACGGACGAGATAAAATATAAAAACCCAAAATATAACGTAAACCAACGTGTAGAAGATTTGTTGTCTAGAATGACCTTGGATGAAAAAATAGGACAAATGAATCAGTACAACGGTTTTTGGAATGTAACAGGGCCTGCTCCTGTTCAGGGAGATCAAGCAAAAAAATACAAGCATTTAAGAGAAGGATTGGTGGGGTCTATGCTAAATGTAAGAGGAGCTGCTCAGGTAAGAGCAGTACAAAAAGTAGCTGTAGAAGAATCTAGGTTAGGAATTCCGTTAATTATTGGTTTTGATGTGATTCACGGATACGAAACCCTAAGTCCTATTCCGTTGGCAGAAGCTGCTAGTTGGGATTTAAAGGCAATCAAAAAATCAGCAGAAATGGCTGCTTTAGAAGCCTCAGCTGCAGGAATCAATTGGACTTTTGCACCTATGGTCGATGTTTCTAGAGATGCACGATGGGGTAGAGTAATGGAAGGAGCTGGAGAAGATCCTTATTTAGGTAGTCAAATTGCCAAAGCCAGAGTACAAGGTTTTCAGGGCGAAGATTTGTCTCTGCACAACACAATCTTAGCTTGTGCAAAACATTTTGCAGGATACGGATTTGCAGAAGCCGGTAGAGATTATAACACAGTAGACGTAGGAACCTCTACGCTAAATAACATTATTTTTCCTCCATTTAAAGCTTCTATTGATGCAGGTGTAAAAACTTTTATGAATTCTTTTAACGAGCTAAACGGTGTGCCTGCTACAGGAAATACATTTTTACAAAGAACCGTGTTAAAGGGAGAATGGCAGTTTGATGGTTTTGTAGTTTCAGATTGGGGATCTATTATGGAAATGATGGCTCATGGTCATGCAAAAGATTTAAAACATGCAGCAGAAATTGCAGCCAATGCTGGTTCGGATATGGACATGGAGTCGTATGCATATGTAGGACACTTATCCGACTTGGTAAAAGAAGGCAAGGTTAATGAGGCTTTGATAGATGATGCTGTTCGTAGAATTTTAACCACAAAATTTGAATTAGGTTTATTTGAAGATCCTTACAAGTATTGTGATGAGCTAAGAGAAAAACAAGTAGTTGGAAGCAAGCCTGTTAGGGATGCTTCGCTAGACATGGCAAAAAAATCGATTGTATTGTTAAAAAATCAAGATGATTTATTGCCTTTGGCAAAAGAAGGAGTGAATATAGCTGTGATTGGAGACTTGGCTGCAGACAAAACCAGTCCCTTGGGAAGTTGGAGAATTGCTGCGAAAGACGAAACTGCAGTTTCTGTTTTAGAAGGTTTGCAGGTGTACAAGCAAAATATAATTACTTATGCCAAAGGAGCAGATGTAGCTTTAGGAGAACCTAATTTTATTACCGAGGTTCAAATCAATCAAAACGATAAAAGCGATTTTTCTGAAGCAAAAAAAGTTGCGAAAAAGGCCGATGTAGTAGTGATGGTTTTAGGAGAACATGGTTTTCAAAGTGGAGAAGGTAGAAGTCGAACTAAGCTTGGGTTGCCTGGAGTTCAGCAAGAGTTGTTAGAAGAAGTTTATGCTGTAAATAAAAACATCGTGTTGGTGTTGAATAATGGAAGACCTTTAGTGCTATCTTGGGCAGACAAGCACATTCCTGCTATTTTAGAAGCTTGGCAGTTAGGAACACAAAGCGGTCATGCAATTGCTCAAGTTTTGTACGGAGATTATAATCCTAGTGGAAAATTACCAATGAGTTTTCCTAGAAATGAAGGGCAGGTGCCTTTGTACTACAACTACAAAAATACAGGAAGACCTGTTGCTCCAGGAAAAGATGTGGTGTTCTGGTCTCATTATCAAGATCAAAAAAACGATGCTTTGTATCCTTTTGGACATGGATTAAGCTATACAAAATTTGAGTATAGTGATATCAAAGTTACTCCACTACCAGAAGGAGTTGAGGTAAAAGTCAACCTAAAAAATATAGGAGATAGAGCAGGAAAAGAAGTAGTGCAACTGTACATTAGAGATGTAGTGGCAAGTGTAACCAGACCTGTAAAAGAGCTTAAAGGTTTTAAATTGGTGTCACTTTCTAAGAATGAAGAAAAAAGTATCAGATTTGTTCTAACAAACAAAGAGTTAGGGTTTTACAACAATCAGGGAGAGTTTGTGGTAGAACCAGGAGAGTTTAGCGTGTTTGTTGGTGGAAGTTCCAAAACTGTTATAGAAACTAGTTTTGAATTATAAGATAGCAATGCATTTTTTTTTAACCTCCCCATTTGCATTGCACTTAAGAGGCTGAGTTGATTAAAACTCAGCCTCTATTTTTAGTTCTATTTTTTTTTTGCTAACAGGATGGGTAAAGCATAAGGAAGCTGCATGCAAGTACAGTCTGTCAGATTTTTTTCCATACAAATCATCGCCAACAATAGCTGTGTTTAGTCCCATTGGATGAGCTGCATGCATTCTTAATTGGTGTGTTCTACCTGTGATGGGGAAAAAATGAACTTTGGTTTTTCCGTCTTTAAAAGCAATTTTTTTCCAACGTGTTTGGGCTGGTTTTCCATGTTTAAAGCAAACCAGTTGTCTCGGTCTATCGTCAATATCCAATCGCAAAGGAAGGTCAATAATTCCTTCATTAAGTTTTGGCAGGCCGTCAAGAAGAGCAACGTAAGATTTCTGTACTTGTCTTTTGATAAATTGACGTTGCAATTGTTCGTGTATTTCTTTACTCTTAGCTATTAATAACAGGCCAGAAGTAGCCATATCCAAACGATGAACTAACAAAGGTCCAGTGGCTTTTGGGTATTGTTGTTTGATGCGTGAGTAAACAGAATCACTAATAGATTTTCCAGGAACGGATAAAAAATCAGCCGGTTTGTTTACAGCTAATAGGTATTCGTCTTCGTAAATAACAGTGATTTCTTTTCCAATAGCAGGGTTTTGTAACAAAGGATTTTCATCAATAGTTAAGCCTTGTAACATGTGCCCTAGAATAGGCTTGCACTTGCCTTGGCATGCTGGATAATATTGTTTGTGCTTTCTTATTTCTGATTTAGGACTGTCTCCCCACCAAAACTCAGCCATACAAACAGGGATTAGTTGGTTGGTAAATGCGTATTGAAGCAGTTTAGGGGCTGCACATTCACCCGCACCTGCAGGAGGAATTTCAAAAGCGGTATTGCTAAACAGTTGTAATAAATTTTTTTTTGTTCCTTCTTTATTCAAAAATTGATATTGGCTAAACAAATAGTGTTGTAGTGCTTTGGACCTAGTTTTGCGTAGGTTTTTTACGTCAGAAATAGCTTTTTCATAGGGTTTTAGTTGGTCTTTAAGCTTCTCTATGCGTTGTTGCCAATTTTGTATAAGTTGGTTTAGTTGTACTTTAGACACTATACTTTCTTTTGCCAGCTGATTCAGTAGCTCCGAGTATTCCTGTTCAGAAAGTTGATTTTTAGCAAGTGTTCTTTGTTGTTTTCTTTTTTTTCTGTCTGCAATAATCTGTTTACGTAACAGCTGTATTTCTTGCTGTTCTGAATTTTTAAATTCTTTTAATTGCTTTTGTAAAGTGTTGTATGTTTTGTCTTGTTCTAGAGCTTCTAATTCGGAGTTTAGCTGGTTTAAAACTTTTTCTTCTTGTAAAAAATAACTTTGCTGTTGTAGCATATCAAAAACAGGAGGAACAAAATAACGATGTGTGTTGGTGCCCGCCAATTTACCTGAAAAAGACACTAAATAACCCAATTGATTTTTCACATTTTTAACCACTAAAATTCCAAACATTTTTCCAATGCCTTTTTCGTTCTCTTTATCGGAAGTAAAAAAAGGATGTGACCATTCTTTTTGATGTTGTAGGTATTCTTGAACTTCTTTGGCAGCTATTTCACATAGAGGATGGGGTTCGTAGTAAAAAGGATATGTGAATTTTTTGGGCAGAGAAATAGTGCCGAGATTACTTTTAAAAGGATGCAAATACGGAATAGACATTATAGACTGGTTTAAGGTGCAAATATATCAAAGAAATTGATGTTTTGTAAAGAGGTTTTTATGGTGATTTAAATCAGTTTTAAAAGTATTTTTATTCTTTAATAAAGAACTATTTAACTTTTAACTAACTTTATGTTAGTGTTTTGCGTTGGTTATGGGGGTTTGTGAATTTTTTGTTAATAAAATTGAAATAAATCAATTTTTACTTTTTTGCTTAATAAAAATCAATGAAATTAGATGCAGTAACTAAACTATAATCAAACATGAAAAAAAATATTTATGCTATTGTGTTTTTAGCGGTATCAGTAACAACTTTTGCCCAAGACTTACCACTAAATCCTGAACCAGGAAAGTGTTATGTAAGGTGTACTACCCCCGATGTATACGAAAATAAAGAAGAACAAGTAGAGGTAAAGGCTGCGTACAAAGTTTTAAAAGAAATACCAGCAGAGTACAAAACTGTTACAGAAGAAGTGTTGGTAAAAGAAGCATCTAAAAGGTACGAATTTGTTCCTGCTGTATGGGGAACTGAAACTGTTGAATATGTTTCTAAAGATGCTTCTAACATGTTAACTTTAACTCCTGCTAGTTTTAAAGACTCTACAGTAGTGGTAGAAGTAAAACCTGCTTATGCAAGATGGGAACTAAGTCCAGAAAAACCAGATTGTGAGTCTAGCAATCCAGACGATTGTAAATATTGGTGTTATAAAGGGTATCCTGCTCAATACACATCGGTTCCTACGGTAGAATTAAAGCAAGATGCTTTTGCAACTCCTAATCTTGTAGCAGAAAAAAAAGCAACTTACACAAAACAAGTAATTAAAGAGCCTGCACGTATGGAGGAAATTATAATACCTGCAGAATACAAAACCATAACCAAAACTGTTTTGGTAAAAGATGCGTATACTACAGAAGAAATAGTTCCTGCTGTGTTTGAAACAATAACCAAAGAAGTTTTGGTAAAAAAAGGAGGTTTAACTACCTGGAAAGAGGTTGAGTGTTCTTTGATAGAATATCAAGCTTTACCAATTAACTGGAACCTAGGAAGTGCTACCTTAACTGACGAAGCAAAAAAATTAATTGACGAAAGGTTGATGACTGTTTTGGAAAACAATCCTGGGGTGAAATTAGAAATAGCATCACATACAGACTCTAGAGGTTCTAAAACATCTAACCAAGATTTGTCTGAAAGAAGAGCTTTGGCAGTTGTAAATTATTTAAAAACAAAAGGGATTAACGAAAGCTTATTGGTGGCTAATGGTTACGGAGAAAATAAGTTAAAAAACCGTTGTTCTGATGGTGTTTCTTGTACCGAAAGAGAGCATGCAGTAAATAGAAGAACAGAGTTTAGATTGATTCAATAATTTATTTAATTATTAGAAAATCTAACAAGAAGGCATTATTTTTGAAACTCTTTTCTAAACCTTTAGAAAAGAGTTTTTTATAGTTAATCTTTAGTAGTATTATGAAACAGGTTGTATTTTTTTGTTGTTTATTGGTGGGACTTTCTGTTTTTTCTCAAGAAACAGAGTTAAAATGGTCTCAAGATTTTGAAAAAACATTAAAAAAATCAAAAAAGAATAAAAAACCCATTATAATGTATTTTAGTGGTAGTGACTGGTGTGCTCCTTGTAAAAAATTAGATGCAGACTTTTTTCACTCTACAGAGTTTTTAGAAAAATCAAGTCAACTAAATTTGGTTTTAGTAGATGTACCAAGACGAGTAGATATTATTTCTGAAAAACAAATGCAAATTAATAAAGAATTGCTAAAAGAATACAATCCATCTAAATCATTTCCGATGGTTGTTTTTATGAATTACAAAGGAAAAGTAGAAGAGAAAATAGCAGGATACTCTTACTTAAGAGACACAAGCAGGTATTTTAAATATGTAGAAGAATTGTTAAAATAATTTACTTTTTAAAGCCTACAAAAAATTGTTTTCTAAATGTTTTGGGTAGTAGCTCGTCTCCCTTGTAACCAATTTTTAGATTTTTGTTTGGCTTGGGTAGGTAATGTGTGTTAAAAATAAAATCCCATAGACTTAAGCTAATTCCAAAATTTACTCCAAATCTTTTTGCTTTAGGTAGCTTGTATGCATGATGATACAGATGCATTACAGGATTGTTAAAAATATATTTAAATAGGCCCCAAGTAATTCGAATATTGGCATGGTTTAAATGCCCCATAGTAATAGCTAAAAAATGAACCCAATAAGCTTGTTCAGGTTCAAATCCGCCAATTAGCATAACGGCCAAAGTTTTTAAGGGTTTGTACAGTATGTTTTCCATCCAATGATAGCGTAAATGTGCAGCAAACCCCATTTCTTTTACACTGTGATGTACTTGATGAAATCTCCATAAAAAATCAAATCGATGCAAGAGTAAGTGAGTAAACCATTGAAAAAAATCACTAAGCACAAAAAACACAACCAGCTGAACTCCTAAAGATTTGTCGTTCAGATTAAAGATAGCAAGGGAATTTATGCGAAAGCCTAAAAAATGTAATAAAGTGCTAAAAAGTTGATAAAATCCACTCATAAAAACGGTAAACAAAAAGAAATTGAAGAACATATAAAACATATCTAACCAAAAATCTTTTCGTATAATTTTTTGATTTTTCCTCCAAGGAAATAAAATTTCTAAAACCCATATAAGGAGTGAAATAAGAATCAATCCCCAAAAATAATTCTGATACCAAGCTGTCTGAAAAGTAATCATTTGAATAAGCCAAGATATACTGTTGCTAAAACTAGAAATAAATGATTCCATAAAGACGATTTTCTAAAAGGTTTGGGGGTAATGCAGTCGTTTACAGAGAAACAAAACTTACAGTTTGCTAAATTAAACATTGATTTTTTTATACTTGTAACAATTGTTACAGCTCAATTCAGCAAGCTTAACTATTTTTGCCTAAATATTTATAGTAAACAATTATGGAGTTTGTTTTGCAGCCCTGGCCTTGGTATGTTTCGGGTTTTTTAATAGCATTAGTTTTATTTTTATTGCTAATGATGGGAAATCGTTTTGGAATGTCTTCTAATCTAAGGACTTTGTGTACTATTTGTGGTGCAGGAAAAAAAACTTCTTTTTTTCAGTTTGATTGGAAAGCACAAAAATGGAATCTTTTGGTGGCTATAGGTGCTGTAATTGGCGGTTTTATAGCGGCTAATTTTCTAAGTATTCAAGACGGAGTAGAAATTAGTCAGGAAACTGTAGAAAGTCTAAAAGTGTATGGGATCACAAGCTCAGAGACTTCATACTTGCCAACAGAGATGTTTGTAGATGTAAGCCCCAAAAATATATTACTACTATCCGTAGGTGGTTTTTTGGTGGGGTTTGGAGCTAGATATGCAGGAGGATGTACTTCTGGTCATGCAATTTCTGGACTTAGCAATTTGCAACTACCATCATTAATAGCAGTCATTGGTTTTTTTATTGGAGGATTGATAATGATTCATGTTTTTTACCCTTTTATTTTTTAAGTCTATACCTATGAAAAATAGTTTGTATCTAAGTATCGGAATCCTTTTTGGAATTACCATGTATAAATCAGAAGCTGCTTCTTGGTTTCGAATTTATGAAATGTTTAACTTTCAATCTTTTCATATGTATGGAATTATAGGAGTTGCTGTTGTTTTAGGAATTTTGATAATACGAATCATAAAAAGGTTCAATATCAAAAGTTTTTACGGAGTTCCTATATGTATAGAAGATAAAGAAATGAGTGTAAAACGTTACCTCTTTGGAGGTGTTATTTTTGGGTTGGGCTGGGCTTTGGCAGGAGCTTGTCCTGGTCCCATGTTTACGTTGGTAGGTTCTGGTTTTTTTAGTCTATTAATCGTTATTGCCTTTGCTGTTTTAGGAACTTACTGTTACGGAGTAATTAAAGATAAATTACCACATTAAAAAAAAAAGATGATGGAAAAATAGCCATCATCTTTTTTTATTCTTTGTAACCAAAACGCTTTAACTGTCGGTCGTTAGATCTCCAGTTTTTATTGACTTTAACATACAGGTCTAAAAATATTTTTTTACCAAAAAAAGCTTCTAAATCTTTTCTGGCATCCATTCCCACTTTTTTAAGAGCAGCTCCTTTATGACCAATAATAATTCCTTTCTGAGTTTCTCTTTCGACCATAATTATAGCACGAATTCTTATAATTTCATCTTCCTCAAAAAACTCTTCAGTAAGAATTTCTACCGCATAAGGGATTTCTTTTTTATAGTTTAACAGAATTTTTTCTCTAATGGCTTCGTTTACAAAAAAACGTTCGGGCTTGTCTGTTAATTGATCTTTAGGATAAAAAGGTGGAGACTCTGGTAAAAGTTCTTTGATTTTATCAAAAACAGGTAGGATGTTAAATTTTTCCAAAGCAGAAATTAAGTACACATTGGCATTGGGAACTTTAGACTGCCAATACTGCATTTTTTCCTCAATTTGCTCTTGATTAGAAGTGTCTATTTTGTTGATGAGTAATAGAACAGGAGCCTTAGAACTTTTAATTTTCTCAAAAAAAGCTTCATCCTTTAGTTCTTTTTCACCTATTTCTACCATGTAAATTAAAACATCGGCATCTTCAAAAGCGGATTTAACAAAATCCATCATAGAGGCCTGCATTTCGTATGCGGGTTTTATGATTCCTGGTGTATCAGAAAAAAGTATTTGATGGTGTTCATCGTTTACAATCCCTAAAATACGATGTCTGGTGGTTTGTGCTTTGCTAGTTATAATAGAAAGCTTTTCACCTACAAAGGCATTCATCAATGTAGATTTTCCTACATTCGGATTTCCAATAATATTAACAAAACCTGCTTTGTGTTTCATATGCTGTAATTGATTTGCAAAGGTAATCAAACCTAAATAAAGATGGTATTGTAAGTTTTGTAAAGTTTTTTATACTAAAACATTTGTTAAATTTGTAATTAAGAAAAAAAGTATAAGATATGAGTCAATTTGATAATGAGAAAATTCAAGAATATTTAAAAAACGGAGCAGTTGTATTGGATGTAAGAACCCCAGAAGAGTACGATGCAGGGCATGTTGCTGGTTCTGAACATATTGTTTTGCAAACTTTGCCTGCCAAGGTAGATGTGGTAAAAGGGTATGAAAAGCCTGTTATTGCTGTTTGCAGAAGCGGGGCTAGAAGTCAGCAAGCTACAGATTTTTTAAAAGGACATGGGGTAGATATTATTAACGGAGGGCCTTGGGAAAACGTAGATCAGTACCTATAGAAGTTGTAAAAGCCTAAAAAAGTAAAAAACTCTTTGATGTAAAATCAAAGAGTTTTTTGTTGAGCTAATTTGCATTAATCTAACCAAGGCTTGTAATTTTTAGCTTCAGGTCCTTGTAATTTATTTCTATTATAATTAGAAGCTAAAATTAATTTTTCTGTCGCTTTTGCCTCTTTTTTCCAGGGCTTGTAGTTTTTTGCATCTTTACTTTTTAATGTAGATTTGTTTACAGACTGTACAGATACAGTAGCTTCTACATTGTGCTGCCATGGTTTGTAATTTTTGGCTGCAGGCCCTTGTAATTCACTTTTCTTTTGTGCTGTTGCCGTTCCTACAAAGGCAATGGCTAATATCCATATCAAATTCTTCATAATTGCTTGTAATTTAAGGGTTTACTTTTGTAAAGATACGGCCTAAATAAAGCTTTGTAAATATGAGAAAAATGGTATTTTTTACTACGTGTTTATACGGATGTTATTCAATAATGTTTAGCGAAGTTGCTGTGTTTAAAAGTTCTACAGTGTTTTTAACTTCGAGCTTTTTTAGCATGTTAGATCGGTGAGTTTCTACGGTTCGGGTACTAATGTATAGTTTTGTTGCAATTTCTTTGGTGGTCATCCCTTTAGAAATCATTTCTAAAATCTGAGTTTCCTTTTTAGTAAGTTTTTTGGCATTGTCTACTCTTGCCATGCTGTCAATCATTTTTTGAGACAGTTCGTGATTGTAGTATTTGTGACCGTCGTAAACTTGCTTAATTGCTTGTATTACTTCTTCTTCGTCGGTATTCTTTAATAAATATCCTTTAGCACCATATTGTGCACATCTGGCAATGTAATTTCCGTCATTGTGCATAGAAATAGCAATGGTTTTAATGTCTCGATATTCTTTTTTTAGTTTTTTTAGAGCTTCAAAACCATTCATATTAGGCATAGAAAGATCCAGTAGAATAATGTCTGGTTGTGGTTTGATATTTTTTAATTCTTGAAACAAAGCAATTCCATCTTCAACGTTTTTTAAAACATTTAGATGCTTGTATTTATTTAGCAATGCGGTAAGTCCGTCTCTAAATAACTGATGATCGTCTGCTACAATAATATTTATTTTATTCATGTAATAAGGGGATTTCTATTTCTACTGTAGAGTTTTGAGCTTCTGAATCAAAATAAATCAATCCATCAAAAATTTCTACACGTTCTTTTATATTGGTTAGTCCAGATCCTAGTTGTACAGTTTCTGGGTTGTAGCCTTTTCCGTCATCAAAATAAAAAATAGAAAGGTACTCGTCAAATTCTGTGATAGAAATTCTAATTTTTTCGGCTTGTGCATGTTTAACGGTATTGTTGATGAGTTCTTGACAAATTCTAAAAATAGAAATACCAATATTGGTAGTGATTTTAGAATGTTCTTCTTTTATGGAATTGTCAAACTCAATATCTATTTGGGTTGTGTTTCGGATAAGCTTTACAAAAGTTTTTAAGGTTTCTCCAACCCCAAAATCAATTAAAGAAGGAGGCATTAAGGCATAGGTCATACTTCTAACTTCTGAGATGGTGTGATCTATAATTTCTTTCATTTCACCTTTTTTAGTGGGCTCTATTTGCATGTTTTCTACAAAAAAACGAAGACTGGTTAACAAAGGACCAATTCCGTCGTGCAATTCTTGAGCCAATCTTTTACGTTCACTTTCTTGCCCTTCAATTAAAATTCTTTTTTTATTGATGTTAATTTGTCTTAGCTTGGTTTGGTACTCATTTAATTGATCTTTCATTTTTACCAAAGAAATTCCTAAAACATCAGATGATGAGTTGGGTTTGTAAGTGGTATCTAATTTCATTTCTCCAATCTCTTTAGAAAAATCAATGGCTCTAACCAAAGAATCTTTTAAGGTGTTTAGAGTATCTAAGGTATGATTGATTTCTTTAAAATACGATGATGTCTGAATTTCGATATTATAGTTCCCTTTGGTCATGTCTAAAATTTGTGAAGACATTTTTTTTAGAGGTTTGGTAATAAATTGTGTTAGATACAAACCAAGTACTAGTGCTATAATAAAAATACTTCCTGCAATAATTAACAAATTAGACTTCATTTCATTCAAAGGTAGCATTACTTCTTCTACGTCCATTTCTGATAAAATAATCCAGTTAATGTTAGAGAATTCAATGTTGTGATAAGCACTATATACCTCAATATTTCTATAATCTTTGTAAATACCTTTTTTAAATACACCTCTAAAAGCACGCTGTACACTTTGGCTTTTGGCCACAATAGCGTAAGGGTGCATGTCAGGAAAAAAGCGTGAAGCTGAACGTAATTTATAATCTTTGCCTACCAAATAGGTTTCTCCACTATTTCCCATTCCAGTTCTTTCAAGTAATACTTGTTGTATGTAGTTGCCTGGCAAAGTGTCTAGTTTAACAATGCTATCATTTTCTACAAGCACCATTCCTATCAACATTTTACCGTTTTTAGAAATGGGAGTAAAGTCATACATTCCAGATTCTTTTACTCTAAAAGGTAACTGCTCTATTTTATCAGAGGGAATATGAATTTTAGTTTTGGATGTGCTCTGTAAAAAATCATTCCACTGGTTTTCTAAATACTTTTCTATTTGTACCCTTTTTAAACGTTCTATAGAACTTAATTGTGACAATACTTTTTGATCTAACGTTTTGGCAAATTGACGATAAAACAAGATAGAAAGGGAAATGACAACAATAAATAGTAAAGAGTTGATAGTTAGAATAATCCAGTTTCTGATATTCATTTTACAAGAAAAATTTAATTCAACAAACGAATATAAAACAAAGTTTATAAACCTTAGAAGACATGGAAATGAATTTTAAAGAATTCAGCTCATAAAAAAAGCCAGTGATTTTTTATCACTGGCTTTGCAATTGCTAATGTTAACATCAGGTTATCTTCTATCTCCCAAAAAACGAAGTAAGAAAATAAACAGGTTGATGAAATCAAGATATAAAGACAAAGCACCAATTACGGCTCCTTTCTTTGCTTCTTCTTCGGAGTTCATCTGATTTGCCATTTGTTTGATTTTTTGTGTATCATAAGCGGTTAATCCTACAAAGACCAAAACTCCAATACTGTTTACAATCCAGTAAAAAGTAGAAGATTGTAGAAAAATATTTACCAGTGATGAAATAATCAAACCAATCAATGCCATAAATAAGATATTTCCCCAGCTACTTAAATCTTTCTTGGTGGTATATCCATACAAGCTCATAGCTCCAAAAGTACCTGCTGTTACAAAAAAGGTAGAAGCAATAGATCCTGTAGTATAGGCAATAAATAAAGTTGATAAGGTCAATCCGTTTAAAATGGCATAAATTACAAAAAGCAAACTAGCCCTTTCTGAAGTCATTTTTTGAATTCTTGCTGAAATCCAAAATACCAGACCAATTTCTGCCCCAATAAGACCATAAAACAACAATTTGTTAATTCCTCCTTCAGGAGGGAATAAGACGTTTAAAAAGGCGGGTGTGGTTGCTGCCCACCATGCTACAAACGCAGTTACTAACAAAGCACCGCTCATCCAAGCGTAAACTCTGTTCATAAACACCGCTTGTTTGGATGTTGTAGTTTCAATAGAAAATGGATTCATAATTAATTTTTTTAATTTGATTATAAAGATACACAAAGTATACCATTTTTTTAGAATGACAGATTGTCTTTACAATTGATTTTTAATTTTAATCAATTCTGTTTTAATAGCTTCTAGTCTACTAACAAGGGCTACTTGTTTGCTGGTTTTGTGCGGTTGTTCTCGTAGCTTTTTTCGGACTCCTTCTAACGAATATCCTTGTTCTTTGGCCAAATGGTAAACTAATTTTAGTTTTTCAATGTCCGCTTGGGTAAACATTCGATCCCCTTTGCTATTTTTTTTAGGTTTTATCATCTCAAACTCTTGCTCCCAATAACGAATCATAGAAGAAGGAACACCAAAAGCATTGGCAACTTCTCCTATTTTGTAGTATCTTTTTTTGGGCAGGTCTATGTGCATTTTAATCTAAAGATTGATTTTCTTGAGAAGATAATTTAAGCATGGTTTCGTACTCTTCAGGAGTTAAGTCGTTGTGGTAAAAATACACTGGGTTTAATTTGTGATTTCCTTTTTTTACCTCGTAGTGTAAATGCGGAGCTGTAGAAGATCCTGTAGTTCCCACAAATCCAATTAAATCTCCGCGTTTTACTTTTTGTCCTTTTCGTACGTTAAATTTACTCATGTGTGCATACGTAGTTTCGTATCCAAAACCGTGATCTATGACTATGTGATTTCCAAATCCTTTTCTAGATTTTTTTGCGGTTTTTACCACACCGTTTCCTGTAGCGTATATGTGGGTTCCTTGCGGAGCAGAAAAGTCCATTCCCCAATGCATTCTACGAGTTTTATAAATTGGATGAATACGCATTCCATACCCAGAAGCCATGCGTTTTAAATCTTTATTTGCCACAGGTTGTATAGCTGGTATAGAGGCTAGCATTTCGGCCTTGTTTTTGGCCAGTTTTACAATTTCATCTAAAGACTTGGATTGGACTACCAAACGTTTAGACAAAATATCCATTTTTTGAGTAGCTTCTTTAATCAACTCACTGTTTTTGTATCCGTCTAAGCTTTTGTAACGATTAACTCCACCAAAACCAGCATTTCGTTCTTCGTTAGAAATTGGCTTGGCTTCAAAAATAATACGGTAAATATTGTTGTCTCGTTGTTGAATTTCTTCTAAAATTGCATCGGCTTGAGCCATTTTATTTTCCAAAAGTTGGTAGTTAAATTTCAAGTTGTTCAGCTCCCTTAACGTTGCTCGTTCCGAAGGAGATTTTAACACAGCACTAAAAGCAACAAAACCAATCAATCCAATCAGTAAAATAGCCAAACTATACAACAATGTGTTTCTAAGTGTTTTCTTAGGATCTCTTTGTATGGGTTGGTAGGATAGTGTCTCGGAATCGTAATAAAATTTTGCTTTCGCCATGAAACTAATTTAACTATTTTTGTCACCAATCAAATCAAAAAGCAATTGATTGAATTATTTAACGTGCAATATTACAAAATGTTTTAAAAATAATTCATTAAGAATTGTTTAACCTACATTATAATATATGAAATCTCAAGATATTAGAAAAAAGTTTTTAGAGTTTTTTGAATCCAAACAACATAAAATTGTGCCTTCTGCTCCTATGGTGCTTAAGGATGATCCTAGTTTGATGTTTGTAAATGCAGGAATGGTGCCTTTTAAAGAGTACTTTTTAGGACAAAAAAAAGTAGTGAACTCTAGAGTAACAGATTCGCAAAAATGCTTGAGGGTTTCTGGAAAACACAACGATCTGGAAGAGGTAGGAATTGATACTTACCACCACACTTTGTTTGAAATGCTTGGGAACTGGTCTTTTGGTGATTATTTTAAAAAAGAAGCCATTGCTTGGGCTTGGGAATTATTGACCGAAGTTTATAAGATTGACAAGAATAGTCTTTATGTAACTATTTTTGAAGGAGATGAATCTGAAGGCTTGGAGAGAGATTTAGAAGCTTACGAAATGTGGAAAGAGCACATTGCCGAAGATCGAATTTTGTTAGGGAATAAAAAGGATAACTTTTGGGAAATGGGAGCACAAGGACCCTGTGGACCTTGTTCTGAAATTCATGTTGATATTCGTTCTGCAGAAGAAAAAGCTAAAGTAGATGGAAAGGAATTGGTAAACATGGATCATCCACAAGTAGTAGAAATTTGGAATCTAGTATTTATTCAATTCAACAGAAAAGCAGACGGTTCGTTAGAAAATTTACCCAACAAACATATTGATACTGGAATGGGGTTTGAACGTTTGTGTATGGCTCTACAGGGGGTAACCTCTAACTATGATACGGATGTGTTTACGCCATTAATACATGAACTGGAGTCTAAGACAGGTTTTACTTACGGTAAAAATGAAGAGATTGATATTGCCATTCGCGTAATTTCTGACCACGTACGTGCGGTTGCTTTTGCCATTGCCGATGGACAGTTGCCCTCTAGCACTGGTGCAGGATATGTAATTCGTAGAATTTTAAGACGTGCAATCCGTTATGGATTTACTTTCCTAAATAAAAAAGATCCGTTTATTTACCAGCTAGTGGATGTATTGGCACATCAAATGGGAGACTATTTTCCAGAAATTGTAGAGCAAAAGCAATTGGTAAGAAATGTAATGAAAGAAGAAGAAGCCTCTTTCTTACGTACCTTAGGTCAAGGTTTAGGTTTGTTAGATGAAGTAATAGCCAACACCACAGGAGAAGAAGTTTCTGGAGATAAAGCTTTTGAATTGTACGATACCTTTGGTTTTCCAATAGATTTAACAGCATTAATTTTAAGTGAAAAAGGTTATTCGTTAAACGAGGCTGAATTTGAAGCAGCTTTGGAAAAACAAAAAAATCGCTCTAGAGCAGCAGCCGAAATGGATATGGATGACTGGGTGATTTTAAAAGAAGATGCAGATGAAGAATTTATAGGGTATGATTATCTAAAATCACCAGTTAAAATTACAAGATACCGAAAAATAACATCAAAAAAAGATGGAGAATTGTATCAGTTGGTATTTAACATTACACCTTTTTACCCAGAAGGAGGAGGTCAGGTAGGAGACCGAGGATTTTTGGAAGCAAGTAACGGAAACGTAACACATATTATTGATACCAAAAAAGAGAACAATTTAATAATTCATATCGCCAAGCATTTGCCAGTAAACCCTACAGATACTTTTAAGGCAGTGGTCGATGTAAAAAACAGAGAGTCTTCTAATTGCAATCACTCTGCAACACACTTATTGCATCAAGCTTTAAGAGCCATTTTAGGAACTCATGTAGAGCAAAAAGGTTCTTTGGTAAACGCCAATTATTTGCGTTTTGATTTTTCTCATTTTTCTAAGTTAACTGCAGATGAACTTGAGGAGGTAGAAGAATTTGTAAACTCAAGAATTCGTGAAAAGCTAGAGCTACAAGAGTTTCGAAAAATTCCTATGCAAGAAGCAATTGATAAAGGAGCAATGGCTTTGTTTGGAGAAAAGTATGGAGACATGGTGCGCATGATTCAGTTTGGAAACTCTAAAGAATTGTGTGGAGGAACACACGTTGCCAATACCAATAATATATGGCATTTTAAAATTACGGGAGAGAGTGCTGTAGCTGCAGGAGTGCGTAGAGTAGAAGCCATTACAGGAATTGCTGCCAAAGAATACTTTATGAAACAAGATAAAGTTTTGGTAGATGTAAAGCAGTCTTTAAAAAACGCAAAAGATCCTGTAAAAGCTATTGCATCGTTACAAGATGAAAATACAAGTCTTAAAAAAGAAATTGAAGCTTTATTAAAAGAAAAAGCTCAACATGTAAAAGGGAATCTAAAGTCTAAAATTAAAGAGATCAATGGAGTCAACTTTTTAGCAACACAAATAGATATGAATCCTGCAGCCATTAAGGATATAGCGCACGAATTAGGAGGTGAGGTTGAAAATTTATTCTTCTTTGCAGGAGCAGAGAACGATGGAAAAGCAACCTTAACTACTTATATTGCAAAAAACTTAGTAGAAGAAAAAGGATACGATGCTGGTAAAATTGTTCGCGAACTTGGAAAGTTAATCCAAGGAGGTGGTGGAGGACAAAAGTTCTTTGCAACTGCAGGAGGTAAGAACCCAGCAGGATTGTCTGAAGCAATAGAGAAAGTACAAGAGTATTTGTAGTAGTTGTCGTTTGTTAGTTGATGGAGCAGTAGGGGTAATCATTTTCCAAAAACTATGAACCATAAACTAAGAACTAAACAATGGAACTACGAACTAAAATAAAATTCAAATCCCAACAGGAAAATCAAATAGACCATACGTCTAAGATTCTCTTGTTGGGATCTTGTTTTTCTGAGAATATTGGACAGCAATTGGATTATTTTAAATTCAATACACTCATTAATCCTTTTGGAGTTCTGTTTAGTCCAACAGCCATTGAAAAAGTACTTGCGGATACCATTTCAAAAAAGGAATATACAAAAGCAGAAATCGTTCAGCATGGAGAAGTCTTTCATTCGTTGCATCATCACTCAGATCTATCTGCTTTAAGTGTTGATAAGGTGATAACCAATATTCACCAAGCACAAGGGAGTTGTTTGAGTTTTCTAAAAGAAACTTCCCATGTGATTATCACCTTAGGGACAAGTTGGGTATATGAGTATTTAAAAAATAAGGAACTGGTAGCGAATTGTCATAAAATTCCACAAACAGAGTTTTCCAAACAAATACTCTCTGTTGATGAGGTTATAGCTTCGTTACAGAGGATTGTTTCTTTAATTCAAGAAGTAAATCCATTAACTCAAATTATTTTTACGGTAAGTCCGGTGAGACATACCAAGGATGGATTGGTAGAGAACTCTCTGAGCAAAGCACATCTACTTTCTTCCGTAGCCACGATAGTAAAAAAAGAAAAAGGTGTGTACTATTATGGGAGTTATGAGATAATGCTAGATGATTTAAGAGATTATCGATTTTACGAAGCCGATTTAATTCATCCGAATAAAGTAGCGATTGATTATATCTGGGAGCAATTTTCTCATGTTTGGATTTCTGAAAAAGCACAAGCATATTTTAAAAGAATAGCTTCGGTTCAACAAGGAAAATTGCACAAACCTTTTCATGCAGGATCGAAGTCACATCAAGAATTTTTAGAGAAATTAGCTGTGAAACAAAACGAACTAGAAAAAGAACTTCATGTCAAATTTTAATATGCATCCTTCATTTCGGTTAAATGGAGAACATTTCGAGTCTCAGTTAGAACTCATTTCTTTTTCAGAAGATGTTTCAGAAGATTTGTTTTGGTTTTTACAAGAGTGGTTTTCAGATTCAGAGACTTTAATTGTAAAAACTTCGGGATCTACTGGTACTCCTAAATTGATTGCTATTCAAAAGGAGTACATGCGAAATTCAGCCAAAGCGACAGGAGCCTTTTTTGAATTGGGTGCTGAGACCAAAGCATTGTGTTGTTTGTCTACCGAATACATTGCAGGAAAAATGATGGTGGTTAGAGCATTGGAATTAGGTTGGCACCTAGATGTTGTAGAGCCTATTAGTAATCCATTAGAAGACTCTTTTGAAACCTATGATTTCTGTGCTATGGTACCTATGCAGGTAAAAGCTAGTTTGTGGGATTTACAATTGGTAAAAAAGTTAATTATTGGTGGAGGCGTGGTGTCTGTAGGCCTACAAGAACAATTGCAACAAGTTTCTACAGAATGTTTTGCTACCTATGGAATGACAGAAACCGTTACACATATTGCTGTTAAAAAATTAAATCTTGTCAGTTCGAGTGCTATTGAGGATACGAAATATCGTATCGGGAAGTGGACAAGTAATTATAAATTACTACCAGACATTACGATCTCCCAAGACGAACGAGATTGTTTAGTAATCAATGCCCCTCTATTAAGTGATGAAAAAGTAATCACTAACGACATCGTAAAAATTCATTCAGAGACCGAGTTTGAATGGTTAGGAAGATTTGACAATGTCATCAATTCAGGAGGAGTAAAATTACATCCTGAACAAATAGAAAGGGAACTTTCCAAAATCATTTCTCAACGATTTTTTGTAGCTGGAAAATCAGATGAGACTTTGGGAGAGAAATTGATATTAGTCATTGAAGGGGAGGAGATCTCATTAAACTTTTCATCTTTGGAATTGTCCAAGTACGAAGTACCAAAAGAAGTTTTTTTTGTAAAGCAGTTTGTTTTAACTGAAACACAAAAAATACAAAGACAAAAAACAATCAACTTAATCAACTAAAAATAGCATAGCGATAATCATATTTTTTTGTAGCTATCAATTACACGATCAAAAGATGAAACTATTTTTTCAATTACTAGTATTACTAAGCTTTTCTGTAGGGTTTGGGCAAAAAACAACGGTGTCAGGAGTTGTGAAAACAGACAAAAATGAATCTTTGTCTTATATATCAATTACTTTAAAAACCAAAGATGCAAATCAACAAAAACAAGGGTTTACAGACGAAGAAGGAGCTTTTTTATTTAGAGATGTAGCTGCAGGAACCTATGAATTGATTGTATCACCTTTAGGTTATAAAAAAACAATTCAAGAAGTTTTTGTAGGAGGAATTAGTCCGTACATAAATTTTGGAACGATAGTTTTAGAAGAAGATATTGCCCAGCTAGATGCAGTAAACATCAAAGCTAATAAATCGGAGTTGAGTAAAGGTTTGGAAAAGAAGACTTACGATACAGATCATATTATTTCGCAAGGAGGTGGAACCATTTTAGATGCTTTAAAAGGAATGCCAGGTATTGCTGTAGATCAGGAAGGAAAAGTATTGCTAAGAGGAAGTGATAAGGTGCTAATTTTAATTGATGGTCAACAATCTAGTTTAACAGGTTTTGGAAATCAGAAAGGATTGGATAACATTCCTGCTAGTAACATCCAAAAAATAGAGATTATCAATAACCCATCTGCTAAGTATGATGCCAGTGGAATGGCAGGAGCAATCAATATCATCTACAAAAAAGAAAAGAAAGAAGGCTTGAATGGTACTGCAGGTTTTACCTATGGATTAGGAGTACTATCCAAAAGAAAAGAGGATTTACCAACACAATTAGGGAGCTACGATTTTACTCCTAAATACATTCCTAGTTTAGACTTAAACTATCAAAAAAACAAGGTGAATTTCTTTTTACAATCAGAAGTGTTGTTTTTGGAAAAGTTACCCAATAATGAGTTTACAACTCGTAATTATGACGATGGGAGAAATACCATTTCTCAAGTACCTGAAAACAGAGAGCAAATTCACTACATTTTTAAAGGAGGAGTAGATTTTGAATTAGACAAACAGAATAAAATCAAAATCTCATCAGTATACGATTGGGAAAAACACACAGATACAGCACAGGTACCTTATATCAATTTGGATACCAATCAAAGATATCGTTATACCAATTGGAACGAAGAAGAGATTACAGGTTATTTTAATATTGCTGCGGATTATGAACATCAATATACAGAACCAGGTCATCATTTAAAAGCAAGATTGCAATACGTGAAAGGATGGGAAGATGAGACTTATTACATAAATGACAGTTCTGCCATTGCACAAAGTAGGGATATTACTAATATTTTGGCAACTGAGCATATTTATGTGGGGAGTGTAGATTATTCTAAACCGTTTAGTAGTGGTTTGTTAGAAACAGGAGCTAAAGTTCAATATAGAGATTTACCCGTAGATTATACAGCAACGGATGATCAACCGAATTCAATAATTTATCCAAATATGGGGAATGAGTCCAATTGGGAAGAAACCATTTATGCTGCTTATGCGAATTTAATTTACGAAAAACCAAATTTTGATATTGAAGGTGGAATAAGAGCAGAGCAGACCTATGTAACTTATAAAGTTGATGAGGATAATATTTATTTTGATGTAAAAGAAGATGCTTATGAGTATTTTGAGTTGTTTCCAAACATCAGATTCAGTTATAAACTGACCAACAAACAAAAAATTTCATTATTCTACAACAGACGAATTGATAGACCTGGAGAACCGCAGTTAAGAATGTTTGCTAAGTCTGACGATCATGAATTGTTAAAGGTTGGAAACCCTTATTTAAGACCTCAGTTTGTGAATGCGGGAGAAATTGCATACAAAGCGAGATGGAGCAAAAGCTCCTTGTTTTTAGCGGCTTATTACAAACATATCGATAATCCATATACACGTATTTATGTGGATGCCATGAATGCTCGATTCAATTCTAATGTAATTGTAAAAAGTTATGCCAATACTGGTAGTGGAATCAATGCAGGTTTAGAAGTAATTTACGATTGGCAAGTTGTAGACAATTGGAAAGTTTCCGTAAACTTTAATGGATATCAGAATACAATTGATGGATTTACAGGGGAGGTACTATTTCCAATAGTTCAGAATTTTACTGTAGAAAATAGAGAAGAGTTTACTTGGAATACAAAGGTGAATTCTACATTAGAGTTAAAAAACAACTGGAATGTACAATTAAGTTACTTGTATATGGCTCCAAAGAACATTGCACAAGGAAGGCAGTTTAGTAGGAGTTCTTTAGACTTAGGAGTTCAGAAAAAGTTTTGGGAAGGTAAGGCAGAATACTTTTTCGCGTTTACTGATATTCTAAATCAATATGGAATTAAACAGCAAGTGAACGGAAGTAATTTTACAGCTCTTTACGAGAATTATTATGAAACTCAGGTTTTAAGAACAGGGGTGAAGCTGCACTTTTAAAGACTATCTAATAACTATATACAAAATGGCCTTTAGTAGAAATTCTATTAAAGGCCATTTTTTTATTTTACAGTGGATTCGGTTCTATTGAAAAAGAAAATCTAAGCTTTGTTGCGCATTCATAGCATCTAAGCCTTTAATATTATATTTAATCAAATGAGTATTGATTAACTTACGTTTGGTGTTTTCGTAAAAACTGTTGATGAATTTTTCAGGATGTCTACCTGCTAAAATTTCTTCCCCAATTTTTTCTTGAAACCAATCTGTTGGAGTTTCGGTTTTTAATTTTTTGTAGCTTACAGTAGGTTGTAAGGTGTTTCTGTCTACTGTAACTAATTCAAATTCAATTTGTTCTTTTTTGTTGTCATCAATAACAAAATCTAAAAAATAATTTTTACTAAATTCATGTATTCCCATAGGTATCAATTTTTGTTATTCAAATAAAAAATCTATCTCAGTTTGTACGTCTAAAACATCAAAAGGTTCAATTTCAATTTTGTCAAAAAAAGCCAAAATCAAGTTTCTTTTTACAACTTCTAAAAAATGTTCGCTTAATTCGGAACGTTTGCACTCATGGTGTTCTATGCCATTGGGTAAAAAACTCATTCGGTCTATAGAGGTTAAAGTACACAAAACAGTATCGGTGGTTTTTAGTTCTTTGGTGTTAAACAACATCATGTTTGCTTTGTGATATTCTTTGATGGTTATTAGCTCATCATCATGATGTTTATGTGGGTGCTTGTTCAAAATTTATATTGTTTGTTTTTTTGATGTTTTGATAAGTAAAGGATGTTATTTCTTTACCATGGTACTAAAGTAGTATAATATTAGGTTGCTTGCACCTGTGATTATTCCCAGTTACGTAATGACTCAAGTTCTTCTTCTGCAGAATCGTTAAGAATAGAAAAAAAGTCAATACCAGTAAGTGCTTCTATATCGTTAACACTAGTTTGATACGTGTTATAGGGCTTTGGCTTTTTTACATGAGGTAAAACAAATCCAATCATTTTTTGAGGAGGTGTAAGATCATAGATAACCTTATAGTAAGAACCAGGTACTGTTACTTTTTCATCTCCAATTACGTCTATATTGTTTTTAAAAATAGGCCCCGTAACAACCAATAGAGAATCTTCTTGTACAGCCCATTCTCTAACTTGAGCTTCTAATCTTTTCCACTCGCCACGATTAAAACTAGGTAGCTGAGGAGACATGTTAGACATAAAAAAAGTTTCTGACATAGCTGTTTTATTTTGCTTCATATCTGCCGCTGGGCATAAATGGCCTCTGTCATAGCCACTTTTTTTGTAGTCATTTAAGGTAGCAGATTTTGAATGTATACTAGGGTCCTGTCTAAAATCGTCTTTTCTTTTGGCAGTACCTTTTACAGCAGCTGAGGTTAGCAAGTAATAAACCCAGTTGGGTTGTTCGTGCTCCTCGTTATATTCTAGAGCATAGTATTGGTGATGGTATACTGTTTGGTTTGCAGTTGGTAAAAAAGAAGAAAATTGATAAGAGACAGTTTCTGAAGCAGCTACGACACTGGGCTGGGCTGTAAGTGGGGTTATTGTTACAGCTTTATCCTTTTGGTTAGAGATATAGAATACAAAACCAACTACAATCAATAACATGCAAAAAATAAAAATACTCTTCTTATTCACTATCTTTTTTAATGTAAACTTAAGTAAATACTGCTGATAATTGTTTATGTACGGATTAAATTATTGCAAATTTCCCATTTTTCCAGCTTGATAATCCATAAAAGCTTCATAGATTTCTTGTTTGGTGTTCATTACAAAAGGACCTTCCATTACTACGGGTTCATCTATGGGTTCGCCAGAAAGAAAAAGTAATTTTGATTTTTTTAATGCTTGAATCTCAATTCCTTCTCCATCATTCTTAAAGGTAGCAATAGCTTGTTCGCCATAGCTTAAAGTTTCTTTTTTGTTTATAAAAACACCTCCGTTAATTACATAAAGTAAGCTTTGGTGTGAATTCGGAATCCAAATTTTTTGAGATGCATCAGCTTCTAAATCTACCCAAAAAGCATTTACGGGAGTCTGAGTTTTAATCACTCCTTTTTTTGTAGCTTGATTACCAGCTATAATAGTAATTTTAGCTCCATTTTTTTCTACAAATTCCATTTGTTCTATATTGGCCTGCTGATAGTTTGGAGGCATCATTTTTTTTGATTTGGGTAAATTTAGCCACAATTGGATTCCTTCTAAATTACCACTTTTTTCTAGAAACTCTTTTGTAGGGCCTTCAGCATGTAAAATTCCTTTTCCAGATGTAATCCATTGTACACCACCACTTTTTATGGTTTGTATGTTTCCTAAAGAATCTCGGTGCTTTTGTTCTCCCTGTATCAAAAAAGTAATGGGTTCAAAACCTCTGTGTGGATGTGCTCCCAAATCAAAAGGATTGTTTTCCTTACTTATAAAGTACGGGCCGTAGTGGTGTAATAGTAAAAAGGGATTTGCGTTGGGAATTTTAAAAGAGGGAATTGGTTGTCTTAACTCAATAGACCCCATCATTACAAAAGGAGATTTGTATACGGTGTAAATACTGTTTAATTTCATAACTTTTAGTTTCTGATTTTGTCTAGTAATGAATTCAATATCAAGGCTTCTTCATTACTTAAAGCACCTATTTGTTTTTCTATTTCAGAAAAATTGATTTGTTCTAACAGCTGTAAACCTTTTTGGGTGATAGAAACATACACTGCTCGTCTATCTTTTTCACAACGGACTCTTTCAATCAATTCTTTTTCGCATAGTTTATCTGCTAAACGAGTGGCATTAGGAGATTTTTCTATCATTCTGTTTTTTACAATACTCATAGAAATAGCTTCTTTAGCACCTCTTAAAATTCTTAGAATATTATATTGTGCGTTAGAAATACCATAAGGTTTTAAACAATTTTCTGTTAGGCTCGATAAATATTGTGCTGTGTACCGAATATTTAACTGAGCTTTTATGGTTTCTGAAGGAAATGATGAATTGACTTCTTTAGAAAAATCGCCCATAATTTTTTTAATTTAATGCTTGTTGTAACCCATCAATTTCTTTTCTTAATTTCTCATCCCATTCTGTATTGATGAGTCTTCCTTCGTTAAAGTTGTCGTAAAATGAGGGAAGAGAAAACGAGCCTATTAGTTGAGCACCCATAAACGGAAAACGATCTACTGCAGCCTGTAAAACACTTGCACCGCCTCTAATTCCTGGAGATGTAGCCAAGGCTAAAAATGGCTTGTCTCCCCAAACTTTTGCATTTATTCTAGAAGCCCAGTCATAAGCATTTTTAAATGCAACAGTATACGTGCCGTTATGCTCTGCAAACGAAACTATGTAGGCATCTGCCTCCTGTAAGTCGTTGTTAAATTTTTCAGCTTCAGGATGAATTCCCGCTTCGTTTTCTAAATCCATTCCGTAGATAGGTAATTGGTAATCATTTAAATCTAAAATTTTTACTGCTACATTCTCTAATAAAGAACCTGCGTAAATAGCCAGTTGTTTGTTTATAGACGTTTTGCTGTTGCTTGCCCCCAATACAATTACTTTTTTCATGATATTATTTTTATAAGTTATCTCAAAGATATAAAAATATAATTACCTAGGTAAATAAAAACAGGGTAATTATTTAGGTGAGCAAAACAACTAAAAAAGCATAGTTTATGTTCCATGGGTTATTTGTATTTTTGACCCCTGAAAAAATAGGAGAAAATGGACATCAACTTCAATAAAAACGAAGACGCTAACAAGTTGTTATTATCAGAACTAAAAAAGAAACTTGCCAAGGTACATGTAGGAGGAGGAGAAAAAAGAATTGAAAAACTCCATGCACAAGGAAAAATGACCGCAAGAGAACGTATCGATTTTTTGTTAGATCCCCAAGCT
The DNA here is from genome assembly GCF_000220525.1 of Ochrovirga pacifica. GTDB lineage: Bacteria > Bacteroidota > Bacteroidia > Flavobacteriales > Flavobacteriaceae > Ochrovirga > Ochrovirga pacifica. Next base: position 188,299 of record NZ_AFPK01000029.1, on the reverse strand, counting down.
GATTCTGTAGAAATTGGAGCTTTTGTAGGAGAAGGAATGTACAAAGAGCACGGAGGATGTCCATCAGGAGGAGTGATAGTAAAGATAGGATACATCAAAGGAAAGCAATGTATCGTTGTCGCAAACGATGCAACAGTAAAAGCTGGAGCTTGGTTTCCTATAACTGCAAAAAAGAATTTAAGAGCGCAAGAAATAGCCATAGAAAACAGGCTACCTATTATTTATTTGGTAGATAGTGCAGGGGTGTATTTGCCTTTGCAAGATGAGGTTTTTCCAGACAAAGAACATTTTGGCCGTATTTTTAGGAACAATGCCAAAATGAGTAGTATGGGAATTACTCAAATAGCTGCTGTGATGGGAAGCTGTGTGGCAGGAGGAGCTTATTTGCCTATTATGAGTGATGAAGCTTTAATTGTAAACAAAACGGGAAGTATTTTTTTAGCAGGAAGTTACTTGGTAAAAGCTGCTATTGGTGAAGATATTGATAACGAAACCCTCGGAGGGGCTACCACCCATTGCGAAATTTCTGGGGTTACAGATTACAAATCAGAAGATGATAAAGATTGTTTAACTACAATTCAGAATATTGTAGATAAAATAGGAGCATATACAAAAGCAGGATTTAGCAAAAAAGAAGCGGCAGAGCCAAGGGAGTTACAAGAAGAGATTTATGGAATTTTACCTAAATCTCGTGCAGATCAATACGATATGAATCAAATCATAGAGCGATTGGTAGATAATTCTGAATTTGAAGCTTACAAAAACGGATACGGAGAAAGTATTATTTGTGGTTATGCAAGAATCAAAGGATGGGCGGTTGGAATCGTGGCGAATCAAAGAAAAGTCATCAAAAGTAAAAAGGGAGAAATGCAGTTTGGTGGTGTTATTTATTCCGATTCTGCTGACAAAGCTACTCGTTTTATTGCCAATTGCAATCAGAAAAAAGTTCCATTGGTGTTTTTGCAAGATGTAACAGGATTTATGGTGGGAAGTAAAAGTGAGCATGGAGGAATTATAAAAGATGGGGCAAAATTGGTAAACGCTGTTGCCAATTCTGTGGTTCCAAAATTTACTATTGTAATAGGAAACTCTTACGGAGCAGGAAATTATGCCATGTGTGGAAAAGCATTTGATCCTAGGTTTATGGTGGCATGGCCATCGGCAAGACTAGCGGTTATGGGAGGTTCTCAGGCAGCCAAAGTGTTGGCACAAATAGAAGAAGCAACGCTTAAAAGAAAAGGAGAAGAAATTACTCCAGAAAGACACGCCGAAATTTTGTCTAAAATAGAAGCCAGCTACGATGCGCAAACCTCTCCTTACTATGCTGCGGCCAGATTATGGACAGATGCTGTAATAGATCCTTTAGAAACCAGAAAATGGATTGACATGGGAATAGAAGCAGCCAACCATGCACCTATAGATACTCCTTTTAATTTAGGAGTTATCCAGGTATAATTAGTGATAGTAAATTACAGTGAGATAAATTTTTTATAGGGTTTTATAGCTTCGTCAAAAAATAATATTTTTACATTCCTAAATCATAAAATAACAATTGAAGTTTGATACGTTTTACAGCTTCAATTTTAATATTAAATCAGTCATAAAATGGGTAGAGCATTTGAATTTAGAAAAGCGAGAAAAATGAAACGCTGGTCTGCAATGGCCAAGACATTTACAAGAATTGGAAAGGACATCGTAATGGCAGTTAAAGAAGGAGGTCCAAATCCTGATACCAACTCTAGACTTCGTGCAGTAATTCAGAATGCTAAGGCAGCTAACATGCCCAAAGATAATGTAGAAAGAGCCATTAAAAAAGCTTCTGATAAAGATACTGCTAACTATAAAGAGACTTTGTTTGAAGGATATGCTCCTCATGGAATAGCCATTTTGGTAGAAACTGCTACAGACAACAATAATAGAACAGTGGCCAATGTTAGAGCTGCATTTAATAAATGCAATGGAAATTTAGGAACTTCTGGTTCGGTAGCATTTATGTTTGATCATACTTGTAATTTTAGAATAAATCCAGAAACGGTAGCTATGGATTTAGAAGAGCTAGAATTAGAATTGTTAGATTTTGAGGTTGAAGAAGTCTTTGAAGAAGAAGATGGGATTTTAATTTATGGAGAGTTTGGTCAGTTTGGAAACATTCAAAAGTATTTGGAAGAAAATAATATTGAAATATTGTCTTCTGGTTTTGAGAGAATTCCAACCACTACCACAGAACTAAATGAAGAGCAACAAGCTGAAGTTGAAAAGCTTTTAGAAAAACTAGAGGATGATGACGATGTTCAAAACGTATATCATTCAATGGCATAAAATTACAGAATTTATAAAAATATACGACCTTTATTGCTTATTACGAGTAATAAAGGTTTTTTTATATATTTGTTTTGTTATAAAACAATGTTAATTTTAAGAATGGTGTTGTTGTATACTGGCATATTTTGTAACAAATGATTTAGTTTTAATTACAACTTTTTAATGTATATTTACACTATTGCTATGTATAATTCATCGATTATGAAAAAGATCCTGATCATTGAAGATGATTTTTTAATAAGAGAAAATATTTCTGAACTTATAGAGGTTTATGGTTACCAGATTGAAATTGCTGAGGATGGTTTAAAAGGCCTTGAGGTTGTCAAAAAATTTTGTCCTGATTTGATTATATGCGATGTCATGATGCCAAAATTGAATGGTTATGATGTACTAAAACAATTAAAGTCGAGCCCAAAGACTGCTAAAATACCTTTTATATTTTTAACAGCTAAGTCTGAAAAAATGAGTGTTTTTAAAGGATTAGATTTAGGTGCGGATGATTATTTACTGAAACCATTTGAGTGTTCAGAGCTATTAGATATAATGAAAAGATTATTAAACTAAGCGTAAATTAAATCTTCATCTTTTCCGATGTTTTCGTTAATAACGCAATTCTGAAGGGCAATCGTAAATTTAGTACCTTTGTCTATTTCGCTTGTAAAAGAAATTTTACCACCCAATAAATCAACATAATGCTTTACAATGTTTAAGCCTAGAGCAGACGATGGAAGAGTCTGGGTGCTAGATTTCCTATAGAATTCAATAAATAGTTGTTTTTGTTTTTCTTCAGGTATTCCAACACCTTTATCCTCAATAGATATAGTTAAATTATTTTTCTGAACCAATGTAGTTACAACAATATCTTTATTGGAATATTTAATAGCGTTTGATATAAGTGTAAAAATTATATTCTTTAATATTTTTTTATTGAGAAGAACAAAACAGTCTTTTTTTTGATTAAAAATAACTGTTTGATTTTTTTTTGTAATTCCTTCTAATTGTAAAATGATTTCCTTAAAAAAAGAAAGAGTGTAGAACTTTTCGAGGTTATTTTTTTTGACTCCTTTTTGATGTTCGTCTAAAGATAAATAATTGTTTAGAATATGTGATAAATTATGTACAGAAGAAGTTATTCTTTTAAAATGTTTGATACAGTTTTCTATTTCATTGGTTTTACTGTATCGTTCTATCAAAGCCAAGCTTGATAAAATGGCTGTTAATGGTGTTTTAAAGTTGTGAGAAGCCATGGTAACAAACTCAGATTTTTGTTTGTTTAAATGTTTTTCTCTTTCAAGTGCCCATAATAATTCTCTATTTCTTTCAGAAACTTCAAATTCTAATATATCATTCAGTTTACTGAATTCTTTTTCTAGTTTTTTTTGTTCCGTAATATCATAAGATCTTACCAGTATCCCCTCTGGGACAGGTTCGACTCTTAATTCAAACCAACCAATACTGCCATCAGGGTGTTCAAATTCATTTATCATGCTCATAGGGACTCTGGTATGCATACAATCATAGTAAAATTTATAAACAGGCAGATTTTCAATCCCTTTAAAAATCTCTAACATTGTCCCGCTCTCAAGAGTTTCTCTATCAAGCTTACTTTGTTTTATAACTGCTTCATTTAGATAGTAATAATTCCATTCTGGAGTTAATACATGTACACCTTCCATCATGTTATCAAAAACACGGTAATCGTTTTGGTTTGATAGGGCTTTATTCATGTGGCAAGGGGAGAGTTAGGGTTGTAGTTTAGGTAGTTGTTTGTCTTATTGGCAGTAGTATATATTATTAGGCGGTTGCTGCATTTTGAAAACAGTTTGATTTATTTTTAGGGAAGATAACAGTAAATTTAGTTCCTTGGTTAACTTTGCTTTCAAAAGTTATTTTACCATTCATAATTTCTAAGTAATGTTTTACAATATTCATTCCAAGGCCAGTACCTTCTATTTGATTGCTATTAGAGGCTCTAAAAAACTTATTAAATAATTCTTTTTGTTGTTCTTCTGGAATACCTATTCCTTGATCTTCAATGCATATTGAAAACTTTTCATGATCAATTATGCTTTGTATTGTTATGTCCTGATTTGAATATTTTATAGCGTTGGAAACTAAATTAAATACAATGTTTCTTAAATATCTTTTATCCAAAGAAACTAAATCGTCTCCTGTGTGTGTAAATTGTATGTTTTGTTTTTTCTTTCTAATTCCGTCTAGTTGTGTAAGAGTCTCAATAAAAAAAGCTTTTACATTAAATACTTCTTCAGAACTTGTTGTTTTTCCTTTTTGATGCTGATCCAAAGACAAGAAACCGTTTAGTATATGCGTAAGATTATGAGCCGATGTTTTGATTCTTTGATAATGCTTTTCACATTTAGCAAAATCATTAATTTCATAATATTTTTCAATTAAAGATAAGCTAGACATAATGGCAGTTAAAGGAGTTTTAAATTCATGGGATGCCATAGAAACAAAATCAGTTTTCATAGCATTTAATTTTTTTTCACGAGCCAAAGCTTCTAACAGCTCTTTATTTCTTTCAGTAACTTTAAATTCGAGTATTTCGTTTAGCTGTTGTAGTTCTTTTTCCAAACGTTTTTGTTCAGTAATATCAAAAGTTAAAACAAGAATTCCATCCTCAACAGGATGAACTCTTAAATCGTACCATGCCCTGCTTCCGTCCGGAAACTCAAATTCATTTATAAAAGAATGTGGCTTTTGATTTTTTAAAACCTCTATAAAAAAATCGTAGGCTTTGCTTTTTTCAAAACCAGGATACTTTTCCATCACGGTATAACCTAGCAAATCTTCTTTTCTATTTTTGCTTTGTTCTACCATAGATTCATTGACGTAAAGATATTCTAGATTTTCACTTAAAACCTGAACACCTTCTATCATTTTGTCAAAAACATTGTAATTTAACTTAGTCATTTTAAAGCAATTTGGGGTATAATAAATAACTAGTGTATAATGAATAACATTCATACAACGTAAAAATAACTATTTTTTTGGATTAAAGGTGATTTCTGTCAATTTTTTTAAGGTTAATGTTTGTTATTGTTTAGTAGATGTTGTTCTTAGTCAAGTTGTGGATGATTTTTAATCAATAAGATTCTTTTATCTATAAGGAATTGATTGTATCTTTGCGAACTAATTTTTAGTACATCATAAAAAGTTTGGACTATGTCTGATATTACCATAAAAATAAAAGATAGAGAAGGAGAAATTCATGAGTTGCAGGCCCCTACGGATATGGGAATGAATCTTATGGAATTGTGTAAAGCCTATGAGTTGCCAGTAGAGGGAACTTGCGGAGGAATGGCTATGTGTGCTTCTTGTCAGTGTTATGTATTGTCAGAGCATCAGTTGCCAGAAATGCAAGATGCTGAAGAAGATATGTTAGATCAAGCTTTTTATGTAGAAGACAATTCTCGTTTAGGATGTCAAATTCCCATCACAGAAGATTTGGATGGGTTGGAAATAGAATTGGCCCCAGAATCTGAAGTCTAAAAAATATCTAAATATACAGAAGGTCCTTCTTAATGCTTTTTAAGAAGGACTTTTTTGTATCTTTGCAACCCTTTAAAATCAAACGATTATGGTAAAAATTAGCAATATAGAATTGGGAGATTTTCCGTTGTTACTAGCTCCTATGGAGGATGTTAGCGATCCACCATTTAGAGCTTTGTGTAAGGAACAAGGAGCAGATGTGGTGTATACAGAATTTATTTCATCAGAAGGATTGATTAGAGATGCTGCCAAAAGTGTTAAAAAATTAGATATTTACGAAAAAGAACGTCCTGTTGGAATACAAATTTTTGGTGCCAATCTAGAATCGATGCTTAGAACGGTAGAAATTGTAGAGGCTTCTAAGCCAGATATTATTGACATCAACTTTGGTTGTCCAGTAAAAAAAGTGGTAAGTAGAGGAGCAGGAGCAGGAATTTTAAAAGATATAGACCTGATGGTTAAGTTGACAGATGCAATGGTAAAGCACACTAAATTGCCTGTAACAGTAAAGACTAGGCTAGGTTGGGATGAGAATTCTATTATGATTGAAGAGGTAGCAGAGCGTTTGCAAGATGTAGGGTGTGCAGCCATTTCTATACACGGAAGGACACGTGCCCAGATGTACAAAGGAAATGCTGATTGGACAAGAATTGCTGCTGTTAAAAATAACCAAAGAATGCACATTCCTGTTTTTGGAAATGGTGATGTAAATACGCCCGAACGTGCTATTGAAATGAGAGACGAATATGGACTGGACGGAGCTATGATTGGACGTGCAAGTATTGGAAACCCATGGTTTTTTAAAGAGGTAAAGCACTTTATTGCAACAGGAAAGCATTTGCCAACGGCATCTATTGCAGATCGTGTAGAAGTAGCTCGCAGGCATTTGCAAATGGAAATTGATTGGAAAGAAAGTGAACGTCAGGCAGTGATGGAAACACGTAGACATTATGCCAACTATTTTAAAGGAATTCGTGATGTAAAAGAATACAGAAACCGATTGGTTACCGAAGATACCGCTGCTGGAGTTTTTAGCGTAATGGATGAAATCTTAGAGCGTTTTGGAAACCTAGAAAATTTTATGCAAAAATAATAGTGGTAATTTCAAACTAGTTAGCGTAAGAATCTTTTTGAACTAGTGTTTAGTGTTTTTTTACAAATCTTTTTGAAATTCTTCCGCTAGCTAACAAACTAGCCAATGCTCCAAAAGTTACAATAGTGCAGCAAACTAAAATAACATTTTGCCATTCAAAGCCTACCGGATAAGCTATGTTTGGTGTTATCATTATAAGTTCAAAATGTAATTGAATCCATACAAGAAATCCACCAAGTAGCAGTCCGAAAAACATACCAAAGAGATTGAGAAGAAAACCATAAAGTGCAAAAATTCGTCTTACACTTTTTAAGGACGCTCCTATATTTAGCAAAGTTTTAATATTTTCTTTTTTGTCTACAATTACCATAATAATGGTTCCGCTAGTATTAGATAAAACCATTACCACGACCAGAAGAGAAACCAAATACGCAATAAGTTTTTCGGAATTTAGAATTTTATAAAAAGAACTGTTAATTTCTTCATTCTTTAGAATTCTATAATCAGGCAATTGTTTTTGTAAAAACAAAACAACAGAATTCAGTTGTTTTAAGTCAGCTACTTTTACATCAACATAGCTTACTTCATTTTTTTGTTTGTCTAGTAAGTTTTGAGTTAACTGTAAAGGAGCATAAATGTATTTTTTATCTTCTTCGTTAGGACTGCTCAAAACTCCGATTACTTGCGGAAATACTTCTCGGAAAGCATTTTTAGGATTGCTAATATATCCTTTCCCTGCTTTGGGAACATAGGTGTCTAATCGATCTGTAAAGATGTTTAAGTCTAGCTGACGATAGAGCTGGTAACTGACAATGCAAGTGTTTTTGCTTTCTGAAGCAAACCAATTTCCTAAAATCATTAAAGAATCTATGGGAACCACTTTGTTAAAAACCGAGTCTACCCCTTTGATATAGGCAATTTCTTCTTTTTCACCATTTTTAAAAAAAGCACGTTCTTCTAATACTTTTGCGTACCTTATGTTTGATGGGCTTTGTTCTAATTTTTTTAAAAAGTCAGAAGATACAGCAAAGGTTTTTCCTTTAGAGGGATATATTCTAATATCGGGTGTATTGCTCTGCAACATTTGCGCACTGTAACTTTTAATGCCAGAAAATACCGATAGCACAATAAACAAAGCCATGGTTCCGGCTACTACACCCAAGCAAGCCAAAATGGTTACAATGTTGATAATATTGTTACCACTTTTAGATTTAAGATAACGTTGTGCAATGTAGAACGGAAACTTCAAAAGGGGAATGATTACAGTTTTTTTCTTTTGTCAAGAATTTCAGGATTCTGAATTGGGTTGGTGTCTTTTCCGCCTAAAGAATTGTCTAAGTTTTCTATATAGTCTAGCGTATCATCACCATAAAAAAGTAAGTTGGGCATACGTCTTAATTGATGTTTGGTACGTTGTGCTAGCTCATGACGAATTGCAGGAGTGTTTTTGGTAACCGCTTTGATAATTTCCTCTCTTTTTTCGGATGGGAAAACGCTTAAATAAGCTTTAGCTTGTCCTAAATCTGCTGTTACTTGTACCTTAGATACAGAAATAATTACACCACGCATTCCGTTTCTAGCATCTGCTTGTAGTACTTCGGCCAAATCTTTTTGAATGACCCCAGCTATTTTTTTCTGTCTATTAGTTTCTTCCATGTTGCAAAGATAAAGAATTCACGCGGAGATTAAGAGCGAATTGTATCAAACAAAAATAAAAGCAGAAAACACAATGCAAAGGTGTACATCAAAATTGCATAGTTACTTGCGAAATACTACCTTGCAACTCAAAAATCAACAAAATAGTAGATGTCTAAATCTTTTGAAAAATATCAGAAAAGACGATTAAAAGCCTCATATCTTTCTGTAGTACTAAGTATTACATTGGTGTTAATGTTGGTTGGATTTTTAGGGTTGGCAGTATTAAAATACAGTAAGCTTAGTGGCTACTTTAAAGAAAAGATTTCGGTTACGTTATATCTAAAAAATAATTTATCTGAAACTGAAAAAAAGGGATTGGAAAAATTTTTAAAAGAAAAGGAATTTGTCAATACTTATCACTTTGTATCAAAAGATCAGGCAGCCAAAGACTTTAGTAAAGAAATAGGAGAAGATTTTCTTACTTTTTTAGGTGATAATCCGCTTAAAAGCTATTACGAAATTAAACTGAAAGCAGATTTTGTAAGTCCCTCACAATTGATTTTTATTACCAAAGACTTGGAAAAAAATGCATATATTACAGAAGCAGCTTATGATGCTCCTTTGGTAGATTTGCTAACCAAGAATATCAAAACAATTGGTTTTTGGTTGTTGGTAGGAGCATCGGTGCTTTCGTTTATTGCTGTGTTATTACTTAACAGCTCTATACGGTTGTCAATATACTCTAAAAGATTTACTATTAAAACCATGCAAATGGTGGGTGCAACAAAATCTTTTATTAGAAAACCGTTTATATGGGGTAGTGTTCGTTTAGGCTTGTTAGGTGCTTTTTTGGCATCTGTTATTATTCTGACTTTGTGTTACAAGGTAGATCACAAACTGCCAGTACTGTCTCTAATGGAAGATGTAGAAGTTTTAGCCATTGTTATTGGTGGAATTTTTGCTGTAGCATTTGTTATTACGGCCATTAGCTCTTTTTTAGCTACCCAACGCTTTTTGCGATTAAAAACAGATCAACTTTATTTTTAAGATATGAAACAAAAATTTGCACAAGATTTTGTGTTTGGAAAAAGAAACTACCAATTGATGATTATAGGGCTGGTGTTTATTGCTGTTGGTTTTGTTCTAATGTCTGGAGGTGGCTCTGATGACCCAGAAGTTTTTAACCAAGCAATGTACAATTTTAGAAGAATTCGCTTAGCACCTACTTTAGTATTGTTGGGTTTTGGAATTGAAATTTGGGCTATTTTAACAAAACCAACTAAGTAAATATCATGGGAATTATCGAAGCAATTATTTTAGGAATTATTCAGGGATTAACCGAATTTTTACCCGTTTCTTCTAGTGGGCATTTAGAATTGGCAAAATTTCTTTTAGGAGATCATTCTGTGCCAGAAGAAAGTTTAACTTATACTGTGGTATTGCATTTTGCAACAGCACTGAGTACGATTGTTATTTTTAGAAAAGATATAGGAGAAATTCTAAGAGGCCTGTTTCAGTTTAAAAATAATCAAGAGTTGCAGTTCTCTATAAAAATTGTGCTATCAATGGTTCCTGCAGTCGTTGTAGGTTTGCTGTTTGAAAAACAGTTAGAGTCTTTTTTTGGAGGAAACATCTTTTTTGTGGGATGTATGTTAATTGTAACTGCAATTCTACTACTGCTAGCAGATAAAGCAAAAACAACAGAAAAAGATGTCTCTATTATAGGATCTGTAATTGTAGGAGTTTCGCAAGCTATAGCTATGCTACCAGGGATTTCTCGTTCAGGGGCTACTATTTCTACCTCTGTTTTATTGGGGATTGATAGAAGCAAAGCGGCAAGGTTTTCTTTTTTAATGGTAATTCCTTTAATTTTTGGAAAAATAGCTAAAGATGTTTTAGGAGGAGATATTCATTTTACCTCTGCAGAAGCCGTTCCTATGGGAGTAGGATTTGTGGCTGCTTTTGTAGCTGGACTTTTAGCTTGTCAGTGGATGATTGCTTTGGTAAGAAAAAGTAAATTGACATACTTTTCTGTTTATTGTGCTTTTGTAGGGGTTGTTGCTATTGTATATACCTACGCAAAATAATACATGAAGAGTTTAGAAGCATATAAAGAAGGGCAGGTATTGTTGATTGACAAACCTTTGCATTGGACAAGTTTTCAGGTGGTAAACAAACTTAGATGGGCAATTAAACAACACTATGGTATAAAAAACATTAAAGTAGGACATGCAGGCACTTTAGATCCTTTAGCTACAGGTTTGTTGATTTTATGCACAGGTAAATTCACAAAAAAAATAGAAACTTATCAAGCTCAGCATAAAGAGTATACAGGTACTATTACCTTAGGAGCAACAACACCTAGTTACGACTTGGAAACGGATATAGACCAAACTTATTCTATAAATCACATAACCGAAGCTTTGATACATGCTACAACCAAAAAATTTGTAGGAGAAATAGATCAGAAACCTCCAATTTTTTCAGCCATCAAAAAAGAAGGAAAACGTTTGTATGAATTGGCTAGAGAAGGTAAAACCACAGAAATAAAATCAAGAAAAATTACGATTTCAGAATTTGAAATCACCAAAATAGAGTTGCCAAATGTAGAGTTTAGAGTAGCATGTAGCAAAGGAACCTATATCCGATCTCTCGCTTACGATTTTGGATTGGCATTGAATTCAGGTTCTCATTTATCTGCACTACGAAGAACTAAAATTGGAGATTTTAATGTTGATAATAGTGTTTCAGTTACAGAGTTCTTAAAGGATTTTGGTATTGTAGAAGAAAATTGAAATTCGATTTAAATAAAAAAACACAAAAGAGTCATACTATAGTATGACTTTTTTTGTGCTGTATGAATTATATTTAAAGGGCTTAAAAATTAATATTATGAAAAGATTGATCTCACTATTTACTTTGTTGTTCTGTATTGTAGCTTTTAGTCAGGATTTAGATACTCAAAAAGTTATAGAAAAAGTTAAAGGATTTAAGAAAACTACAAAAGAGTATTATGTTTTGAAAGAACAGCCAGAAATTAAGCATGGTATTTATAAAGAATATTATAAAAAAAAAATGATTGTAGAAGGAGAGTATAGGATGGGGGAAAAAAGTGGAGATTGGACATACAAAGGTCCTAAAGGTAGTTATTTACAAAAAGGAAGTTTTTTAGAAGGTAAGGAGATTGGATTTTGGGAAATATATGAAGATGGTAAAAGAAGATTTGAATGTATTTATACAATGAATAATACTTTGAGTAGTTATAAAGCATATAATAAGGAGGGAGGAGTGACGGAAGAATTCCAATATGATAAATCGATTGGGGTAGGTAAGGGTAGAAAGATCATGAGTACTGGTTTTGTAATGGAGTATGAAGCAGATTCGTTGACTAAATATCACGGTGTTTTAAAAGTATTATATCCTAATGGTGAGCTATTTCAGGAAAGAAAGTACGAACACGGTAAGTTATATTCACTTTCGGATATTTACAAAAAAAACGGTGAAATAGAAAAAAAAGTAAAATTTTTAGATGGTAAAGGAGTTTTCCTAAATTATTTTCCTAATCCTTTAATAAAAGGACAGTTTAAGGTTCAAAGTGCAACAACCTATAAAGACAGTGTGCCGTTTGGAATGTACTTACAATATAATCTAGAGGGAAAGCTAATTCAGTCGGGAATGAGGCATAAAAATAAGAGGATAGGCGTGTGGAGATTGTGGCTTTCTAAGAAGAATAAGTATATTGAAAAGACTTATGAGATTGATGAAAAAAGAGGAACAATAGCGTATTGGGAATCTTTAGCGAATAAAATAAAAGAGAAAAAAGATGTGCCTTTTGCATCCATAAAAAGTCAAAGTCTTTTAATGGAACATGATGGTAAAAAAGTTTCAAGTTCTAAAAAAGCTTTTTCAGACGCAATAAATAACTATGTTGCTGAGAACTTTAATACAGGTTTAGCAGAATCATTAAATGTTTCTAAGGGCAAAGATGAGATATTTAAATTAGCAGCGATTTTTAAAATAAATACTTTAGGTGAAGTGAGTGATATTAAGGTTAGGTCGAAGTATAAAATCTTAGAAGATGAATTTAGAAGAGTCTTAAGTGGTTTGCCTACGTTCATACCCGTATTTCATAACGATAGACCCGTAAATATATTATTTTCTTTGCCATTAAGATTTAGAGTTAAGTCTAGTAGTGAAAAAGATTCCTTTGTAGGATTAGAATCATCTACAAAACGTTTCTAAAACATTCTATTATACCAAGTGTCTTCAGCTGGTAATTCCCAGTCAGATTCTAATTCTGCTTTGGTGTTGATGAGGTTGTTAAAAACAACGGTGTTTTTGGTAACGCTTTTGTTTTTAATAAGTTTTTTAAACTCTTTTACTTCTTTATATTGAACGTGTTCTCCTTGTTTAAAACAAACATTTAGTTTGTCTAGTAGCTCTATTTCATGTTCAGATTGTAGTTTGAAAATAAAAGAAACCAACTCGTCTATTACTAAGGTTGTTACCTTTGCATTGGGATTGATTGCTACAATTAAAAAACGTTGGTACACGATTTTGTATCCAGCTTCAAAATCGTGTTTTTTAGACCAGTTTTCTACAAAATCACGAACGGATTCTTCTATTTGATGCAATAGTTCTGGATAGAATTTTTTACTACTAGGGTATAAAAACACCTTAGCCAAATCTTCTAAATCATCAAATGTAACTAGCATACAAAAAACTTTTGATGCAAATATATTAGCTATCGGCCAATTATGGTACTTATTTATTTAAAATCACGTTTTCGTATTGTAGAATAATGTTTAGCAAAATAACGTTGATGTCATCTATAATATCTGCTCCTTTATTTTTATTGTACCAAACTTGTAGCTGTTCTTTAAATTCGGGCTGTAGTTTTCCGTATTTTTCTTTGTATGCTTTTACCATTTTGGAAACAGTACTAGGTCTTGGTCCCCAATCGGCAAGTACTTTTTGCTCTTGGTTAATAACAATAAGTTTTGGAATTGCTTCACCACCGTTGGTTAAAAAATATTGCATTAGTTCTGAGTTTTCATCACGGTAAGCAATTTTTAGGTCAATAAGATCTGATTGTTCTGCTATTTTATTAAGAATTGGTAAAGATTGAGCTGCATCTCCGCACCAACTTTCTGTAAGTATTAACCAAGTATAGGAGTCGTTTAGCTGGCCTAAAGTGTTTATTATGGCATCGTTTAACTGTGTTGTTTTGGTCAAACGTTTCATTCGGACTTGGTTCAGCTTGGTGTACGAAATTAATTCTTCGGTTTGTTGAACTCCAGAGGTAGCTTTATTTTTCATAAAGTTTCGCATTTGCTCTAGATAGTTTTCATAATCAAAAGACTGCTTAAGAGCTTTTGAAATAAGGGGTTTAGGTACGTTCATGATTTTCAGTTTTATTACCTACGTTAGACGTTACTAATTTAAATACTTACACCTTAAAAAGGCAAGATTCTTGTTATATTTGATACCATGAAAAATATTCTTTTAATCAGTTGTATTGTTGTGATTCTTGTGGCTTGTCAATCAGAAAAAAAAGAGTCTGATGACAAAACGGTTTCATTAGAAAATAAGTATGCTAGTCCTAAAGACAGCCAACAAGTGTTTGACACTGTTGTTGGTGTAAAATTGGTATACAAAGACTCTATTATAAACTGGAAAGGGTATCATAAAGTGCAAGAGACTCTAAAGTTGATGAAAAAAAATACAACAAATGAAGTGTTGAGTTTATCTGAGCAATTGGTAGAAAACGTAACTTTAATGAGGGATTCTATTACTGTAAAGACTTTGGATGAAAAGGGAATGAGGGCTAGAATCAATGCACTGTACAATCAGGCTTTGCGTTTGCAGGAAATGAAAAGTATTCCAGCCATTACCATTCCTGAAGTAAAAAAGCAAACCCAAGGGCTGTTTGTTATTTTTAGGATGATAAATAGAAAAGCGAATGCAATTTATAGAAAGCAAGATTTTGAGAAAGAAATGTTACAAGAAGATTTTATCTTTTCAAAAATAGATTCAATTCAATAAAACTATAAATCGTAAACCTGTAAGTTTTCTAAAATTAAATGATATTCGTAGCCTTTTCTGATTAAAAAATCGACTACTTTTTTCTTTTTTTTATAAAAATTAGGCTCTTTGGTTTGTGCCCATTTTTGATGACTAAGTTCGTTTAAGGTGTTAGTATATTCTTCCGAAGAGATTTCTTTTAATGCAGATTTGATGTTGTATTCAGAAATGCCACGGTATTTTAATTCTTGAACAATTCGAACCTTACCGTATTTTTTTATTCTGAATTTACCTCTGGCAAAACTTTTTGAAAAACGTTCTTCATTTAAAAAGTTGTGCTCCATTAAATGGAGTAGAATTACTTCTTGTGCTTGTGGAATCATGTTCATTTTTACCAATTTTTCTTCTACTTCCTTGTGACATCGATCTTGATAGACACAATAGTTTTCTAAAGCTCTTTTGGCTTCTTCTACAGTATAAGTTTTGGTAGGCTTCATTCATAAAAAGATTCTCTGCAAAATTAACAAAGCCTATCTGTTTACACAAATAGGCTTGAGATTAATGATGTATTAGTGTTGGTTTAAAACTTGTAAGCTAAACCTAAGTTGATAAATTGATGCTTGGCAGTAATGTCTAATTCAGAAGAACTAATTCCTGCTTGTGATGCTACTTCTTTTTCAAAATCTTCTGTATAAGAGTTGTTTAGTTGAAAAGAGTAGTTTGCTAAAAAGGATAAATGTTCAATAATTGTAATTTCAACTCCCAAACCTAAACCAAAAGAAAGTTCGTTAATGTAATCTTCTAATTCCTCATCAAGATTTGTTAAGTATTCGAATTTAGGGCCTGCTAAAAAGGCAATCTTATCAGCCACTCTATATCTTAAAAACAAAGGAACCTGAATATAGTTGTCAGACTCATCAGCTTCTTCTGCTTTGACCTGTGTGTAAATAAAACCAGGAACAAAACTTACTTGATTGCTTAAGTCAATTTGGTGTGTTAAACCTACAAAAAAACCGTTAGACTTAATGTTTTCGCTTTCAGTTTCGTCAAAGGCTTCAACTTTAGACTTAAGATTGGCATTGGTGTAACCAGCAATTAAACTTGTTTTGTTTTCCTGAGATTGTGCAGTGCTTATACCTAGTACAGCTGCTGCAATCCATAGTAATTTTTTCATGGCAGCAAAAATAGGTAATTGTTATTTATAAATGTTAATAAAGTATTAAATTATATAAACAAAAAAAGCTGTGGACACCCACAGCTTTTAAAAATTTAAGATAAACTAAAACTTATTTATTCTTTATTCTCACTTTTATTTTGTGCAATAAATAGAACATAACAGGTACAATAATTAAGGTAAGGAATGTAGCAAAGGTCAGTCCAAAAATTACCGTCCACGCTAAAGGTCCCCAAAAGATTACGTTATCTCCTCCTACATAAATATGTGCATCCCCTTCGTTAAACAAACCAAAGAAATCAATATTAATTCCTTGAGCTAATGGAATCAGTCCTATAACAGTAGTAATGGCTGTTAGAATTACAGGTCTTAAACGAGCCTTTCCTCCTTTTACAATAGCTTCAAAAGCATCGGCTACACTAATTACATTTCCTTCGGGTAATTGTAATTCTTCGGCACGACGGTCAAACAACAATTGTGTATAATCTAGCAATACTACTCCGTTGTTTACCACAATTCCAGCCAAAGAGATAATTCCCATCATGGTCATCATAATTACAAAACTCATGTTGGCACCAATAATACCAAAAAATACTCCGGTAAAGCTTAAGAAAATAGCAAACATAATAATGGCAGGTTTGGTAACAGAATTGAATTGGAATACCAAGATAAAAGCAATCAATCCTAAACCAGTCATTAAGGCTCCCATTAAGAAAGCCATTTGTTTGTTTTGTTCCTCAATCTGTCCTGTAAAATCAAACTCAACCGTATCTGGAGCATCAAAATCAGCCATTTCTGCAATAATTTGATTCACGACAGCTTGTGCATCTGTAAAACCTGGAGTTAAGGCAGAGTACACTACTACTGTTCGTTTTCCATTTTTGTGTTTAATGGCACTAAAAGAAGAAGTGTTTTTTCGGGTAGTTACCGCAGAAACGGGTACTTCTTTTATTTGGCCATCAATCTGACTACGGAAAGTAATGTTTTGGTTAAAGATGGCACTTGTGTTGTTTTTATCTTCTTCATTAAAACGTACATAAATGTCGTAATCTTCTCCGTTTTCTTTGTAAACTCCAGCTTTTTCTCCAAAAATAGATCTACGTAACTGATTGGCTACCATTCCAACAGGTACTCCCAAAGCTCCTGCTTTTTTACGATCTACCATTACTTCTAAAGCCGGCTTTTGCTTATTAACATCCACTTTAAGCTCATCAACACCAGGTACATTTTTGGCAGCAATAAAACGTTGCATTTTGTTGGCTACGGAAATCAACTCATCATAATCCTCTCCTTGAATTTCAATATTGATAGGGTATCCTGCTGGAGGTCCTACGGCTTCTTTTTCTACAGAGATAGACAATCCTGGATATTTGTTGCGTAGGGCTTTTTGTACTTTAATGCGTAACTCTTCAGAATCCAATCCTCTACGGTATTTAAATTCGCGTAACGAAGCAGTAATTTTTCCACGATGTGGCATTTCAGTAGTACCACTATCGGTTTGAGGATTTCCTGCTCCCATACCTACTTGAGAAACGGCAGATTCTACCATAAAGTTATGATCACCATCCATGTATAAATTGTCATTTAACACAGCAAATACATCTTTTTCAATTTTTTTAGTAACCTTATTGGTTTTTTCGATATCTGTACCTTCAGGATATTCTAGGTACACAATAATTTGATTAGGCTTGTTATCTGGGAAAAATTCAACTTTTGTTCTACCAGATCCTACAGAAGCACCAAACACTATAAACGATGCAATTAACAAGATAAAAGTACCAATTAAGAACACGTAAGGTCTCCAGCTAGTTAATGCAAAGCGTAAGAATTTTTCATAAATATTTTCAAACCATTCCAATGCTTTTTCTTGAAACCAAATAGCTGCCCCTTTAATAGCGTACTTATAAGCCCAAAATAGCACTATTGTTACCAACATAACACTACCCAATCCTCTTGCAGGGCCCCCAAATAGTAAAATAGGAATACCAAAAACACCTAAAATAATCGTTAAACGAATCAGCTGTTTTACCGATAAGATTTTTTGGTCAATATTCATAAACTGCGATACCAAGACCGAGTTAAAGAACAAAGCAACAAACAACGAAGAACCTAGTACAATGGAAAGTGTAATTGGAAAGTATTTCATAAACTGCCCCATAACCCCTGGCCATAATCCTAAAGGAACAAAGGCAGCAACTGTTGTTAAAGTAGAGATGATAATAGGAAAGGCAATTTCTCCAATCCCTTTTTTGGCAGCCTCTAATCTGGTCATTCCTTCGTCTTCCATCAATCTATACACATTTTCTACTACTACAATTCCGTTGTCTACAAGCATTCCTAATCCCATAATCATTCCAAATAAAATCATGGTGTTCATGGTGTATCCAAAAGCTTCTATTAGCATAAAAGACATAAACATAGACATAGGAATAGCAAAACCAACAAACAATGCATTACGGAATCCTAAAAAGAACATTAGTACGGTAACTACCAACAAAATACCAAAGATGATGTTGTTTACCAATTCGTCTACTTGACTTAATGTTTTGTTAGAGGTATCGTTAGAGATACTGATAGTTAAGTCTGATGGTAATAATTTTTCTTGAGCTGTTTTTAGAACTTCTTTTACTTGTTGCGTAGCTGCAACCATATTGGTACCACTACGTTTTTTTACATCAAGCATTACAACATTGTGTCCCCACTCGCGTGCAAATGTTGTTTTTTCTTCTTCTTGAAAAGTAACTTCAGCAATGTTTTGCAAGTATACTGTACCTCCCTGAGTTTTGATGACAATATTTTCTAACTCTTTAGGATTTTCAATTTCTCCTAATACACGAATCGTTCTACGTTGTCCGCTGGCAATTAGGTTCCCAGCCGATGTTGTTACGTTTTCTTGTCTGATAGCATTCAAAATATCATCAAAACTAATTTGAGCAGCCATCATTTTATAAATATCTACAGCAACTTGTACTTCTCTATCTTGAGCTCCACGAATATCGGCTGCTTTAATTTCTTGAATTTCTTCTACTTTATCTTGAATAATTTCTGCATACTCTTTTAACTTTTCTACAGGATAATCACCAGAAATATTAATGTTCATGATTGGAGTTTCTTCTGCAATATTCAGATCAAACACCTGCGGGTCTACCTTAGCACCATTAAAAGTTGGCCAGTCTTCACCTGCTTTTACACCATCAACTTCGTCTTTTACTTTGATTTTTGCTTGTTCTACAGTTAGTTTCTCGTCAAATTCAATAACAATAATGGCTACATCTTCCTGAGAAGTAGAGGTGATTTCGGTAACATTGCTAATTCCCTTTAGTTCTTCTTCCAAAGGATCAACAATCAAACGTTCTATATCTTCTGCCGTGTTACCTGGGTAAATGGCATTAACGTATATTTTGGTTTCTTTAATTTCTGGGAAATCTTCTCTAGGCAAATTAACATAGGCCGATAATCCCAAGATAAAAATTAGTGCAATCAAAACATACATGGTCGTCTTGTTATTGATCGCCCATGAGGATAGCACAAATTCCTTGATGGTTTTATTTGTATTCATGATGTGTTTTTTACTTGATGATTGAAACTTCTTGATCATCCTTAACCGATCTAGCACCTTCTATAATTACTTGATCTCCTTCTGACAATCCTTTTAAAACTTCTATTAAATCTCCTTGAGTTTTACCTGTTTCTACAAACGTCCTTTTAGCAATAGCATCTTTTCCTTTTTTTGCAATTACATACACATATTGTTGGTTGTGTTCGTTTTCTGAAATTACGCTTTGAGGAATTAATATTGCTTGTTCGTTATGGTAATCGTTAACGTTTAATTTAACAGTCATGTTTGGTTTGGCGTTAACTTCTTTAGGAACATCCATTTCTACTTTAAAGTTTCTGCTTGCTGGATTGATAAAATTACCCGCTTGGGTTACTTTTGTTTCTGCAGATACGTTTAATACAGGAAAATAAGCTTTAACCATTTTACCTTCGGTAACCGAAGTGATGTAAATCTCAGGAATCTGAGCTGTAATGGTCATATTGTCTAAGTTAACAATTCTAGCTATGGGAGTTGTACCAGGACTAACCAAAGAACCTTCGTCGGTAATAATGTCATCAATAACTCCCGAAAATGGAGCTCTTACATTTACTTTATCTAACTGAGCTTTTAGCTGTGCTACTTGATTTTTTTGAGATAAATAGTTGGTTTTGGCTTGTAAAAACTGAATTTCAGAACCAATTTTTTGATCCCATAAGCGTTGTTGTCTTTCATACGTAGTTTTAGACAAGGCTGCAGCCGCTTCTAACTGAGCTAACTGATTTTTCATACCAGCATCGTCAATTATAGCAATAACTTGTCCTTTTTGAACACGCTGTCCTTCTTTAACCAAAATCCTTTGTAAGTTCCCGCTAAACTCTGGTTGAATTAGAATATTTTGTTCTGTTTCTACGTTTCCTTGTACTTCAAAGGTGTGGTAAAAATCTTCGTTTTCTACTTTTAAGGTCGATACCAAAGCAAGTTTTTTTACTGTATCTAATTTTTCGATTGCTTGTTCTAGTGTAGCAACTTCATTTAACAACTGAATTCTGTGCGATTTGATATCTTTTAGGTTATTACTAGCAATTATATCTGCAGTAGAGCTTGCTTTTGGCTGACATGCAACAAGTAAAACGAGTGCAATTCCAGTAATAGTTATTCCTTTTTTCATGGTGGTATGGTTGTTTTATTTTGTTAATGATTGTAGTTCTGCTTTTTTGTTGATGACTTCTACCATTGCTTGTAAATATTCACTTTGACTAGTGTACAATTGCATTTGTGCTTGTCTTAGTTCAAAACTGGTAGCAACCCCTTCTTTGTATTTTACGTTGTTTTTCTTTTCAATACGTTCTGCTAAATTTAAGTTGTCTTTTTTGTTGATTAACGTGTTTTTAGCCAACTGAAAATCTGCTTTTGCATTTTTAATATCCAAACCAATTTTAATTTTCGCTTCTTCCAATTCGTTTTCAGCTTGTTCCCAGTTTAGCTTTGCTTGTTTTCTTTTAGCAGTTCCTTGAAAAGAAGTGAAAATAGGAATGTCTAAGCTAACTCCAATAGCTCCTGTTGTATACCATTGGTTGCTATGAAAGTCTCCAAACTCTTGAGCAAAACCTTGGCTTCCTAGGTTAAAAAATCCTGCGAGACTGGGCAATCTTCTCGCTTGTTCTGCCTTGTATAACAAACGATTTGATTCTACATTGTTTAAAGATATTTGGTAATCTATATTTTGAAATACAGAAAAATTATCACCAAATCCTTTAAGTTCTAAAGTGTTTTCAGATAGGTCTTCAAGAGAGTCAGAAATTTCTAAAGTTGCACTTTCTTCTAAGCCCATCAACATTTTTAACAAACCTTTAGAAAAATCAAGATATTGTTCTAATCTAACTTTGTTGTTTTTTAAATCGTTTAAGGTAATTTTTAATTGCTCTAAATCTTCTTCCTCGGCCAAACCGTTGTCAAAAAGTTTTTGACTTTCTTTTAGCGTATCTTCTATGTTTTTTATGTTGTTGTTTATAATTAGTAGACTTTCTGTGTTTAGCAAAACATTTCCGTAAGCACTAGTAATGGTTTTAGTAATTTCTTTATCGGTTTTAATTTTTGCATTTTTAGAAATTTCTAAAAACACTTTTGCAGATTGCAAACCAACAATGTAAGTTCCATCAAAAATTAATTGAGTTACGGTAACACTTGGTTTCATTTGCTGTTTAGGAAACAAAAACGATAGTAAGTTTGGGCCACCATCTTCACTTGGAGCTGCTTGACTAAATTCGTCAGGTAGAATAACGTTGTTGGTATATTCTATTTTACCGTCTATTTGTGGCAAACCTGTAGCAATGGTTTCCCACTTTTTCCATTTAGCTTCTTGTATGTCTAAACTAGCGTTTTTTACAGAAGTATTGTTTTTAAGTGCATAATCAATGGCTTCTTGTAGAGAAAAGCTTTTTTTCTCTTGGGTGTATCCCAGTATGGGAAATAGCATGTATGCAAGTGTACATACTATTTGGAAAAAAGATTTTTTCATTTTTGGTGATTGTTTTATTGGTTGTTTGTAAATTGATTTAATATGGTTAGCCCTTTTGGGGTTGCAATGGCTCTAATATGATAATCGAGAACGGCTTCTAGTAATTCTTGTTTTTTAAATAGCTTAGACGGAAAAACTTCATCATCTTTAATTCCGCTCATGGTCGTAAAGTAAATTCTAGCAATTAGTTCTTTATGAATCTCGGTTCTATACACACCTTCTTTAATTCCCTTGTCAATATTGTTAAGGATACTATTAATCATTGCTGATAATTGTTTCTTTTTTAATTCTTCATGAATATCGGGGAAAAACTTTTGTAATTGAAAGTGTGGTGAACTCTCATCGTCTTTAATAATGGACAATACAAAGCGTTTTACTTCAAATAGCTCTTGTATAGCGTTTAAATCTCGTTTAAAAATTTCACTAATTTCACACTCAGTATGTTCGTGCAAGCAAGAGGTTGCTTCTTTTACCAATTGTGTTTTGTTGTTAAAGTGTGTATATAATGTTTTTTTAGAGATCCCTAATGCTTTGGATATATCGTCCATAGTAACGCTTTTAAATCCATAGTTTAAAAACATTTCGGTGGCCTTTTGTACAATTTTATCCTTCATGTTGATCTAATTTTCGAGAGCAAATATACAAATGGAAACTTAGGAAACAAAAAAAGTTTCCTTAGTTTAATTTAAATTTAAAGTTAGGTTTTTGTAAAGTCAATCATTGTTATACATTTACAGCAAAAAAAGCAACCCATGGATTTATCAGCTTATAGAGAGGAGTTTTTAGCTTTTTTAAAACAAAAGATAAAAACAAAACAGCCTTTAAACCTGTATCAGCCTGTAGACTACATACTTAATTTAGGTGGAAAACGAATTAGACCTTTATTGGTTTTGATGAGTTTACACGCGTTAGAAAAGGATTATAAACAAGGATTGCATGCGGCTTTGGCGGTAGAGGTGTTTCATAATTTTACGCTGTTGCATGATGATATTATGGATGAAGCTCCGATAAGAAGAGGAAAGGAAACTGTTCATAAAAAGTGGGATGTAAACACTGCAATTTTATCAGGGGATGCCATGATGATTTTGGCGAATCAATGTTTAGAGGTTTACGATGCCAAGGTTTATAAAAGTTTGATGCAGTTGTTTCAAAAAACAGCCATAGAAGTTTGTGAAGGACAACAATACGATATGGATTTTGAAACCAGAACGGATGTAACTTTAGAAGAGTACATAGAAATGATACGACTAAAAACATCTGTACTAATAGCGGCAGCTTTGCAAATGGGAGCTATTATTGCCCAAGCAACCGAAGAGGAACAAGATGCTTTTTATCAATTTGGTTTAAATCTAGGATTGGCATTTCAGTTACAAGACGATTATTTAGATGCCTTTGGAGATTCTAAAACTTTTGGGAAAAAAGTAGGAGGTGATATTATAGAAAATAAAAAGACTTTTTTGGTCTTAAAGGCTCAACAATCTTTAACTGGGGCAGAGGCTCTTAAATTTAAAACCTATTACAGTACATCGGATTGTGATGAGGTAGAAAAAATTAGGGAAGTAAAGAGATTTTTTAAAAAAAGTGGTGCAGTTACAGCAATTCAACAAGAAATAAATAACTATACTCAAAAATCTTTTCAGGTTTTAGAAAAAATAAACATGACACAAGAGGCTAAAAATCAGTTGATTGATTTTGGTAATCATTTAATGGGAAGAACCGTTTAGGATTATCTGTTAAAATATTTGTGTGAAAGCAAAAATATAGTAAATTTGCATCCGCTTTAGGTCTCATAGCTCAGCTGGTTAGAGCACCTGACTCATAATCAGGGGGTCCTTGGTTCGAGCCCAAGTGGGACCACTACCTAAAGCTAAAAGCTTCACTACTATAGTGGGGCTTTTTTTTGCGAAACTTTTAGTTAGAACCCTGTATTAAAAAGATTGCAGCGATAAACTGAAGTAAATTTGTAGAGAAATAGTAAATTAAGAAG
Source organism: Ochrovirga pacifica (assembly GCF_000220525.1). Lineage (GTDB taxonomy): Bacteria > Bacteroidota > Bacteroidia > Flavobacteriales > Flavobacteriaceae > Ochrovirga > Ochrovirga pacifica. The sequence continues at coordinate 164,492 of NZ_AFPK01000029.1, read as the reverse complement.
CAACTAAAAAAAAACACCTCAATTAATTGAAGTGTTTTTGTTTTTAGGCAACCGCTGATATTTTTTCTTGCAGCAAAACAAACTGCTCTGGAATAAGATTCTTTTTTGCTTCTTTGTAGGTAGATACGTACAAATAAGGGTTGTGTTGTTTTGCTTTTTGAATAATTTCAAAGTACTGAGTGTAGGTTAATTTTTTCATATTACTTTATATTTCGTGGGTGAATTATTTTCGATACCCCAAAGGTCGTTTAAACATCCTTTTTTATTTTCAGATTTTAGTTCATTACAGGTCTTTGTTGGTCTATTGGTAAAAAACTATCGACAAACGAATTTTTAGTCTTTAAATGATGAGAAATTCATTCGTCGACAGATAAATGCATTTCGTCTATGGTTTATGCTGGTGATATCGATAAAAGATACAATATTGCCATTCTATATTTATTTTTGACAATCAATCATAAAGCAAATCACATGAAGCCATTGTTAAATATACTTCTTATTGAAGACGATACTATTGAGGTGATGAAGTTCAAAAGAGCTTTGTCTGTACTGGACTTAAATCACAAGGTCCATAATGCTGCTAATGGTGAAGAAGCTCTGAAATTTTTAGAGCAAAAAGATAGGCTGCCTAATATTATTTTGCTAGATTTAAATATGCCAAAAATTAATGGTATAGAATTTTTATCAATACTAAAAAAGGACGAAGTTTTAAGGTACATACCTACTATTATATTAAGTACTTCTAATAACAAAAAAGATTTGCTAGAGTGTTATAAAATTGGAATAGCGGGGTATGTTATAAAGCCTTTAAAATATGAAGATTATGTTTCTAAAATAAAAGTATTGATATCTTATTGGAGTGAAAATCAATTAATCAGCGTATAATATAGCTATGAAAGGAATCATTTTTACTGAATTTTTAGAACTTGTTGAAGAAAAATTTGGTCTGACTATGGTTGACCAAATTATCAACCAATCAGAATTAGAGTCGGGAGGTGCGTATACATCTATTGGTACTTATGACTTTTCCGAAATGTTACAATTGCTAACCAACTTAAGCCAAAACACTTCAATTCCTGCCGATGACTTGCTTATGGTCTTTTCAGAACACTTGTTTGCAGGGCTTACTAAATCTCATCCAGACTTGGTTAAACACTACAAAGATCCTATGGATTTATTAGCATCTATTGAAGGACATATTCATGTAGAGGTTCAAAAAATATATCCAGATGCTCAGCTTCCAACTTTTGAGATTGTAGATAAATCAGACAATAGATTAGAAATGATATACAAATCGGACAAAGGTTTATACATGTTAGGAAAAGGTTTGATGCAGCAAACCTTTAAGGTTTTTGGACAAGAAGCAGAAATAACCTGTGAAAAACTTAAGGAAGACGGTACGGAGGTGAAATTTATAGTAATCCGATAGAACCCGAGTTATTTTATGATTGCTAATAATGAAATTGAAGTATTAAAAAGAGCACTTGCCAGAGAACGTACAGCAAGAAAACAGGCTGAAGAAATTCTAGAAAAAAAATCTGCAGAACTATACGAACTTAATAAAAAGCACAAAGATTCTAAAGAAAAAGTAGAAGCACTATTAAAAATAAAAAACTCTGAGCTTAAAGGAGTTTTTGAAAATATTGTAGATCCATACATTATGATGGATTTATTTGGGAATGTTATAAAAATGAACGCAGCTGCCGAAGGAGTCTTAGGCTATAAGATTAACGAAGATGGTGTGTTAAATTTAATGAAACTAACGCTTCCTGAAGAATATGAACACATTGCAAATTCTTTTCAGATATTATATAATACAGGTAGAATTACAAACTTTAGAACGAAACTTGTCACAAAAAAAAATAAAAAAATACTAGCTCAAGTAAATGCGAGTATTATTTATGACGAGAACAATAAACCGATTGCAGCCCAAGGTATTTTAAGAGACATTACGATGCAAAATGCAGCGGAGTTAGATTTGATAGAATCTGAAGCAAGAATGTCTACTTTGCTAATGAATTTGGAAACCAGTGTTTTGTTAGAAAACGAACACGATGAAATTGTACTTACCAACCAAAATTTTTGTAATTTATTGGGAATTGAAGACGATTTAGAAGATCTGATTGGAAAAAGTTACATGGAGGTTATTTTGGCTTCAGGAGTTTTAAAAAGAGTGTCTCCAAATTTTTTAACGGAAACCAATCACACCATTCAAAATAAAGAACAACTTTTTGAAGATGAAGTGGAGTTTGCTAACGGAAGCATTTACAAAAGACAATATGTACCTATTATAAAAGACAACACTTACAAAGGACATTTGTGGAACTTTAGAGACATTACACTGCATAGAAAATACCAAAAAAGTTTAGAAGCCGAAAGGCAAAAATACAGCAACATTATCAATAATATGAATTTAGGCTTGGTAGAGTTTGACCTAAATAACGATATTGTTTTTGTAAACCAAGGCTTTATGGATATGTCTGGCTACAGCAAAAAAGAATTGATTGGTAAAAACGGAGTAAAACTATTGCTTGGAGCTGCAGACCAAAAAGATTACGTTGGAAAAAGAAAAGACGGACTTTCTGATTCTTTTGAGATTGTAGTTCTAAATAAAAAAAGAGAAAAAAGATACTGGCTGTTTAGTGGGGCACCTAACTACAATTTAAACGGAGATTTTATAGGAACTATTGGTATTAATTACGACATCACCAATTTAAAAGCTCTAGAAAATCAAAAAGAAGAATTGTTAAACGAACTTGAAAAAAGTAATGAAAATCTACAGGAGTACGCACATGTGGTATCCCACGATTTAAAATCACCATTAAGAAGTATAGATGCACTAATCACTTGGATTAAGGAAGATAACCAAGGAAAGTTAGACGAAATGACACTTCAAAACTTTGATTTGGTTGAAAAAACGTTAGAAAAGATGGAATGCTTAATTTCTGATGTGTTGGCATATTCTAGTGTAGGTGCAAATTTAGAGTTAGATCAAAATGTAGACATTCAGTTGTTATTAGATGATTTAATTACAATTCTATATATTCCAGAACATATTCAGGTACAATTTGATACAAGTTTCCCTAAAGTAATGGGGGATCGAGTAAAATTGCAACAGGTGTTTCAGAACATATTAAGCAATGCCATCAAATTTAGTGATAAAGAACAAGGTATTGTAAACATTGCTTACAAAGAGGTAGGAGATTACCATCAGTTTTCTGTTCAAGACAATGGAATAGGGATTGACAAAGCTTATTTTGATAAAATATTTGAGATTTTTAATTCTTTACACAAAAGAAAAGATTCCTCTGGGATAGGCCTTTCTATAGTAAAAAAGATTGTAGAATTACACAAAGGTAAAATATGGTTAAAGAGTGAGTTAGGGAAAGGAACAACTTTCTTTTTTACACTAAAAAAGTAACTTTAAGTATGAAAAAAGCACAACTAAAAAGAAGCAGTAAAGGAACATGGGACTTTATAGGAAACAAGCAAGTTTTAAAAGAACCTTTGATTTTAGTTTTTGGAGATCGCAAAGTTTTAGAAGCGAATCCAGTGTGCAAAGAGCTTAAAGAAATATATCCCAATGGACACATTGTTATAGGTTCTGCCTGTGGACAAGTTTCTAACAATGCATTAGAAGAAAACAATCCTATTGCGACAGCAATTGAGTTTGAAAAATCAACATTTCTAATCAAAACAAGTAACATCCTAGATTTTGAAGAAGATAGTTACAAAGCAGGAAAAGAGCTTATGGAACAGTTTCCTAAAGAAGGACTAAAGCATGTAATTATTATTTCCGAAGGAAGTTTTGTTAATGGGAGTAGTTTAACAGAAGGAATTGAATCTGAAAACACAGAAAAAGCTTTGGTAACAGGAGGTATGTGTGGGGATGCAGATCGCTTTGAAAAAACATTGGTGTCTTACAATCAAGAGGCAAAAGAAGGAGAAATTGTTGCTGTTGGTTTGTACGGAGAATCTTTAGAGGTTTCTTTTTCTAGTTCAGGAGGTTGGACACGATTTGGACCTCAGAGAATTGTAACCAAATCAAAAGGAAATGTGTTGTACGAGTTAGATGGAAAGCCGGCCCTAGATCTTTATAAGATGTATTTAGGTGATAAGTCTAAAGAGTTGCCTAGTTCGGCACTACTATATCCGTTAGATGTTCTAACCAGTGAGGAAGAACAATCTATTGTAAGAAGTGTTTTAGGGGTTGATGAAGCAGAAAAATCTATTATTCTAGCAGGAGATATAAAAGAGCAGTCCAAAGTCCATTTGATGATGAGCAATGTAGATAATTTGGCTTATGCATCCGAAAAAGCCATAGAACTTGCTAATATGGGAAGAACGCAAAAAGCAGAAATGGTTCTTTTTGTAAGTTGTATAGGGCGTAAATTGGTCTTAGATCAACGAGTAGAAGAGGAGATGGAAAATGTAAAAAACGGTGTAGAAAAAGACACAGTGCTCTGTGGTTTTTATTCCTACGGAGAAATAGTTCCTTTTAACGGAGAGTCTAAATGTAAACTTCACAATCAAACCATCACCCTTACACTACTGAGCGAATAATGAATTCATTACTAAGAAGACAATTAAAACAATACGGAATAGACGAGCTGAACTTGGATGAGAATCCGGGATTTAAAAAGTTTGTTGACGCTATCAGTAAATCTTACGAAAATTACGAAGAACAGTTTGGTATGTTACAAAGGGCGATGATGTTAAGCTCTAACGAACTGAACGATGCCAACGAGCAACTAAAACTAGATGCGGAAAAGCAACAAGAAATTATACAACAGCTAAAACGTGTCATAGGTGTTCTAAAAGGGGCAGATGAAGAAGAGTTAGAGGAAAACAGCCATCATAACGATTTGTCTAGCTTAATAGAACAACAAGCCAAAGAAATTGTGCATATTAACAAAAAAAGAGATCAGTTGTTAAAGGAATTAGAGCATCAAAATACGGAATTAAACGAGTATGCTCATGTTGTTTCTCACGATTTAAAATCTCCTTTAAGAAGTGTAGATGCTTTAGCTTCATGGTTGATAGAAGACTATTCAGAAGTGTTGGATGAGAACGGAAGAGAAACTTTAGGGTTGATTAGAAAAAATGTAGAAAAAATGGATGCTTTAATTACAGGAATTTTAGAGTATTCTACTGTAAGTAAAAGCGATCATAAAACCTATGATGTAGATTTAGATTTGTTGGTAAGAGAACTGCTAACTTATGTAGATTTACCTAATCATATTCAGATAAAAATACCTAAAAAGTTACCGATAGTTAATGGAGATAGACACCGTATGCAGCAATTGTTTCAGAACTTAATTGTAAACGCTATCAACTACAATGATAAAGAAAGAGGGGTTATTGAAATTGGGTTTAATGACAAGATAAACTTGTACGAATTTTACGTAAAAGATAACGGAAAAGGAATAGAAGCCCCTTACTTAGATAAAATTTTTAAAGCCTTTTTTAAGCTTGAGAACAATCCAGAATCTATAGGACTTGGACTCTCTATTGTAAAGAGAATTGTAGAGTTGTATGGAGGAACAATTCGTTCGGAATCTGAATTGGATAAAGGAACTACTTTCTTTTTTACACTAAAAAAATAAAACATGGAACAGCCTAACCTAAATTATATCAAAGAAATTTCTGGCGGAGATGCTGATTTTCAAAAAGAAATGATTCAGGTAATCCAAAAAGAATTTCCAACAGAGGTAGCTACATACCATCAAACACTAGCAGTAAAAGACTACAGAGGTATTGCAGAAATAGTTCATAAAATTAAACATAAAATTAGTATATTGGGTTTAGAAGAAAGTTATAAAACTGCGATGGTCTACGAAGAAAATTTAAGAGAGCATAGTTTTGAAAAACAAGCGGAGTTTGAAAAAACGCTACAAAACATGACGGACTTTTTGGCATCGCTCTAAAAAAAATATATGAACTGTATTATTATTGATGACGATGCAACGTCTAGATTACTGATAAGAAAACTTTGTGGTGTACAAGAAAATTTAACAGTTTTAGAAGAATTTCCAAATGCTATTCAGGCAATTAAATTTTTAAATCAAAATCATGTTGATTTGATTTTTCTGGACATTCATATGCCAGATTTTACAGGTTTTGATTTTATCCAAACCATAAAAAATCCACCTCAAATTATTTTAATAACTTCTGATAGAAATTTTGCAATAGATGCTTTTGAATACGATTGTATTGTAGATTATATTGTAAAGCCGTTAGAATTGCCTAGATTTTTAAAAGCGATTCAAAAAGTACAGAAAATATCTAATGCAGTTCAACAAACAGAACCTGTAGTACAGCCATCAGTAAAATCTGCAGACATTAACATAGTGGCCGATGAAGGAACGGCTGATGTTTCTCAACATAGCAAATCACCAGGAAAAGACCTGTATGTAAATATTGATAGAAGGTTGGTGAAAATTAATATTTCAAGTATTTATTTGGTGGAAGCAAAAGGGGATTACATCCAAATTAAAACAGAGGAAAAAAACTACGTGGTGCATTCTACCATGAAAAAAATAGAAGAAAAACTTCCTGAGGATTTGTTCTTAAAAGTACATAGGTCTTACATTATCAATACCAAAAAGATTATTGATATTGAAGATAATAGTGTATTGATAAAGAAAGATGTAGTTCCTGTAAGCAGATCTAACAGACCTGAGCTGATGAAAAGACTTAATCTACTGTAGTGACCTAAATAGAGGTTTTTCGGTAAATTTCCATAAAAACTTAAGTCCAAGTTCGTTGTACTCAAACCCATTGGAGCTATCTACAGCCGCAATAGGAGCTATACTACTTATGGTATGATATGCTTCTAAATAGCAGAAGTCATTAAACTTGTAGCCAAGATTGCTTTGCACACGGTAAGAGCTTGTTTTGGGATTTTGCTCTGTATATTGATAACCATAAGCAGCTGTTAATCCGTAAAAAAGTTGATTGTCTTTGGCAATAGCCTTGTCTTTTATAAGGTTAATAAACAATTCTACAGCCTTAAATGAGGAAGGGCTAAAGTACACTGTAGGTACCTGATTTTTAAACGTTAAATACTGAAAGTTAATTCCCCCCTTAATAGCAGGTTTTTTAACAAAATTGTAATACAAGGATGTAAACAAAAGATTTCTTTTGTTAGAATCGTTTTGAAAAGTATAGAAATACTGCGTAAACCAACCCAATCTAAAAGTCGTGTTTAGATTGTAGTTTAAGAACAGGTTGTTTTGAACAATTTCTTGATTCAATAACTCTGCGTTAAAGTTTTGCGTTTCTCTTTTGTAACCAAAATCTAGCAATTGACGTTTAAAAGGAGTTGTTTTAAATTGAATCAAAGCAGTAGTTTGTTCGTATTCATTTTTAATGCCTTTAGCGGTTCCTTCTACACGATTAACTCCCAGTGTTCCTGATAGGTTTACTTTTGGGAATAATTGATATGAAAGCCCAAGATTAATGGTTTCGGAGGTGCTTTCGTTATCTGTAACATCATTTTTAGCATCTTTTTGTTCCAAAGAAGCAATAATTTCTGTTTTTATACTTACAGGCAAATTTAGAGCAAGTTGATAGGTGTTGTTTTTACTTTCTCCATTATCAAAACTATGACTAACTCTGGTGTGTAACGTAGGCAGATAGTTTATTTTTACTTGTTTGATAAAGTTTAATGCATCCTTTTGATTCGGAAAATGTTCCAAAGTAGTTTCGGCAGCTGATAATGCAAGTTTTATTTTGTTGTTGGCTTTTAATGCATTGGCTTTACCTAGGTTTCCGTCGAAGGAAGCAATATCATTTTTTAAAATTTGATTGTACAAGTCTAAGCTGTTGGCAAAATCTCCTGTGTAAGTATAAAGTGTAGCTTTTAAACCCAAAATCCAATTTTCGTTTTCTTTTCCATACTCGATTTTATGAATATATTCTTTGGCTTTTCGGTATTGTCCATTCCATATCAATGCCTGAGCATATCTTTCTTGCGTTTGTTTTGTATCCTTTTCATTAGTGTTTTCTGTTAACTCTTTTAATGTCTCATCACTAATTTTCAGTGCTTTTTTATCCTTTTCCTTAAGGTGTGCTACCAAAGACAAACTGTTTTTAGCAGTAAAATATAAAGAACTGTCTTTTTTCATTGCTACATACAAGCTTTCGGCTTGGTTGTACTCCTTTGCTATAATGTATATATTGGCTAAATTTAATAGGATATCTTTGTCATTAGGAAACAATAGTAAATCTTTTTTTAAGGTGGCAATTGCTTCTTGGTAATTTTGATTTTGTGCTTGTTCATTAGCCAATCCCAAATACATGTATTTTTTAGAGACCAAAGCGTTCGGGTTTCCTGGTAATACTTCTAGGGCTTTGTTTACATAGTTAAGAGCATCATTGTATTTTTTTAGGTTAGAAAGGGTATTTGCATATCCTAAAAGTGCTGCAAAACTTTTGGAGTCTTTAGCAACTAGTGTTTGATAATAACTTTCAGCTTTGTTGTATTGTTTGCTCCATAATAAAGATTCTGCATAATTAAGCTCAATTTCAAAGTCGTTAGGATAGGTTGCTAACATTTCTGTAAAAATACCTACAGCCTTATTGGCATTGCCGTTTAAACCTACGGCTCTACCGTAACAGAGTTTAGCAGTTTTGTTATTGGGATATTCTTTAAGAGTTTTTTCAAAAAAAGTTTCTGCAAGTGCGTATTTTCCTGTCTCTAAATAAGTAAAACCTTGCTTCATGTTTTGAGAAAATCCAGAGGTGAAAATCAAAGAAAATAGGAAAAAAATAATAGGAGCTTTTTTCATAGGGCTTGGGTTTCTTTTTTGAAACAATTTACATATATCTAAGGGAAATAAGTAACTCGTCGGGTAAAAATTACAGTTTAACGAATATCAAAAAAAATCACCTAGAAATAAAAAATCTTTGTTGTAAATTTAGAACTAAAAATAAAAAAAGCTTGCTATGTTGTCTACAAAAAGCAAAATTCTAAGCCAGGAAAACTTATTTATGTTAAGTGCCTTGGTGGTGAATGGAGGAAATTATCTGTACAATCTTTTGTTAGGAAGAATTCTAGGTCCCGCACAATTTTCTGATGCTGCCATTCTCATTACGATGCTCTTGATTCTTTCTTTTGTAGCCATGACATTTCAGTTGGTGGTTGCCAAGTTTTCGGTAACCATTCCTACAGATTATTTTGATGTTTTTGTAAGTAAGGTCTATAAAAATGCAGCCATAGTAGGCATTTTTTGTGGAGCAATGGTAGTAGTATTTGCTCCGCAATTGCAAGAACTTTTTCATACCACAACAGCAAATATGTTTACCATTTTTGGAATAGGAATCCCTTTGTATTTTTTTATGAGTGTAAACAGAGGGATGTATCAAGGGAAAAAAGAGTTCAAATTGCTGTCTATCACATATCAAACAGAAATGCTTTCGAGATTAGGAATTACGCTTTTGTTGGTGTTTTTGTTTCCTAATCGTTCATCAGAGGTAATTGCTTTAGGGGTTTTAATTTCTTTGTTTGTGGGTTTGTTTCCATTTAAATTCAATCAGAACTATTTTAAATTTAAAGCAAATTTTCCAGTAGAGGAATTTAAGAACATCAGGCATTTTTTTGCAATTACCGCTTTTTATGAACTGTCTCAAATTATTATAAACAATAGTGATATCTTACTAGTAAAACATTATTTTGAACCTCATGCGGCCGGGCTATATGCTTCTTTAGCGTTGATTGGTAGAATTGTATACTTTATTGCTTGGATGTTTGTAATGTTGTTGTTACCCACTGTAGTACAACTAAAAAAAGAAGGTAAGAAAACAGCAAAAGTTCTGGCCAAATATGTGGTTTATATTTCGGTTATTGCGTTTTTAATTATTATAGTGTGTAAGTTGTATCCGGTGTTAATAGTGCAATTATTGTTTGGAAATGCTTATGTGTCTATAGCCCCTTTAATGTGGAAATATGCTTTTGCTACAGGAGTTTTTGCTGTAGCAAATATTTTTGCTTACTACTTTTTATCGTTAGATCGGTACTTACCTGTTGTTGTTTCTGCTGTTTTTGGTGGATTGCAAGTTTTGTTAATTTTTTTATATCACAATACCTTAGAGCAAGTAGTGCATATGCAGATGATTGCTATGTTTTCTTTGTTGCTGATTCAACTACTCTTTTTTACTTGGGATAGTACACAGCAAGTTAAAAAAAACGCTTGATACTTTCTGTTCATCTATAATAAATAGCATTTAGTCGAGTAGAAAACTCCGGGTTAAACAAACATTTTAATTTTAGAAAAAAAAAATAAACACACATATGAAATTAGCTATTGTAACTGCCTATCCACCTAGTAAAATTACGTTGAATGAGTATGCTTACCATTTAGTAAAGAGTTTTAGACAACACCAAGAACTATCAGAATTAATTTTGTTAACAGATACAACTACGGAACCCAAGGATTTAGATTTTAAGGAATCTGGCTGTAAAATTACGGTAAAAGAATGTTGGGAATTTAATAGTTATGGAAATATTAAAACGGTAAAAAAAGCAGTAAAAGAAACCAAACCCGATGCTGTATTGTTCAACTTACAGTTTATGAAGTTTGGTGATAAAAAAGTAGTAGCAGCCATGGGGTTAATGTTGCCATGGTTTTTAAAAATGAAAAAAATTCCTACAATGGTTTTGTTACATAACATTATGGAAGAAGTAGATTTAGGAACTGCAGGATTTACTTCTAATAAGTTAATGCAATCTATTTATGGATTTATAGGTACTACGCTAACCAAACTTATTTTACAAGCAGATATGGTTGCTGTAACCATAAAAAAATATGTAGATGTGTTAACAGCAAAGTACAAAGTAAACAACGTGATTTTAATTCCGCATGGAACTTTTGAAATTCCCGAAACACCTACGTATCATACACCCGAGGGACCATTGCAGATAATGGCTTTTGGAAAATTTGGAACCTACAAAAAAGTAGAAATGATGATTGAAGCTGTAGAAATGATAAGGAAAAGAACCAATTTGGATTTGGAAGTTGTGATTGCAGGAACAGATAACCCTAATGTACCTGGGTATTTGGCAGGAGTACAAGAGCAATACAAAAATGTTTCAGGTTTGCGTTTTACAGGCTATGTAGAAGAAAATCAAGTAGCTCCTCTTTTTCAAAACAGTGCAGTGGTGGTGTTTCCATATACCTCTACCACAGGAAGTTCTGGAGTTTTGCATCAAGCGGGGAGTTATGGGAAAGCAGTAGTGATGCCAGATTTAGGTGATTTGGCTTTGTTAATAAAAGACGAAGGTTACAAAGGAGAATTTTTTAATCCTACCGATGTAAGCAGTTTGGCAGATGCGATTCAAAAAATCGCAGAAGATCAATCGTATAGAATAGCATTAGGAAAAGCCAATTACCAAGCAGCTACAGCGTATCCTATGACCACCATTGCAGATATGTATGTGCAAAACTTTAAAAAAATAAAAAGCAAAGGCTAAGGTTTAGCAATGTATTGAAATGATTTTTTTTGTTTTTTGTTTTTGTCAATAAAACCAAAATGTTTTTGCTGATGTTTTCGCCAAGGAAGTTTTCCTACAACCGAACTAGGAACTTTGGTGAAATCGTACAAAGTCCAAGAAAGAAAATCAATACCATTTTGTTGGGCTATTTCCTGAAATTTTTTGTGGTACTCTGCTTGGTCTGTTTCAGAATGTCCTAAAGGATTCCACAAACCACGATAAGAAGAAAGACCAAATTCCCCTAAAATTATTTTTTTATGGGGAATTTCTTTTTGTAACTGTTGGTGTTTTGTGGCTAGTGAGTTTAAATCTTCGTAGTAATGAAAAGTTACCAAATCTACCTTGTCTGCTAAAAGAGTAGCACTTTTTACATTAGACCATCCAATGGTTACTGGATGAACAGAGTCTTCATTTTTTACCACAGCAATCATTTGTGCCAACCACGCCAAAACACGTTCTTTTCCTCTAGATTCAAAATCTAGATTGGGTTCGTTTTTAATATCCCAAGCCAATAGAGCACTATAGTCTTTACAGGCTTTAACAATTGTTTTTGCATGTTTGTTGTTTAGTGTCCAGTCCAATACATCGTAATTTCCATAAAAATCAAACAAAGTAGGAATTACTTTTAACTGCTTTTGATCGGCAAGATTTAATACCGTTTGTAGTTTTTTAATTTTATCAGAAAGGACTTCGGATTTTCCAAAATCTTCATATTGTATAAAAATACGGATGGTATTTAAGCCTGCTTGTCGAATAATATCAAAATCTTTAGCAATAATTTTTGGATCAAATTCATCACCAAACATGTCCCAAGGAGTATTTTGTGGGTAGTAATTAATCCCCTTTATATTGTAATCTATTTTTACAGTTGGATGCTGACTTATATGCTGTTGGGTGGGTTGTACTTTTACAATGTGTCTAATTCTCCAAAAAGCATCTTCTAAAAGCAGTAGAACTTTATAGGTGTTAATTTCTGTAGTGTTGGTCTGAATTTGGTTATCAGTATAAACTTGCTTAAATTCCTTTACGTTGTGATCTGTTAATACGACAAGCTGTCCGTCTTCACTAAAAAAATCTAGAGTTGTATGGTGGTTTAAAGTCGTTGCATTGATGTGAATATTGTTTTGTTGGTTGAACTCAATACCAGACAATAAAGTTTGTAAAGCACTCTTGGTATAATAATCTTTTAGTCCTTTAGAGGTGTTTTTATAAAAAGCAATGTGTTTTACATACCATGCGTTTAAATAATCTTTTTCAATTTTTTGTAGGGTAAAATCATCCATTGCTCTTCCTAAGTTGTGCTCAGTGTTCCATTGAATAGTGGGTTGGTAATGGATGGTTTCGTGGATTTTATTATGTAGCATAATATTCCTATCTGCTCCAGTATTTAGGTAGGTAAGCACTGCACTTAACCCTACTACAATTACCATAGATAGGCTAATGTAACTTAAAACTAACAAGGCTTTTATGGCGTTTTTATGAAGGCTAATTGTCATAGGTTTCAATCTCTAAATGTTTTACTAGTTCCGCAGTTTCTATACGGATGTTGTATTGTTTATTGGGGCCAACAAAATTTTTTAGATTAAAAGTAACAAATCCTTTTTCAGATTGTTGGGTAAAGGTTTTTAAAAGTTGATTTTTGTGAGATAATGTCAAGTGAACAATCAATCCGTCGGGCAAAACTTGATTCATAAAGCTTTTAAAAGGTCCTACAGTCACAGATTTTTTATGAGGATGATAAATTGCTTTAAAATCCTCAATTGCCTTTTTAAATGGAATTTCTAGCAAATTACTTTGACTAAAGCCATCAACAAAAGCCTTTACATTCCATAAATCTTCATGGTCTGGATGTATTAATTGACTATTGGCTACTCCATTTATAGTCGGTGCTTGTGTTTGTAGCAAAACTCCGCTTTTGTTTTTTATGCTAAAGTTTACCAACGTTCCATCGGCAATTGTATTGCCATATAGGTCTGTTATTGGCTCGGTTTCAAAATTGGTAATTTGGTTTCCATCTGCATATTCGTGAACCCTTTGGTAAGAAATAGTAAAATCAACAGGAGGAGCAGGTAAAATTTCCAAACTCATTTCTTTAGATGTCAAGTTAAGACATTCGGCACTTAATAAAGCTCTACCCGCTTTGGTACTTCCGTAAATGTATTTATAAGCAATCATTCCGTCTGTTTTTACGTTTGTAGAATCTAAACGATTGTGCAGTCTTTTTTTAATTGTTACCGCTGTGTTGGGAAGTAGTGGATTGTTAAGGCTGTCGGATGGAATGGTAACTAACATAGACTTGTCATCAAAACCTACAACAATACTAGGCGGACCTAAATAAGTCTCAATTTTATGTGTAAATTGAACAGGAAGAATTTTTAAATTTCCTTCAATAGTTTGTTGGTCTGTCTGTAGTCGCCAATACAGCCATCCTGATTTTTTAGTAATAAAGCTGGGAAGAGCATAGGTAGTCATAGTGTTGATTACAGTAGGAGCTACTATTGTATTAGCATAACTGTTGCTGATGTACAGACGAGCAGAAGTGTTCTTTAGATTTTTAAACTTTAGTGTAATGTTGCTTCCAGCCACATAGGTTTGTTGCGGAGAAAGAAGCTGTATCTGCTGTGTATAAGCGGTACTGCTAAATAAAAAAAAGAACAATATGTAACGTAAAATAAACTTCATGATTAATAAGGAACACCTGTATAGTTGTTTACTTCAATTTTTGCGTACTTGTATATTGGGTGTTGTATTTTTTGTAGATGTAGGTTTGTTGAAATTCCTCTGTATTTTTGGATGCTTTGTACAATTGATTTGTTAGGAAGTCCGTTTACAAAACAGTTTTTCATATCATGGTTAATAAGTTCTGCTTCTTTTTGATTGATATTGTAAGAGAAAAAAGCTTTTCGTTGTTGTCTAATTCCTTCGGTTAAATAATAATCCTCTACAAAGCATATGTTTTGATGTTCATCGTAATAAGAAATAAGAATTTGAGGTATGGTTGATTGTGCTGTACCTGCATTGAATAAAGTTCCAGAAATTAGTTGATCGGTTATTTTTAAATCAGAAATGGCTACTTTTTTATACAAATCAGAACCAGAAACGTTTCCTGTAGCTTGTAGGTTAAACTTAACAGGTACTTTAGTGGTGTCTATCTCTGTAAATAAATCAGGATCAAAAGTAGCTGGAGCTTTTTCGTCTAAGTTAACCCATGCAGTTCCTTCAAAATCAATTTTAAAAGAAGATGTTTCTTTGGGCATTAGCTTGTGCTTAGTTTGGTCTTTTGCATTGTAAGTGGCAACTTCTTCATCAAAAATATTGTAAAGTGTTCCTTTTAGCACTACATCGGCAGGAACATTGTCTATGTTTTGTACTTCTCCAATTATAGAATATCGGTTATTGTGTTTGATAAGTTTGGCGTTTAAAATTTCTAATACAGGTTGTTTTAAAACATCTTCGTGATAAGTTTGTTCTGTAGTAACCCTTCTTCTTCCTTGGTTGAAAAAAATAGGTTTGTTTTCTACAAACAACTGATCAGGAGGTAAATCTTTACTTTGTTCTTCGGGGTTTACATACCATTGATGTTTCTTTTTTGACAAGGTATGAATGCAACTGTCTTTAATTTTTTGCAAAGAAGTAATCCATTCTGTTTTTACTCTAACAGTGGCGGTAGAGTCGGTTTGTTTTAAGGTTGTAATGTGTATGCTATCTAACTTAGCATAGGAACTGTACAATCCATCGGTAACAGCAATTTGCAACATGTACTGAGCTATAGAAATTTTGTGTTCTGGATTTAGTAGGCTGTGTGCTTTTTCAAATCGTTTAAAGTCCAAGGCATCGTAATAAGTTAAAATGGCATTTTCTGGATTTTTTTGTGAGTCGTTTTTAATATAAAAAACATAGCAAGCATAAAAAGAAATAATAATAATTAGAACAGCCCAAAGGTGTTTAAATACAATTAAGAACCAAGGAATTTTACGAGCAACATATTCTTCTTTGAGATATTCGTTGTTGCTTGTTTTTTTAGTTTTTAAGGTTCGTGTTAATACCGATCGTATATTTAGAAGCAAGGCGAATATTACAGTACTTACAGGAACTGTTCCCCAATGTATTTTTTGCCAAGTAGCAACATCTAATCTTGGTAAAATAACACTTAAGGGAGGAACGTTGAGTTTTTCCCAAACCATAACTCCATTGTCTAACTGCCTTAAACGTTGCCATCCACAGAAATACAACAAAGGGTCGTAAAATTTATCGTTAGAAAACACATACTTTAGGTTGTATTTGTCAGGAACTGTTAAAAATTGCTGCAAAGAACCAATTCCTTCAATTCCAAGAAATTTAGAATTTTCTAAACGTTCAACAGCTCGGGTGGTTAGTTCGGGCAATCTTCTAGCAGAATGATAGTTTCCATCTACTGTTAATGCTTTTGTGTTGGTTGATAGCCAAGCCATTTGATCTCCAAACCCAAGGGTTAAATACCTCCACTGATCGTGATGATCTTGGTTTAAAAAATTAATAATGGGCAGCATTTTTATTTTTTTGGGTTGGGTAGGTCTAAAATAACCAAGACTAATGGTAAAAATTGCCATGGCCAAAAAACACAAGGCTAGAAATGCACCAGCAAATCGATGGTAGATAGAACCTAGTTTTTTTTGAAATAGCTCCTTAATATCGGTAAGTGTAAATCGATAAATAAATTCACCAATCAAAGGGATGGACATGATGGCTGCCCATAAAGTAAATCTATCTAAAGTAAGTATGTTAAAAGCGTTGGCACCTAGAATCATTTTAGGGAGTGGAGTGGTGCCTCCGGTACCCAATAAGGTTAACATAGAAATAGACAAACCAAAGCAAATGTATCTTTTACTATAATACCTGTAAAAAATGTAAGGCAATAAAAACAATACGGCTCCCCATGGTATTAGAAAAAAAGCAAGACCAGATGAGGTTATTTCTAAAAAATTGTCTCTAGATCCATGCGGAATGGGAACTTGGGTTATAGGATTATTTTTAGAATTGATCCAGTATGGGAGCATACAGAATATAATGATAAATAATGAAGTAAGTCCAAAAGAGATAATTCTTGGAAACAAAGTTTTGAATCCTATTAAAAAATCCCAAAAATTTATTTTCATCACAGATCCTTTTTTTTCTGCAGCATAGTCTATAATCGTAGTTCCGATTAACGGAAAAATAAAAAAGACCATTCCAAAAATAGGAGTTACATGGTGTGAGGTTACCGTAACAGCAATTAATGAGGTAGATGTGAAAAAATATTTAATTCTCCCTTTTTTTAGCCACAAATAGATTTCAGGTAGGGAGTGAAGTAGGATAGAAATTCCTACAATACTAGGGAGTTGCCCAAAAATATGTAGCGTTTCTATAAATGTAGAAGATAAGGTAGCGATAATGGCAGCAAACCCTGCTGAAGATCTGTTGGCAGTAATCAATAAAGAAAATCGGTACGCACCCGTAACAAATAAAACAACAGCAATTAACGTAACGGTAAACAAACCAAATTTAAAACCACCTATGTAAGAAAGCAATGCTATGCTTTGATGTACTAATGGCGGATAGCTCATAACTGTAAAACCTGTGTACCATTTAAAATTCCAAGGCTCAAACCAACTGTTGGCGTAATGCTCCGCAAAAAATAAGTGAATTAACGCATCGTAAGTTTTCTCAATAGTAAAAAACATGGCAGCCCCATGAAAGATCAAACCAATTAAGAGTGCTGTAATTAAGTATTTGTTGGTGCTTTGTTTCATTAAAAATCCATTCGTCTAACCGTTCATCTAAATATAGAATATTGTTTTTATCGATAAAAGGTTTTATCGTTTTAAGTTTAATATTGGTCTAAAGAGGAGGTTGTCTAGTCTAAAAAGCTGAAAAATAGGGTGATTGCGAACGTACCTTTGAAGTGTAATTAGTAACCAACAAACCCTAAATATTATGAAAACTGGAATCATCATCCCATGCTACAACGAAGCGACAAGATTAAACCAAGAAGCTTTTGTAAACTTTGCAAAGTCTCATGCAGATTACCATGTTTGTTTTGTAAACGATGGAAGTGCAGATCATACTTTAGAAGTTTTAGAATCTGTAGCTGCTCAATCACCAGAAAATATTAGTGTGGTCGATGTAAAAATCAACGCAGGAAAAGCAGCCGCAGTACGAACAGGAGTAAAGGTGTTAAGCCAAGATGATTCTATAGAGTTTATCGGATTTATTGATGCTGATTTAAGTACAGATTTTGAGGACTTTAAGAGCTTGGTAACTACCTTAAAGAAAAACGACGATTTGACTTTTGTATACGGATCAAGAGGAAAGGGAGAAGGAGAAATCAAAAGAAATTTTTTCCGCAACGTTTTTTCTAAAATAGTAAAAAGTATTGTTTTCTTAATCTTAGGGTTGCCAATAGAAGATACGCAGTGTGGAGCAAAAGTATTTAGAAAAGAGATTATAGGAGTTGCTTATGCAGAGAAATTCTTAACTCGTTGGTTGTTTGATGTAGAGATTTTTATCCGATTAAAAAAATTCTACGGATCTTCGGAGGTAATGCATAAAATGCACGAACAACCTTTAACAAGATGGGTACACATGGACGATTCTAAATTAGGAATGAAAGATGCCATTCAAATTCCATACAAATTACTTAGCATTTGGGTTGCATACAGCATCTTAAAACCAACAACATCAGTAGTGTTTTCAGCAAATTAATTTTCATTTTTATTCAATAAAAACCGAGGATAGTTACAGTGACTACCTCGGTTTTTTTATGGTTTAAAATTTTACAATGTTGTAATTTTAGCTACATACTTCCCAATCACATCAAATTCAAGATTCACAATAGTTCCTGATTGGTAATGTTTAAAACGAGTGTGCTCATAAGTGTATGGTATAATAGCAACACTAAAAGTATTCTTGCCAGAGTTTACTACAGTTAAGCTAGTTCCATCAATTGTAATAGAGCCTTTTTCTATAGTAATATTGTTTAGGCTAGCATCGTACTCAAAACTAAAAATGTAACTCCCGTCTTTGTTTTCTATACGAGTACATGTAGCTACTTGATCTACATGTCCCTGAACAATGTGTCCATCTAATCGATCGCCTAGCTTCATAGCTCTTTCTAAGTTAACTTCGTCTCCTACCTTTAATTCGTTTAAATTGGTTTTTTCTAAAGTTTCTTCGATGGCTGTAACGGTATAGTTATTTTGATCAATGGCAACAACTGTGAGGCAAACACCATTGTGAGCAACACTTTGATCAATTTTTAACTCGCTCGTTATATCTGATGTTACAGTAATGTGTAAATTAGTGTTCTCTTTACGAAGGTTGGCTACAATTCCTTTGGATTCAATAATTCCTGTAAACATGATATGGATTTGTTTTAAATGACTAATTTTGAAAACCCAAAAGTAATATTATAATGCAAGAAATAGATACAATTCGCGTTGGAATTTCTACAGGAGATTTGAATGGAATAGGAGTAGAGTTGATATTAAAAACCTTTGAAGACAAACGTATGTTTGAGCTATGTACACCCATAGTTTTTGCTTCAGATAAAGTAATAACTTATTATAAAAAAGAGCTAAAGCACAACCACCCAGTACATGTAACCTCGGATGCATCCAAACTGCAAGAAGGAAAGTTAAATATAGTAAATGCATGGACGGAGTTTGTAGATATTCAGCCAGGAACCCCAACAGAAGTATCAGGACAAAAAGCATTTCAATCACTAGAAGCAGCTACTGAAGCTTTAAAAAATAATCAAGTAGATGTGTTGCTTACTGCACCCATTAGTAAGGAAAACATACAGTCTGAAAGTTTTAATTTTCCTGGACATACAGAGTATTTAGAATCTAAAATAGCAGGAGAAAGTTTGATGATTTTAATGTCAGAAGACTTAAAAATAGGATTGGTAACAGGACATATTCCTGTGTCGGAGGTAAGCAAGTCTCTAAATGCAGAATTAATCCAAAAAAAGGTTGATATAATGTATCAATCCCTGTTACAAGATTTTGCCATAGCTAGACCCAAGATAGCCGTTTTAGGTCTCAATCCTCATTGTGGTGATCATGGCGTTATAGGTACCGAAGATGATGAACTGATAAAACCTATTTTAACATCGTATCAAGAACAAGGAAAGTTAATCTACGGGCCTTATGCAGCAGATGGCTTTTTTGGAAACAAAAGCTACCTTAATTTTGATGGAGTTATTTCCATGTATCATGATCAGGGACTGGTAGGTTTTAAAGCGGTGTCTTTTGGTAAAGGAGTTAATTTTACAGCAGGTTTGGAGAAAGTAAGAGTATCTCCAGACCATGGAACTGCTTTTGATTTGACAGGAAAAGGATTGGCCAATGCAGATTCTTTTAAAGAAGCTTTAGAGCAAGGTATTGCTATTTGTAGAAGTAGAAAACAGTACCAAGAATTGACAAAAAATTCGCTAAAGCCTAAAAAATAATAAATTAGAAGTTTAAGCTTTGTTTAAAAAGAAATGTTTTATATCTTCGCAGGCTCAAATTGATGTTTTTTAGATGAGACAGTTTAAAGAGTATAAAATACCTTTTGTTGGTTTAAAAGAAGGAATTCATCAGTTTGATTTTCAGATTGATAAAAAGTTCTTTGATGCTTTTGGATACGATGAGTTTCAAGATGCAGATTTTAATGTAACCCTGTTGTTAAATAAAAAAACAACATTGTTAGAGTTGGATTTTGAAGCAAATGGTTCGGTAAAAGTTCCTTGTGATGTAACAGGTGATGATTTTGATTTGCCTGTAAATGGGAAACTGTCTTTGGTAGTAAAGTTTGGAGATGCTTACAATGATGAGCACGATGATTTGCTAATATTACCACAAGAAGCTTATCAAATAGAGGTGCAGCAATACATCTATGAACTAATTGTATTGTCCGTGCCCCAAAAAAGAGTAAAACCAGAAGTAGAGAGAAATTTATTAGCAGATGCCGAAGAGTTAGAAGCATCGTTAAAAAAACAATCAAAAGAAGAGTCCAAAGAAAAAAGTACAGATCCTAGATGGGATCAATTAAAACAATTATTAGATAAAAAATAAAAATTTATAGCAATGGCACATCCAAAGAGAAAAATCTCAAAAACAAGAAGAGATAAAAGAAGAACTCACTACAAAGCTGTCGCTCCTCAAGTTGCTGTAGATCCAACAACTGGAGAAGCACACTTATACCACAGAGCACACTGGAACGAAGGAAAATTATACTACAGAGGACAAGTTGTTATCGATGCGACCGAAGCTGAAGCATAAGATATCTCTGTTATATATTTTATAAAACCCTCATTTTATGAGGGTTTCTTTGTTAAATTCAATTAAAGAAAACAAAAAAAGGAGCTTTTTTAATCTTCATTTAGAAATAAATTTTATTACTTTGGCTCACGATTTTGGTTAAAGATTTCTTAACAATCATTTTATGGCAAAAATAAGTGCTGCGATTACAGCTGTTGGAAAATACGTTCCTGATTATGTGTTAACTAATAAGGAGTTAGAAACAATTGTTGACACCAATGACGAATGGATTACTACCCGAACAGGTATTAAAGAACGTAGAATTTTAAAAGATAAAAACAAACCAACATCTTATTTGGCAATTAAAGCTGCAGAAGATTTAATTCAGAAAAAAGGATTAGATCCTAAAGAAATAGATTTGGTTTTGGTAGGAACAGCTACTCCAGACATGAATGTTGCCTCTACAGCCGTTTACGTGGCTACAGAAATTGGAGCTACCAATGCATTTGGTTACGACTTACAAGCAGCTTGTTCTAGTTTTTTGTATGCAATGTCTACAGCAGCAGCTTATATAGAATCGGGAAGGTATAAGAAAGTATTGATTATAGGAGCGGATAAAATGTCTTCTATCATAGATTACGAAGATAGAACGACATGTATTATCTTTGGAGACGGTGCAGGAGCTGCACTTTTTG
Organism: Ochrovirga pacifica; assembly: GCF_000220525.1. Taxonomy (GTDB): domain Bacteria; phylum Bacteroidota; class Bacteroidia; order Flavobacteriales; family Flavobacteriaceae; genus Ochrovirga; species Ochrovirga pacifica. The sequence continues at coordinate 143,043 of NZ_AFPK01000029.1, read as the reverse complement.
AACCTAATGAAGAAGGCTTAGGATTACAAGATGAATATTTACGAAGTGATGGTGTAGGAAGAGAATTCTTGAAAATGGAAGCAGGAGGTTCACTTTTACCAGCAAGCCACGAAACAGTAGACAACAAACAACACTTTATAAGACAAGAAGGTAGAACTGTATTTAAATACGCAGTATCTAATATGGCAAATGCAGCCGAGCAAATTATGCAAAGAAACAACCTAACCAAAGATGATATTAATTGGTTAGCAGCACACCAAGCAAACACAAGAATTATTGATGCCACAGCAAACAGAGTAGGACTGGATAAAGAAAAAGTAATGATGAATATTCAAAATTACGGAAACACAACCTCTGGAACTTTACCACTACTGCTGGCAGATTACGAAAAGCAATTAAAAAAAGGAGATAATATCCTATTTGCAGCTTTTGGAGGAGGATTTACCTGGGGGTCTATTTATTTAAAATGGGCGTACAACTCTTAAAAGATGCATACAGTATAAATTATAAAAACAACACTTACTTAATTATCTATTGATTATGGAATTAAAGGACATTCAAAATTTGATAAAATTCGTTGCTAAGTCTGGAGCAAACGAAGTAAAGTTAGAAATGGAAGATGTTAAAATAACCATTAAAACAGGAGCAGCAGATGGTAAAACAGAAACTACCATTTTGCACCAAGCGGCACCTATGCCTATGGCAGCAGCACCTACACCTGTAGCTTCGACACAAGCTCCTGCAGCAGCTGAAGCAACACCAGCAGCACCTGCATCTAATGATGAGAACTCTAAATATGTAACCATTACTTCACCAATGATCGGTACATTTTATAGAAAACCATCTCCAGATAAACCATTGTTTGTAGAGGTAGGAGATAACGTTCAACCAGACTCAATTGTTTGTGTGATTGAAGCGATGAAGTTGTTTAATGAAATTGAATCTGAAGTTTCAGGTAAAATTGTAAAAGTTTTAGTAGAAGATAGTACTCCAGTAGAGTTTGGACAACCATTATTTTTGGTAGATCCATCTTAAGAAATAGATTTAGTTAAAGTCTAAGTACAAATTTTCTAAAAAGTAACAAATGTTTAAAAAGATATTAATAGCCAACAGAGGTGAGATTGCTTTGCGTGTGATTAGAACATGTAGAGAAATGGGGATTAAAACGGTAGCAGTATATTCAACTGCAGATGCAGAAAGTTTGCATGTACGTTTTGCTGACGAAGCAGTTTGTATAGGACCAGCACCAAGTACAGACTCTTACTTAAAAATGGCAAATATTATTGCGGCAGCAGAAATTACCAATGCTGATGCAATTCATCCAGGATACGGTTTTTTATCAGAAAATGCTAAGTTTTCTAAACTTTGTCAAGATCATGATATTAAATTTATTGGAGCCTCTCCAGAAATGATTAATAAAATGGGAGATAAAGCCAATGCTAAATCTACTATGATTGCTGCTGGTGTGCCATGTGTGCCTGGAAGTGAAGGAGTCATTCAGGATTTTGAACAATGTGAAAAATTGGCTGTAGAAGTAGGGTATCCAGTAATGTTAAAAGCTTCTGCCGGAGGTGGAGGAAAAGGAATGCGTGCTGTTTGGAAACCAGAAGATTTAAAAGATGCTTGGGATTCTGCTAGAATGGAATCAAAAGCTGCTTTTGGAAACAATGATATGTATATGGAAAAGCTAATTGAAGAGCCAAGACATATCGAAATCCAAGTTGTAGGTGATGCATTTGGTAAAGCATGTCACTTATCAGAAAGAGATTGTTCTGTACAACGACGTCATCAAAAGTTAACAGAAGAAACACCTTCTCCTTTTATGACCGATGAGTTAAGAGAGGCAATGGGAAAAGCAGCTGTTGCAGCCGCAGAATATATTAAATACGAAGGAGCAGGTACAGTAGAGTTTTTGGTAGACAAACATAGAAACTTTTACTTTATGGAAATGAATACACGTATTCAAGTAGAACACCCTATTACTGAAGAAGTAGTAGATTACGACTTAATTCGTGAACAAATATCGGTAGCTGCAGGAATTCCAATTTCGGGTAAAAATTATTATCCAAAGTTACATTCTATAGAGTGTAGAATTAATGCCGAAGATCCTTTTAATGGATTTAGACCAGCTCCAGGAAGAATAACTTCTTTTCATGCACCAGGAGGACACGGAGTTCGATTGGATACACACGTATATGCAGGTTATACCATTCCGCCAAACTACGACTCTATGATTGCAAAGTTAATTTGTACTGCACAAACTAGAGAAGAAGCAATCGGAAAAATGAAAAGAGCTTTGGATGAGTTTATTATTGAAGGAATTAAAACAACCATTCCTTTTCATCGTCAGCTAATGGACCATCCTGATTATGTTGCAGGAAACTATACAACTAAGTTTATGGAAGACTTCGTGATAGAAAAACCAGCTGTATCTTAAAAAAAGAGTATATACATAAATTAGAAAATGAGAGCTTTTAAAGCTCTCATTTTTTTATTAGTTTCATTTGTATGAAAATAGCAATTATTTACACAGGAGGAACTATTGGTATGGAAAAAGATCCAATAAGTAATTCTCTGCAACCAAGAGGTATAGAAGCGATTCAGAAATTTGTAATGCAAGAGTTTTCTAAGAAAAACATTTCATTTTTTAGTACAAAGACACCTATAGACTCTTCAGATTTTACCAAAGAAAGATTTAGCGAATTGGCCTTGATGGTAGAACAAGAGTATCATTATTTTGATGCTTTTTTAATTTTGATGGGAACAGATACTATGGCTTATGTTAGTTCTTTGCTAAGCTATTGTACAGAAGGACTGTCTAAACCCATTGTATTTACAGGAGGGCAGTTACCGTTACTCTCAGAAAAATCTGATAGTAAAGACAATCTAAAAGAAGCTGTTTTAGGATTGCTAAATCAGCAGTTTTTAAACGAAGTTGGAATCTATTTTCATCATCAATGGAGGCGTGCAGTGCTATCTACCAAGGTTGAAACACAGAATTTAGAAGCTTATATTGCTCCAAATCCTAACAAAAGAGAGATAGATTTGTCAAAAATGGAGTTTAAAATTCAAAAAAAAATAGAAGCAGAGTTCGCTATTTTTAAATTAAATCCATTTAATAGTAATAATTATTTAAAGAAAATTTTAGAATTAAATATTTTAGATGGTATCGTTTTAGAAGTGTTTGGAGCAGGTAATTTACCCGACTTTGATATGGAATTAAAACAGCTTTTTAAAGAAAAAATTTCTAAAGGATTTAGAGTAGTAATTGTAACTCAGTGCTTAAGGGGTGGAATTCAATTAGGAAGGTACGCATCCAGTTTGGTATCCGAATCTTTAGGATTTGCAAACGGAGGTAAATTAACAACAGAGTCCGCATTGGCAAAGGCATTATACTTATCAACAAAAGAGCTAAATTGTCAACAATTTCAAGCTTTCTTTGAAGAATCATTGAGAGGAGAGTGATAATAATGTTAAGAATATTTAATGATAGAATATTTTTTAAAGTAAACATTTTTTTGTTACTTGCTCATCGTTTATCAATTATCATTAATAGTATTTAATTAGAATAGAAATGAAAAAAGTTTTTAGTATCCTAGCTATTGCAGGATTAATGTTTTTAGGAACTTCAAATGCATTTGCACAAGAAGAAGAAGCTACTGTAGACTCTACAAGCGTAGCAGCAACCGAAACTGTAGCTGAAGAGCCACAAGAAGAAGCTCCAGTTGTTGAAGAAGCTCAACCAGAAGCTGAAGCAACTTTTCACCAGATTTTAAAGCAACGTTTTATTGAAGGGGGTGCTGGATTTATGGGGATTGTATTGGTTGCATTAATCTTAGGATTGGCAATTGCAATTGAAAGAATTATTTATTTAAACTTAGCAACTACTAACACGAAGAAATTAGTAGCAAAAGTAGACGAAGCATTAGCTTCTGGAGGAGTTGAGGCAGCTAAAGACATTTGTAGAAATACAAAAGGGCCTATCGCTTCTATTTTTTACCAAGGTTTAGACAGATCTACTGAGGGAATCGATGCTGCTGAAAAAGCTGTAGTTGGTTACGGAGGAGTTCAAATGGGATTGTTAGAGAAAAACATCTCTTGGTTGTCTTTATTTATCGCATTGGCACCAATGTTAGGGTTCATGGGAACAGTTATTGGTATGATTGATGCGTTTGATGCAATTCAAGTAGCAGGGGATATTAACCCAGCTGTAGTAGCAGGAGGTATTAAAGTAGCCTTATTAACTACTGTATTTGGATTGGTTGTAGCAATTATCTTACAGATTTTCTACAATATCATCATTGCAAAAGTAGATAGCATTGTAAACAAAATGGAAGATGCATCTATTTCTTTAATCGATTTATTAGTGAAATACAAAAAATAAGAAGTATTATGAGTAGTAATTTATCAAAAATATTAACTGCTGTAATACTAGTTATTGCGATTATTGGTATCGTTTTATTTGCAGGTGTATTAACCGCAGATGAAGATGCTGTAGCAGGTAGTGTAAGCCCAATGGTTGAGTTTTCAGCATGGTTGCTATACATTGCAGGTGCAATAACTGTAGTATTTGCTGTAGTTAACATTTTCAAATCTCCAGAAGATTTGAAAAAGATTGCAATCAATGTTGTCTTTTTAGCTATTGTTTATGTAATTGCTTATGTCACTGCATCTGATGCTGCTGTACTTGACGTTCAAGGACAGGTATTAGAAGGTGGAGAGGCAGGATCAACTTCAAAATTAATAAGTACCATTATTAACTACAGTGTGTATTTAGGAGCTATTGCCTTAGCAGCAGTAGGATTTGGAGGAATTAAATCAGCAATTAAATAATAATAAACAGATATGGCAAAGAGAGATATACCAGAAATCAATGCAGGTTCTATGGCAGATATTGCTTTCTTGCTACTTATCTTTTTCTTGGTAACAACTACTATGGATACCGATTCGGGTGTCTTTAGAAAATTACCTGAAAAACCAGATCCAAATGCACCAAAACCCGATGTTAAACAAAGAAATATCTTTGAGGTAAACATCAACCGTTTTGACGAATTGTTAATAGAAGACGAGCCCGCTAAGATTACAGACGTAAGACAAATGGCTATTGATTTTATAGACAACGGTGCAGGAAGAAGTGCAGAAGGAAAAATTTGTGATTACTGTGAAGGAGCAAAAGAGGAGTCTTCTTCAGAGCATCCCGCAAAGGCAATTATTTCTGTTCAAACAGCACAAACAACTTCTTACGGAATGTATATTTCTGTACAAAATGAATTGTTGGCTGCGTATACAGAATTAAGAAATAGATATGCAAGAAAATATTTAACAGGAAAGTATAGAGGTTTATCTTACGAAGACTTGTTAAAAATTCAGAAAGCTGATAAAGAAAATTTAGATGTAAAAGCTGCAATCGAAAAGGTAAAGAAAGCTTACCCAGAGATTTTAGCCGATGCAAAACCAATTAAATAATTAGAAGCGTATGTCAAAGTTTGGAAAAAAGAAAAAAGATGTGCCTGCTGTAAACACAGCAGCCTTACCAGATATTGTATTTATGCTTTTATTCTTCTTTATGGTTGCTACGACCATGCGTGAAACTACACTTTTAATTAAAGCACCAAAATTGCCTAGTGCAACAGAGGTAAAAAAGTTAGAACATAAAAGCTTGGTTAGTACAATCTATGTTGGTAAAGCAAAAGATGCATCTGGAGGAAAAGGAGACAAAATACAGTTAAATGATAAAATTTCAACTGTAAACGATGTCACTAACTTTATCTACTCAGAAAGAGATAAACACGATGCTGAAGAGCAAAAAGCAATGGTTACTTCTATCAAAGCAGATATCAAAACAAATGTTGGTACTGTTTCTGATATTAAAGATCAGTTAATTGAAGTAAATGCTTTAAAGATTAGTTATTCATCCGGAACAGGAGATGTATCTAACAACTTTAAATAATTTAAAAGGCAGTGATTTTTCACTGCCTTTTTTTATCTTCAACCAAGTACATTGTTAACGAATAGGTTTTCGAAACAATTCAATTTTATTGTACTTTTCATTTTACATGTTGTGTATCTTGCACAGCATAAACTTTAATAATAATAATTTTAAATCATAAACTTATGAGCGTTATAGTTAACATTCATGCAAGACAAATTTTGGATTCAAGAGGTAACCCAACTGTAGAAGTTGATGTAGTTACCGAAAACGGTGTATTAGGAAGAGCTGCTGTACCTTCTGGAGCTTCTACAGGAGAACACGAAGCAGTAGAGTTAAGAGACGGTGGTGATAAATACATGGGTAAAGGTGTGTTAAATGCTGTTAACAACGTAAACACTGTAATTGCAGAAGAATTGATAGGGTATTCTGTTTTTGAACAAAATGCTATCGACAAAGCAATGATCGAATTAGATGGAACTGCTAACAAAGCTAAATTAGGAGCTAACGCTATTTTAGGTGTTTCTTTAGCGGTTGCTAAAGCTGCTGCTAACGAATTAGAAATGCCTTTGTACCGCTATGTAGGTGGGGTTTCTGCTAATACTTTACCTGTTCCTATGATGAACATTGTAAACGGTGGATCTCACTCTGATGCTCCTATCGCATTTCAAGAGTTTATGATTATGCCTGTGAAAGCAGAGAACTTTACGCATGCAATGCAAATGGGAACTGAAATTTTCCATAATTTGAAAAAAATCTTACACGGACGTAACTTGTCTACAGCAGTTGGTGATGAAGGAGGATTTGCTCCTACTTTTGACGGAACAGAAGATGCTATTGAGACTGTATTGGCTGCTATTGAAAAAGCTGGTTACAAACCAGGAAATGAAGTAATGTTGGCACTAGACTGCGCTTCTGCTGAGTTTTATGAAGAAGGAAAATACAACTACGCTAAATTTGAAGGAGAATCTGGTGCTGTAAGAACTTCTAAAGAACAAGCTGAATACTTAGCTGAATTGTGTGAGAAGTACCCTATTATCTCTATAGAAGATGGTATGGACGAAAATGACTGGGATGGATGGAAGTACTTAACTGAGCTAGTTGGAGGTAAAGTGCAATTAGTAGGAGACGATTTATTTGTAACTAACGTTGAGCGTTTGTCTACAGGTATTGAATCTAATACTGCAAACTCTATCTTAATTAAAGTAAACCAAATTGGTACTTTAACTGAAACTATTGCAGCTGTAAACATGGCTCACAACGCTGGTTACACTTCTGTAATGTCTCACCGTTCTGGAGAAACTGAAGACAATACTATTGCTGATTTAGCAGTTGCTTTAAACACAGGACAAATTAAAACTGGATCTGCTTCTCGTTCTGACCGTATGGCTAAATATAACCAATTGTTAAGAATTGAAGAAGAATTAGGAGAGGTAGCTTACTACCCACAAGACAAAGCTTTTAAAGTAAAAAGATAATTTTTACCACAAAATATCAAAATAAAGCAAAGCCTTCCTTTTTAGGAAGGCTTTTTTGTTAACTTTCGTACTTTATCTAGAAAAAATCTATTTTTTGAATAAGAATACATGTTAAATTAGAAAAGAATGAATTATACCATTAGAAAAGCAAAACGTAAAGATGTGCCCACCATTTATAGTTTAATACAAGAATTGGCTGTGTTTGAAAAAGAACCAGAAGCTGTAGAAATTACAGTTCAAGATTTAGAAGAAGATGGTTTTGGAGAGCAACCAAAATTTGAAGTCTTTATTGCAGAAAATAATGAGAAAGTATTGGGTATGGCCTTGTTCTATTACCGTTATTCTACCTGGAAAGGAAAAACGATTCATTTAGAAGATTTAATTGTAAAAGAAGATGCAAGAGGTAAGGGGGTTGGGAGATTGTTGTACAATGAAGTCTTAAAGTATGCTCATCAACTACAGGTGCGTAGGGTAGAGTGGGCGGTATTGAACTGGAACACACCCGCAGTTGAATTTTATAAAAATTCTGGTGCTGATATTTTTGAAGATTGGAGAATAGTACAAATGAACCAACAACAATTAGACGATTATATCAAACATATATAATTAAAAAAAACTCAAAGGCTAATAGTCCTTTGAGTTTTAAAAGTGGGAGAAAGATAGTATTGGTTATAAGATTTAATAGCTAAAAAATTCTTCTTCTATTCGGATACTGATTTCAGTAATTTTATCTATTATTTCTTCAATAAAATCTGCAAAACGTCCTTCAATTTCATCAATAGAAGTGTAACTATATTCGCATCTAATTTTATTGATTAAAAAAGAGGAACTGTCTCTTTTTTCATTTTTTGTTAATATCTTTATGTATTTGGCAGCACTATTTAAACTACTCATTACAGAACGAGGACAGCTTGGGTTTAGAATTAAAAAGTCTAATGTGTCAGCACTAGTCGGTGCTTTTTTATAATAGCGTTTCATCATGTCAAAAGACTGAATGGACTTTAGCAGTGTGGTCCACTCGAAGCTATTGGTAAAACTATTGTGGAATTCTGTTTTTGATGATTTGGCATCCACATATTTGGTGTTGATGATTCGGATTACCTGAGAGGCTCTTTCTAAATTCATTCCCAATGAAATAATGGCAAAAGCTTCGTCGTGAATAAGGGTCTCAATAATTTTACCACGTAGCAAAATAATTCCTCTAGACACTGCTGATGTAAATTCGTCTAGGCCATTGGCAACAAAATGTTCGCTTGGATAGTTGGTAATGTAGTGGTGTAAGCTGTTAATAGACTCAAAAAGCTCTGTAGAAAGCAAGTCTCTAGAGCCGCTTGCATTTTCTCTGGCACACTTAAAACAATTAAGTATAGAAAAGTCATTATCGGGATTTAATCCAACATCATACAATACTTTTTTTTCATCCGTTACATTCTTGTCCTCGGCTATTTCTCCACTTACAAGAAATAAGATAGATTTTAATACAAAATTTCTGGATTGCGAAACTTCGCTGGGAGCATCTAAAGAAGAGAAGTAGTTTACATTCATAAAACGAGCAATGTGCTCTGTTCGCTCCAAATACCTTCCCATCCAAAATAGATTATTGGCAACTCTAGCTAGCATATTTTCTTATTTTTTTAAGACCCAAGTATCCTTAGATCCTCCTCCTTGAGAAGAGTTTACAATTAAATTTCCTCTTTTTAAAGCTACACGTGTTAGCCCTCCTTTCAATACAAACTGTTTGTCTTGTCCTAATAAAGTAAATGTTCTAAGGTCTATGTGTCTAGGTTCAAAATTTTGTTCTTCATCAATATAAGTGGCGTGGGTAGATAGCGACATGATAGGTTGCGCTATGTATTTTCGAGGATTTTCTTTAATTACTTCTTTTACTTTTTCAATCTCCTCTTTGCTCAATTTATTTCCGATAGAGATACCATATCCACCAGATTCATCTACAGGTTTAATAACCAAATTGGCAATGTTATTTAGCACGTAATCTAGCTCTTTAGAGTTGCTGCAATGGTAAGTGTGTACATTATTTAAAATAGGATCTTCGCCTAAATAGTATTTTATAATTTGAGGCATATAAGTATAAATAGCTTTGTCGTCTGCCACTCCTGTTCCTGGTGCGTTTACCAAACAAACATTTCCCTTTTTATAAGATTTAAACAAGCCTTTAACTCCAAGAACACTATCAGGGTTAAATTCCATCGGATCTATAAAGGCATCATCTATTCTTCTGTAAATAACATCAACTTTTTTAGGTCCATAAATAGTTTTCATGTATACAAAATCATTTTCTGTAAACAAATCTCTTCCTTCTACCAGTTCTATTCCCATGGCTTTGGCTAAGTAGGAGTGCTCGTAATATGCAGAATTATAAATTCCTGGAGTAATAACAACACAAGTAGGGTTATCTACTCCTGTAGGTTTTACCGACTGCATAATGGTCAATAAATTTTCGGCATAATTATCTACAGTATAAGCTGGATAATGATTAAAAGCACCGTACAAAGTTCTTTTTAGAGCAGCTCTGTTGCTTATTACGTAGCTTACACCCGAAGGACATCTTATGTTGTCTTCTAGCACATAATAATTACCGTCATTGTGTTTGATTAAATCGGTACCTGAAATATGATTATAAATTCCGCCAGGAGGTTTTAGGCCTTCCATTTGTTTTAAATAATTGGCAGAAGAGTTGATGAGTTCTATAGGAACTACCCCTTCTTTTATGATAAGTTTTTCGTGATATAAATCTTTTAAAAATAAGTTAAGGGCTACACTTCTTTGCAGTGCACCGGCTTCTAAATGTTCCCATTCGTCGGCAGAAATTATTCTTGGAAACAAGTCAAAAGGAAAAACTTTTTCTTTAATTTCTTTTGCTCCATAAACCTGAAAAGTAATTCCCTGATTTAAAAAAGAAGCTTTGGCTTTCTCGTTTAGTAATTGGAAGTCGTCAATTTTATATTCACTAAATAAATTAAATAAGGTTTCGTAAATAGACCTCACCTTTTTGTCTTTGGTAAATATCTCATCATAGAACCTGTCGTTAAGATCGTAAGATGAAAAAATAGGTAATTCTTTATACTCAGTCATTTTTAATTTTTTATATCATGAAAGTTAAAGATTACAATTGAATGTAATGTTCCCATTTGCGTGTAGTTTCTCTGTTTTTATACCTGTTCTATTACTGCTAAAAAACACATTAAGATACGTAAAATGCTGTCTGTACCCTTTGTTTAAACCTATAGTTTTACTTATTAAAATAGACAATTTTAATAGTTTCATTAAGCATCTCTTTTTTATACTAATACTAGTAAAATATTAGGGAATAAAAGCGTATTAATGTTAAGAAAACGTAAACGATATTGTTTGAAAATGAACATGTTATTAATTCTTTCTAGTGATAAAAATTGGTCTAATTTCATACAGGAATTTTAGTAATTTAGTCTAACTATGATACCCAAGAATTGCTTGTAAAGAAGCAACTATAAAAACAATAAAAAATGGCATTGAAAGTTGTAATATCTCACAAAACCAAGTACAAGTATGATCGCTCGGTAAGTTTATCTCCACATATATTTAGATTAAGACCCGCACCGCATAGTAGAACACCAATAGAATCTTATTCGTTAAAAATACAACCAGAAGAACATTTTTTTAATTGGCAACAAGATCCTTTTGGAAACTATCAGGCAAGGGTTGTTTTTCCTGAAAAAACCAAAGAACTATCTATTGATGTAGAGATTGTAGCAGATTTAAAAACTATCAATCCATTTGATTTTTTTGTAGAAGAAAGTGTAGAAGAATTCCCTTTTAAATACACAGAAGAGGTTAAAAAAGAACTGCTTCCTTATTTAGAAATTAACGACAAAGGGCCTTTGTTAATAGATTTTATCAAATCGATTGATTTTACGCCTAGAAAGACCATTTACTTTTTAATAGATATCAATAGAAAAATAAATGAGTTCTTAAAATACAATATCCGTATGGAACCAGGCGTACAAACTTGTGAAGAAACCATACAACTAAAAACAGGATCTTGTAGAGATTATGCGTGGTTGCTAGTACAAGTAGCAAGACATTTAGGCTTTGGAGCCAGATTTGTATCAGGATACATTGTACAGCTTACCGCTGATGAAAAATCGCTAGATGGACCTTCAGGACCTGAACAAGATTTTACAGATTTGCATGCTTGGGCAGAAATTTATTTACCAGGTGCTGGGTGGATTGGTTTTGATGCAACATCAGGTTTGTTAGCAGGAGAGGGTCACATTCCTTTGTCGTGTACCCCACATTACGCAAGTGCAGCCCCAGTTACAGGAGCTTCGGATAAATGTGAGGTAGAATTTGAGTTTGAGAATTCAGTGACTCGAATTTTAGAGTCGCCAAGAGATACCAAGCCATACACAGAAGAGCAATGGAAAGCGATTGATGCGTTGGGTAATAAAGTAGAAAAAGACATACAAGAAGGTGATGTTCGTTTGACTATGGGAGGTGAGCCTACGTTTATTTCTATAGACGACATGGAGTCTGAACAATGGAATACAGATGCCGATGGAGCACACAAAAGAAAGTTGGCAAATGATTTAACCGAGCGTTTGTTGCATAAATTTGGTAAAGGAGGCATGTTGCATCACGCACAAGGAAAATGGTACCCAGGAGAACCTTTACCAAGATGGGAAATACAAATTTATTGGAGAAAAGACGGAAAAGTAATTTGGGAAAACGAAAAGCTATTATCGTCTTTTTCAGACAATCCAAAGGTACCAAAAGGTACAGATAAAAAATTTATGGAAATCTTGTGTGATTATTTAAACATAGACAAATCACACATAAACCCAGCTTACGAAGATGCTTTTTATATGTTGTGGGAAGAAGGACAGCTTCCTGCAGATATTGATATATCTAAAGAAAATAGTGAGGAACTGATTCGAAAAAGAATTGCGGAAATTTTAGAGAGAGGAACACATAAAGCTGTAGGATATGTATTGCCTTTAAATAGACATCAAGAAAAATGGTTTACAAGCCAGTGGTCGTTTAGACGTAAAAACTTGTTTTTAACCCCAGGTACATCTCCCGTAGGGTTAAGATTGCCTTTAGAATCTCTATTATCAGACCCTGACTATGGTGTGTTTCCATTTTATCAACCTGATTTGTTTAAAGAAAACAATCCTTTACCAAACTATCAAAAGTTGGTAAAAGAACGTTATAAAGACTTTAAAGAAAACGGACTTGATAACAAAAAGCCAAGGTATTTTGTAAAAACAGCTTTGTGTACTGAAATAAGAGAAGACAAACTGTATTTGTTTTTACCTCCGTTTAACACAATTGATGATTTTTTAGATTTGATGGCTTCTATAGAAGCTACAGCTAAAAAATTGAACGTTCCTGTAATTATAGAAGGGTACAATCCACCGCACGATAACAGAATAGAATCTATGAAGATTACTCCAGATCCAGGAGTAATAGAAGTTAACGTGCATCCTACCAAAACCTGGAAAGATTTGGTAAACAATACCATGACTTTGTACGATGAAGCAAAGCAGGTTCGTTTAGGAACCAAAAAATTTATGATTGATGGAAAACATACGGGAACAGGTGGTGGAAATCATGTAACTTTAGGAGGAGTTACTCCGTCAGATAGCCCTTTGCTAAGAAAGCCTAGCTTGTTAAGAAGCTTATTAACCTTTTGGCAACATCATCCTAGTTTGTCTTATTTGTTTTCTGGAGCATTTGTAGGAGCAACTAGCCAAGCACCAAGAATAGACGAAGCTAGGATGGAAAATTTATACGAGTTAGAAATTGCTTTTAGCCAAATTCCTAAAGGAGGAGAGGTTCCGTATTGGTTAACAGATCGTTTGTTTAGACATTTGCTAACAGACCTTACAGGAAATACACACAGAGCAGAATTTTGTATCGATAAAATGTATTCGCCAGATTCTTCTTCAGGAAGGTTGGGAATTTTGGAGTTAAGAGGGTTTGATATGCCACCACATCCGCAAATGAGTTTGGTACAAATGCTTTTGGTTAGAACCCTTGTTGCTTGGTTTTGGAAAGAACCTTACGAGCACAATTTAGTTCGATGGGGAACACAATTGCATGATAAATTTTTAATAGAACATTTTGTAAGAGAAGATATTAAAGATATTGTAGAACAACTAAACGAGGCAGGATACGAGTTTGAAGAAAGCTGGTTTGATCCCTTCTTTGAGTTTAGATTTCCATTGCATGGAATGGTTGATATCAATGATATTCATTTAGAATTAAGAGCAGGAATAGAGCCGTGGAATGTATTGGGTGAAGAAATGACAGGAGGAGGAACTGCTCGTTATGTAGATTCTTCTTTAGAAAGATTGCAAGTTAAGGTAAGTAATTTTGTAAACGAAAGGTATGTGCTAACCTGTAATGGGGTTAAAGTTCAGTTACAGCCAACTTCTATAAAGGGAGAATATGTAGCTGGAATTAGATACAAGGCATGGAATCCGTATTCAGCCTTACATCCTACTATTGGAGTAGATACTCCTTTGGCTTTTGACGTTGTAGATACTTGGAACAAAAAATCTATTGGAGGATGTAAATACTTTGTAACTCATCCAGGAGGTAGGTCTTATGAAACATTCCCAGTAAATACCCTAGAAGCGGAGTCTAGAAGAATCAATAGATTTTGGAATATAGGAGAAACACGACCTACAACAAGCGGTTCTTTTGAAAGGAATACGCTTCAAGAAGAAAGAGAAGTACAAGCCGCTACAATTCAAGAACAAAAAAAGAAAGGAGAATATACATATATTACCATTCCTGTTGATCCAGAATTTCCAAATACCTTAGATTTGCGTAAAAAATAGAACATCGTAAATGATAGATGATTCCAATAAATTACTAACATCTTACGTAGCAGAAATTAAAAGCTACGATGAGGTATTAAAGCCCAATAAGGGAATAAACTCTAATTGGCAACCTTTGTTATCCAACATTTCTGCTATTGGGATGCAAAAACTAGAAGATTTGCAAAGAGAAATCAACTGGTTGATGGCAGAAAATGGGGTAACATACAACGTATACAACGAACCTAATGGATTAAACAGACCGTGGGAGTTGAATGCGGTTCCTTTTGTGATTCATGAAAATGAATGGAAGTTTATAGAGAAAGGAATTCAGCAAAGAGCCGAGTTGCTTAACTTAGTACTGAAGGATATTTATGGAAAAAGAGAATTGATTTTGAACAAAATCATTCCCCCAGAAGTGATTTTTGAACACCGTGGTTTTTTAAGACAATGTGATCAAATACAATATCCTACACAAAAGAATTTAATGGTTTACTCGGCAGAATTGTCTAGAGGCCCCGACGGAAGAATGTGGATTGTAAATGACAGAACCCAAGCTCCGTCTGGAATGGGATATGCTTTAGAAAATAGAATTACTACAAGAAGAATTGCTTCAGATTTGTTTCAAAACATCCACGTAAAAGTGTTGTCTGATTTTTTAAAAGAATTCAACCAAATGCTTATGGAAGCTTCTCCATCAGAAGAAGAAAATAGCAATGTGGTAATTTTAACTCCAGGACCCCATAACGAAACTTATTTTGAACACGCATACTTGTCTACCTTGTTAGGGTATCCTTTGGTAAAAGGAAACGATTTAATTGTTAGAAATGGATATGTGTGGATCAAATCCCTTAAAGGATTAAAAAAAGTAGACGTAATTTTAAGACGAGTAGATGATGTGTTTGTAGATCCGTTAGAACTAAGAGAGGATTCTTACTTGGGAGTTGCCGGTTTGTTAGAAGTGGTTAGAAATCAGAAAGTAGTTATTGTAAATCCAGTGGGTAGCGGAGTGATAGAAAACTCTGGACTGACTCCTTTTATGAATGCTATTTGTAATTATTATTTTAAAGAAGATTTAATTCTACCACAGATTGCATCATGGTGGTGTGGTCAGCAAAAAGAAAAAGATTTTGTTCTAAAGAACCTAAAAAATTATGTAGTAAAAAGAATTGACAGATCTAATAGAGAAAGTATTTATTTCTGCGAATTTTTATCAGAAGGAGAACTAAATGCTCTAACAATAGAGATCAATAAGCATCCATATCGATTTGTAGCTCAAGAAAAAATTTCTTTTTCATCAGCACCAAATTACCACAAGGGCAAGTTAGAACCAAGAAACGTGCTTTGTAGAACGTTTAGCATTGCAAACAGTGCTGGCGGCTATTCTGTAATGCAGGGAGGTTTGGTAAGGGTAGCTTCAGAACGAAAAGAATTGCGTGTGTCCAATCAAAGAGGTGGAATTAGTAAAGATTGTTGGGTCGTAAGCGATCAAAAAGAAGCATTGCCTCCACCTGTTTTTTCTATCAACAAAAATTTAGGAGCAGCCAATATTAATGATTTGCCAAGTAATACGGCCGAAAATTTATTTTGGTCTGGTAGGTATTTAGGACGTGCTCTTATAACGTCTAGGTATTTGAGGATGGTGCTAGAGAACATGAACAATGAACACTACAATACCAAACGAATGGATACAGAAATACTGGTGCATTTGTTTAAAACAGTAACCAATATTACTTCTACTTTTCCTGGGTTTGTAGAACAGGGAAGCGAAACCAAATTAAAAAATCCGTTAAAAGAATTGCAGTCGGTAATTTTAGATAAAAATCGCATTGGAACATTGGCACAAACTTTACAGAGCTTTAACAACTCGTATTATGGACTAAGAAATTTGTGGTCTAAGGACATTTGGAGAGTGTTTGAGAGCATTAAAAAGTTGTGGAGAGATATTGATACCAATAAACAACATTCTATCAATAGTCTAATTCGTATTTTGGATAGAACCATTACTAGATTGGTTGCTTTTATGGCTTTGATAGAAGAAAGTATTATGGTAAATCAGGGATTGATTCTCTATTTTATTGGCCTGCAAATGGAACAAGCTTCTATGAATATAGCCAAATTTAGATCTATGATTGTTTTTGATTTTGAAGAACAAATGAACTATCAAATTTTAGAATCGTTGCTAAACAGTCACGAAAGTCTTAATATTTATCGATATAGCTATCAATCTTATCTAAGTACGGAGAATGTGATCAATCTGATTATGTTAGATAGAGAGTTTAAGAAATCGCTACATTATCAGTTAAGAAGAATGCAAAAAGACATTCAACGATTGCCTGTGCCAGAGAATACTTTAGGATTTGCTATGTGTCAAGAAAAAATAGGACTTGCTTGCGAAATTATTCAACAAGTAGATGTGCAAAAAATGCTAATCCCTAATGCAGAGAACAAAGAACGAGAGTTGTTAGAGCAAACTTTGTCGGAATTAAGTGATTTGCTACACGAAACATCGTTGGCAATTGCCACGACGTATTTTGATCATACCTATCAACAAACTCAAATGGTACAACAAAAAATAGAAGTCTGATGCTTTACAGAGTTATACATACCACTGTGTACAATTATGATGAGGGAGTAACCTTTTGTCACAACATGGCTGTTCTAAAACCCAAGGACATAAAGGGGCAAGCTTTGGTAGATTATCAGTTAGAAATTACTCCAGAACCAGCAGAGTTTTCTGAAAGGGAAGACTTTTTTAAGAACACCATTACTCGTTTTTCAATTCAAGAACATCACAAGCAATTAAAAGTTACGGCTACAAGCTTGGTACGTAGAGACTATACCCAACAAAAAGACATTGATGTACATCCGAAAGCAAAAAACAGAACTTTGACAGAAACACTGGCTATGTTAAAAGGTTATGAACCTGCAATTTTAGATGCCAGGCAATTTCAGTTAGATTCTGTTTTGTTACATGACATTGATAAAAACATTAAAGAATATGCAGAGCAATCTTTTCAACCTAACCGATCTGTTTATGAGGCAACTTATGAGTTGATGGAACGTATTTTTAAAGACTTTGAATTCAACACTAGTTTTACCAACGTAGCAACTCCTATTTCGGAAGTAATGAAAGAAAAAAAAGGAGTTTGTCAAGATTTTGCACACGTGGCCATTGCGTGTTTACGTTCCGTAAAATTACCTGCCAGATATGTAAGCGGCTATATAGAAACACTACCACCGCCTGGCAAAGAAAAGTTGATTGGTACCGATGCCTCTCATGCTTGGTTTTCTGTTTTTTTACCAGAATTTGGTTGGGTAGATTTTGATCCTACCAACAATCAAGTTCCTAAAAACCAACACATCATTGTGGCTTGGGGAAGAGACTATTACGACGTAGCTCCCTTAAAAGGAGTATTGTATACTAGTGGTGCAAGCCGATTAAAGGTTTCTGTAGACATCCGACCTGCTGAAGAAGAAAATCAGCAACAGCAGCAGCAGCAACAACAATAAGTTAAATAACAATACAAGCGGGAGGTTACAAGGTGCTCTGTAAACCATTTTGTGTAATTTTGTTGTATGGATTTTAAAGTCGTATCTAAATACACTCCCACAGGAGATCAGCCCAATGCTATTAAGGAATTGTCTCAAGGAATAGAAAACGGAGAACAATACCAAACGTTGTTAGGTGTTACAGGGTCAGGAAAAACATTTACTGTTGCCAACGTAGTACAAGAGGTTAACAAACCTACTTTAGTATTAGCTCACAACAAAACATTGGCAGCTCAGCTATACTCAGAATTTAAAAACTTTTTTCCAGAAAATTCTGTAGAGTATTTTGTGTCGTATTACGACTATTATCAACCTGAAGCTTACATCCCTACCACAGGAGTATATATAGAAAAAGATTTGTCTATAAACGATGAAATTGAACGATTGCGATTAAGTACTTCTTCGGCTTTACTATCTGGTAGACGAGATGTATTGGTTGTTGCTTCAGTTTCCTGTTTGTACGGAATTGGAAATCCGCAGGAGTTTAAAAAGAATGTCATTTCTATAGAAGTCGACCAAACAATTAGTAGAACTAAGTTTTTGCATCAGCTAGTACAGAGTTTGTATGCAAGAACAGAAGAGGAAATGAAAAGCGGAAATTTTAAAGTAAAAGGAGATACAGTAACCGTGTTTCCATCATACGGAGATTATGCATATCGCATTCATTTTTTTGGTGACGAGATAGAAGAAATAGAATCGTATGATTTAGAAAATCAATTGGTGGTAGAACGTTTTGATAGATTGGATATTTATCCGGCGAATTTATTTGTAACCTCACCAGAAATTCTGCAAAATGCAATTCATCAAATTCAAGAGGATTTAATGAAACAATACGATTATTTTATAGAAACAGGAAAACCATTAGAAGCCAAAAGATTAAAAGAACGCACAGAGTTTGATTTAGAGATGATTCGTGAACTAGGCTACTGTAGCGGAATTGAAAACTATTCTCGTTATTTAGATGGTCGTGAACCAGGAACACGACCCTTCTGTTTGTTAGATTTTTTTCCAGAAGATTTTTTAATGGTTATAGACGAAAGCCATGTAACCGTACCGCAAACACATGCCATGTACGGAGGCGATCGATCTAGAAAAGAAAACTTAGTAGAATACGGTTTTAGACTACCAGCAGCGATGGATAACAGACCTTTAAAGTTTGAAGAGTTTGAAGCTTTGCAAAATCAAGTAATATATGTAACAGCTACTCCTGCAGAGTATGAGTTAGAAAAATCGGGTGGAGTAGTGGTAGAACAAGTTATTAGACCAACAGGGTTGTTAGACCCTATTATAGAAGTAAGGCCT
This sequence comes from Ochrovirga pacifica, assembly GCF_000220525.1. Classification (GTDB taxonomy): domain Bacteria; phylum Bacteroidota; class Bacteroidia; order Flavobacteriales; family Flavobacteriaceae; genus Ochrovirga; species Ochrovirga pacifica. The sequence goes on along the minus strand of NZ_AFPK01000029.1, from coordinate 123,958 downwards.
AGTCAAAACCAAATAGATGATTTGATTGAAGAAATTCAGAAAAGAATTGAAGTAGATGAGCGAATCTTGGTAACCACACTAACCAAACGTATGGCAGAAGAGCTAGCTAAGTATTTAACCCGAATACAGGTTCGATGTCGTTACATTCACTCTGATGTAGATACTTTAGAGCGAGTAGAGATTATGCAAGATTTACGCAAAGGTTTGTTTGATGTATTGATAGGAGTAAACTTACTACGTGAAGGTCTTGATTTGCCCGAAGTATCTTTAGTAGCAATTATTGATGCCGATAAGGAAGGTTTTTTACGTTCGCATAGATCTTTGACACAAACCGTTGGTAGAGCTGCTAGAAATGTAAACGGAATGGCAATTATGTATGCGGATAAAATTACAAAAAGCATGCAGCTTACCATTGATGAAACGGCTCGAAGAAGAGAGAAACAAATTGCTTACAATACGCAACACGGTATTACTCCTACACAAATAAAAAAAGATTTAGGAAACAACCTAACTGACAATTCAGGAACTAATTACGAAGAAATTCAGCACAATTTAGCAGCAGAAGAAGATCTAGATTACTTATCTAAACCAGCTCTTGAAGAGCGAATAAGAGAAAAACAAAGAGCAATGGAAAAAGCTGCTAAAGAACTAGACTTTATGACTGCAGCTAAGTTAAGAGACGATATTAAAGCTTTAAAGGCAAAGTTGTCATAACAAAAAAACACTCTCTATATCAGAGAGTGTTTTTTGTATAAACTATAAAGTTACACTGGCTAATTATTTAGCAGCAGCATAATTTGCAGAAACAGCTTCCCAGTTAATTACATTAAAGAACGCTTCAATATAATCTGGTCTTCTGTTTTGGTAGTTTAAGTAATATGCGTGCTCCCAAACATCCAAACCTAAAATTGGTTGGTTACCACAAGTAACACCTGGCATTAATGGGTTGTCTTGGTTAGGAGTAGAACAAACGTTTACTTCTCCACCTTTGGCAACACATAACCAAGCCCATCCAGATCCAAACTGAGTAGCAGCAGCGTTAGAAAAAGCTGTTTTAAACTCCTCAAAAGATCCAAATGCTTTGTTAATGGCTTCAGCCAATTCTCCTGTAGGTTCTCCTCCTCCGTTAGGCGACATTACAGACCAAAACAAGTTATGATTGTAAAATCCACCTCCGTTGTTACGAACAGCTCCATTGCTCATATCTAAGTTGCCTAAGATTTCTTCAATAGATTTTCCTTCTAAGTCTGTTCCTTCAATAGCAGCGTTCAATTTAGATGTATAAGCTGCGTGGTGCTTTCCATGGTGTATTTCCATAGTTTTCGCATCAATATTTGGTTCTAATGCATCCGTTGCATACGGTAAATTTGGTAATTCAAATGCCATTTTATAATTGTTTTTATTGATTATCTATCAAAGATAAATAACTAATTTTTTTTTGACGAAAAATAAGCGAGTATTTTCTACTTGCTTTTCAGTGATTTTTCTGTTAAGATCTTTAGATGATGTTTTTTTAATAGCTTACAAAATACGCCATCTCCATGAACCAATTGCCCTGTAAAAGTACCATCGTAAATTTTTCCACAACCACAAGAAGGAGATTTAGATTTTAAAATGGCTTCTGTACACTTATTTTCTAAAGCAATATTCAATGCTTTTAGAGCTCCATTTTGATATTGTTGCGTAACATCTTCTCCGTTTTTATTGATGATTTTGTCTCCTAGTTTTTCTGCAGAAATTCTAGGTGTAGACAAGCCTCCTAATTCTTCGGGGCAAACTGTAATAGCTTTTCCTTGTGCTACTAACTCTATAATTTGCTGATTGGGTTTTGCTTTGCCATCAAATCTACAGGGAATGTTTGCCAAGCAGGCACTAACGATTTTCATGTTTTGAATTTAGAAAATATTTTCCAGTTAAAAAGTTCCATCATCAAACAAAAAAACAAAAGTGTATATTCTAAACTAACCCACCACAAGTTTTCTTGGTAACTAGCATTTGTATAGGCACTGTAGCTAAAGATAATTACAAAAGACCAAAGTATAGGAAATCTGAATCGAGTAAATAGACTTAAAAATAAAGGAATGGTTATGTACCAAGGGTGTACAATACTCGATAAAAAATAATAAGAACAAATCACCCAAAGCATACTGGTCATTAAAGTTTTGTGGTGCTTGTTTTTGGGGATTAATGACAATACCAACGTAATAGCAATTACAATAAAAGGAGTTACGCTTCCTACACTTTGTATAATGTTGTAGCCCTTAACTTGATAACCGATAGCTCTTACGATATAATAAATGCTAGCGTTAAATTCAAAGTTCTGAAAGTACAAATGGATGCTAGACATAAAATTAGTGACTAAATCTTGACTTAAAAAAGGAAGGAATAACAAAAGGTTTACCAAACCTACAAGCATTGCATATACAATTATTTTTTTTAGTCCTAATTTTTTATAGAAAACAGGTAGAAAAATTAAGGGAATTAGTTTGATAGAAACAGCCCCAGCAAATAATACAGCCGATAAATTGTTTTTTTGACAAAAAAGGTAGTACAAACTTGCACTTAAAAAAGCCAACATCATTCCCTCATAATGCAAGTTTCCTGTAAGTTCTAAAATGATGAATGGATTAAGAAAATATAAAAGTATTTTTTTGGGAGCTATGCTAAACAATTTTAGCAATTTAACTCCGTAATATATGGTGATGAGGTCTGCAATAATTAGTGTAAGTCTCATAAGAATTGTACTGGCCAAAAGACTGTTGTTTTTTAGCAAAGCCGGAATCCCAAAAGCAAATTGATTTAAAGGAGGGTAACAAGTATAGTGACTTCCATTCATTTGTCCCATTCCTTTGTACAGCAAAGCTCCGTCTTGAATGATATCAGGGTTGTTTTCAGGGAGAATTAAATATGGATTGATGCCTTGAATGAAAGCTCTGCCATCCCATATAAAACGATAAAAATCATCTGATAAATTTGGAAGAGCTATCAATAATAAGAAACGAAATACAAGACCAACTCCAAGCAAAGTTTTAAACTGAAACACACTATAATTATACAACAAACCAAAGCTTAAAAACAACAAACTGTACAGCGTTAATACTTGTATAAAATCGGTTCTGTTGGTTTGGTAAGCAAATAAAAAATAAACAATACAAGTCCACAAAACCAAAAGGGCACTATGTAGCTTGGTTATTTTTAAAGAAGAAAAGAAAGAAAACATTCAATAAAATTTACACGCTTTTGGTCGCTAGTGTGCACAAAATGTTACATTAAACTTTTTTAAATACAGATTTATAAAATATAAATCCGAAACCTAAAAATAGCATGACATGAAAAATAAGCATACCAGAATCAAAAGGCATATACCATTCGTTAGCAGCAAATAATGTTTTTGTGTTCCACTGATAGTTGGTGTTTCTGTCATTCTCACCAATATACCTAACCAACCAAGCACTTGCAATTCCAAACAAAAAGTATATACAAAGTAAGCCTTCGTATACCACATTTTTAGAGGGTTTTTTACGCAAATATTTATTGTTTTTCCAATTGTCGGTCAGGTTTTTTATATTGAATTTTGGAGTTCTTACAAACTCACTTTTCTTTCTTCGATGTCCTTCAATAACTGCTCCAGAATTGTTTAGAGACAAGCCCATAGCTACGCTAAAAAAAGTAAAAAAAGTACGAGTATATTTTACAAAAAGTCCTAAACCAGATTGCTGTCTTATATTTTTGTACACGTACCAATAGCAAACAAAGAAAATAAGCGTGCTTAAGCCAAAAAAGCTCATAGCAATAAAGTACAATTTAAAATCGGAGTAGTAGTTTTTAATGTACAACATAGGCACACTAAGCAAACCAACAATAAATACGTTTAAGAACATGGTGCTGTTTAGCAGGTGTAATACACAATGTGCTTTGGTTTTGAAAGGCAACTGAGAACACATGATTTTTTTAAACATTTTTTGAAAGTTCTCTGCACCTCCTTTGTTCCATCTAAATTGTTGAGAACGTGCAGCACTAATTACTACAGGTAATTCTGCAGGGGTTTCTACATCAACTAAATATTTAAATTCCCATCCTTTTAATTGAGCACGATAGCTTAAATCTAAATCTTCTGTTAGGGTATCTCCTTGCCAGTTACCAGCATCATAAATGCATTCCTTTCTCCAAATACCCGCAGTACCGTTAAAGTTTATAAAGTGTCCTTTGGCATTTCTGCCCATTTGTTCTAGGGTAAAATGTGCGTCTAAAGCAAAAGCTTGAATTTTTGTTAACAAAGAAAAATCTCTGTTAATATGTCCCCATCGGGTTTGTACAACTCCAACTTTGGGATTTTTAAAATAAGGAACTGTTCTGTACAACCAATTAGGTTCAGGTAAAAAATCAGAGTCGAAAATTGCAATAAAATCTCCTTTAGCAATTGCGAGTCCCTCTTTTAAAGCACCTGCCTTAAAACCTTCTCTATTGGTACGGGTAATGTGAACAATATCAAGACCTGTATCTGCAAGTGTTTGTACTCTTTCTCTAGTTTTTTCCACTGTTTCATCGGTAGAGTCGTCTAAAACTTGTATTTCTAAACGCTCTCTAGGGTAGTCTATAGTGGCAATGTTTTTTAACAAGCGCTTCATTACATATTTTTCATTGTAAACAGGAAGCTGTATGGTTACATACGGTACCTCTTCTGGCTTGTTAAGGTCAAATTTTAGACAGTTTTTTTCAACTTCTTTATTTTTCTTTAAAGCTTTTAAGTAGTTGAACAAAAGGTTTAGTTGGGCCAAAGCATAAAAAAGAACCATAATTAAAGCGATGAAATAGATGCTTATTAAAAACCAACTGAAAGCAAACCAAAAATCAAATTCATTGTTTGTAATACTCATAGAATTGTTCTCTATTTATCGTTTTAAAGTGTATTTAAAAATCCAAGTTAATATTTTTATTCCGGCAAAGATAGTTCCTTTAACGGTACCAGATACCTTAGAGGTACCAATACGTTTTCTATACTTTACTGGAATTTCGGTGCAAGTTAATTTATTTTTTAATGCTTTTAACTGCATTTCCACAGTCCAACCATATGTTTTATCCTGCATTTTTAATTCTAATAAAGCTGGGTATTTAATAGCTCTAAAAGGACCTAGGTCGGTAAAATTGGCATTAAAAAAGAGTTTCATTAGTGAGGTCGCTAGTTTGTTTCCAAAGATTTGTTGTGGGGTCATAGCTCCTTTTTCTACTTGTGGATTGTTTCTAGAGCCAATTACAAAATCGTAATTATGTGCTGTAATTGGTAAAATAAGTTCTGTAATTTGTTCGGGATAATCGGAATAATCACCATCTAAAAAAACAATAATATCTGGTTGTAAATTTTGATTTTTTACATACTCCATTCCTTTTAAGCAAGCATAGCCATATCCTTTATTGGGTTCAAACAATACAGTAGCACCAGCATTTTTAGCTTGGTTAGCAGTTTGGTCAGTAGAATTATTGTTAATCACTATAATTTCATCAACTACCTTTTTAGGAATATCATGTATTACTTTTGAAATCGATTTTTCTTCGTTAAAAGCAGGTATAATTACAAGTACTTTATTCATGTATTTTTTTGTAGTCTTTTCTAAAAGATTTCCAGTCTTTCCATTCCTTTTTCCGAATCCCTTTTTCGTAATAACTTCCTTTTACTATTTTGTTGTTTTTATAAAAAATGCACAACCCATCTTTTGTGTTGTTTTTAAATTCGCATTTGTGAGAAATTTGTCCTAGAGTATTAAAAAATATCCACCATTTTTGTTTTTTATCTTCATCATAAGTTCCTTCTTTTACAGGAAAACCACTCTTATTAAAAAAGTGCCAATATCCGTTTTTTTTCCCATTTTTATAAGTGCCAGATGCTATTAAAACATTATCATTTGTATAAGTTTTCCAAAAGCCGTGCGGCTTGTCTCTTAAGAACCAGCCTTCGTTTTTTAGTTGGCCATTTTTGTAAAATTCCTTTTGATAATATAAATCTTTACGTTGGTATTTTTGCTGTTTAGACAATTGTTGATGAATATAATAGGACCATATTTTAGTTTTGTTATTGAGGTGGTAATACCCTGCAGAATCAAGGTGATTGTTTGTTTTGTATTCCCAATAAAGCTCTTTTAAATTATTTATATAATTTCCTGAAGCCTTACCTTGTGGGTGCAATTGTTCTGTCCAATATCCTGTTTTTTGATGTTCTTTGTACCATCCTTCTGATACTATTTTTCCGTTGGAGTTGTAATTTCTTTGGTAATAACTTTGGGTATTGTGCATGTACGTTCTCCAATATTTTACAGGGTGGTTGTTTTGGATATACCATTCGTGCTGCACACTTCCATCTTTAAAATATTCTTGATGTAAAACTTCCTTTTGCTGTGCAAGAACAACAAAAGGAAGTAATAAAAATATAGATGAAAAAAGTTTAATCATTTTTTTTTGGTCATATTTAATAAATCAATATTATTTCCTAATAAAATGTCATCCACTTCAGTTCTTGTTTTTCCTGTATCAGGTCCATTTTCTAATTTTAAAACTCCTCTAGGGCACACCGCAGAACAAATTCCACAACCTACGCAAGAAGCACGTACAATGTTTTGCCCTTTTTGAGCGTAAGCTCTTACGTCAATTCCTTGTTCACAGTAGGTAGAACAGTTCCCACAAGAAATACATTGCCCTCCGTTGGTGGTGATTCTAAATCGAGATTTGAAACGCTGTACCAAACCTAAGTAAGCTGCCAAAGGGCAGCCAAAACGACACCAAACTCTGTTTCCTAAAATAGGATAAAAACCAGTTCCGATAACACCTGCAAACATGGAACCGATTAAAAATCCGTACCAATTTTGTACATCGTAGGCAGAAATTCCCAGTCCAATTTCTTTCCAACTAGGGATTTCAGCAAAGTAAACATACAAAGTTAGACCCGTCATAGCAATGGCAAATACCAATACACCGTGCACCAACCAGCGTTCTATTTTCCAGGCAGCTAATGATTTGTCAGATAATTGTCTGTAAGGATCTCCTAATGTTTCTGCTAATCCTCCACAACCGCAAACCCATGAGCAATACCAACGTTTACCGTAAAAATAGACCATTACAGGTACTACAATAGCCGTTAAAACAATTCCCCATACCAGCATAAAAATTCCTAGGTTACCACTGTTGAGTAAGTTGTTTAAATTCCAATCAAAAAAGAAAGTGTAGTTCAGCGGCCAAGCATTCTTAAAATCGAACCAAGGTTTGTTAAAAGCCACTAAAATTTCTGGAATCAAAAAGGCAAAAGCAATTTGAAAAAATAAGACTACGGCAGTACGAATTGTTTGATATTTATTGTGTCTGTATTTTATAAACATACGAACGGCAAATACCGTCATTACTGAGCAATACATAAATCCGTACAAAAACCATTGGCTGGCAGGATTTCCATTCAGCGCTTTGCTAACCCCATTCACAGCCAAAATAGGATTGATAATATAGTTGGGAAAAAAGTAAAGAAGTATATAAAATGAGATAAAAAAGAAGGCTGTTATAAAACCAATAATTCCTCTATTGGTAGCACTGTGTTGAAAAATTCCGTTGTTTTTAATTCCCGGAGGTCCTAATAGCTTATAGTCGGGAACAAACACCATCAATCCACCTAAAATTGTCAAACCAAAAGTAAGGAAAAACCAAAGAGACGTGTGGTTTACAAACCAACCTGTAGCAGCGTTTCTTATCAACGGGTAAATGTATTCTTTAGAGGTTTTACTCCATTTTACATGTACAACTTTGTTCCAATCTATGTTCGATTGATTTTTATGATAAGTATTGGATTTCTTAAAGTTGTCTAGAACGATGTTAGACAATTTCCAAGCGCTTAGTTCTTTATTTACAAGCTCCTTTTGGGTGTTTTTAATAAAAATCTCACTTTTAATACCTTTGTTATCAATCCATTGTTGATAAGCTTTTGGAGTGACCTTGTAGGTGCCGACAAATAAGCTTCCTATAAAAAAAGCAAAACCTAAAAAGGTGATTATGTATCCTGTATTTTTAATTGTTTTCATTTTTGTTTTGGTTGATGGTTATTAGTTGTTGGTTGATGGTCCTGAGGTTTGCTGTTTTGAGCTAGGAACTAAGAACCAAGAACAAGTAACTAAGCAAAAATTCGTTTCCAACTTTTCTTTTTAGCTTTTAAATCAGTTCCATTTTCTAAGTTGAATTTGGCTAAGATTTCATCTTCGTGTTGTGCATAGAATTCAGGATCGAAATTGGCATCTTTTAAATGTTCTAACACATGATGTACGGATTGTTTTTCATGCAACCATTGGTCAAACTTTTGGTGTCGCATTCGAATTCCAAAAGTGTTGATTCCAATAAATTCTTTAGAATCTTTGTCGTAATTAATATGGATACACTTTTTACCATCTTTGTGTTCCCAATAGAAACGAGCTTCGTTTTCTCTAGGTTTAGCCCAAACCCATCCGTAGGTTTGGTATTCAATATCCAAAAATTTAGCAGAATTAAACCACTGCCCAGGTTGGTATTCCGAGGGTTTTCCGCAAATGGTTCTTGCTACGGTCTCGCCCATCATTCTACCCGTGTACCAAACTGCCTCAATAGCTCTTCGTTCCCCAATTGCCTGGTGTTGTTGAGCACAATCTCCAATAGCATATACGTTTGGTATATTGGTTTCTAATTGTCGGTTGACTAAAACGCCTCGGTCTAAATCAATTCCTGAATCTTTTAAGAAAGATACATTGGGACTCACTCCTGCAGTCAATCCAACCAAGTTACATGCTATGGTTTCTCCTTTATCTGTCACCACCGCTTTGGCTCTTCCATTTTCATCGGATAGAATTTCTACCAAGTTGGTGTCTAAACGTAAATCGATATGATGTTCTTTAATGTGTCGGTTGATCATTTCCGACTCCTCAGCAGGCAATACCTTGTTCCAAAAACTAGTTTCGCGTACCAAAAAAGTAACAGGAATATTTTTAGAAACTAACATTTCAGCCATTTCAATTCCAATCAATCCACCCCCTACTATGACGGCTCGGTGACAATCTTTGGAATAATGGGTAATAGTATCTAAGTCTTGCTTAGAATACATTCCAGTAACCGCTTTTAAATCTTGCCCAGGCCAACCAAATTTATTTGGTTTAGATCCTGTGGCGATGATTAAATCGTCGTAATTTAAACTAGTTCCGTTGTCTAATACTAATTCTTTAGCATCGGTATTTACAGAATCTACATAGGCTTTTACCAATTCTATCCTGTTTTTTTTCCAAAACCAGTTTTCGTAAGGTTGTGTATGTTCAAATTTCATGTGACCCATAAAAATGTACATTAATGCAGTTCTAGAAAAAAAGTAATCTGTTTCTGCAGAGATGATGGTAATTTTATGATTGGACTTTTTGCGGATGTGTCTTGCAGCGGTAACCCCTGCAATTCCATTTCCTATAATTACGACGTTTTTCATAAGTAAAGCGTTTGTCTATCTCAATTTACTGTTTTTAAGTCGCAATATTTTTTAAATACTTAAAAAAAGATGATTATTTAAAGTTTGTACAAATTAGCGTTTGGGTGTAAGGAGTTAGAAATAGGATAGGTTTAATAACAAAAAAGACCCCATTTAAAAAAGAGGTCTTTTAGAAGAAATATTAGTGTAAAATTACACTCTATGCAGTTTGTAAGGATATACTTTTCCAGCATTCCACTGGCATACGTATAAGTTTTTATCGTCGTCTACACATACGTCGTGGCAGTGTTTAAAGATAGGTTCGTCTTGCAGCACCAATTCCATTTTTCCTTTTTTGTACTTTGGTTTGGTTCCTCCGGGGTTGGAAACTACTTTGTTGTTTTTATCTAGAATCGTTACAAAACCTTTGTTCATCGTCATGTTGAAGTTCCCTTCTTCCATTCCAAAACACACTCCAGAATACAAGTTCTCACCATCAATTACAGGTCTACTTACATAAGCTCCAGGAATGTAAATAGTCTCAATGTATTTACTATCTAAGGTAAAACGTTTAAAGGCATTTTTAATTCTCGCAGAACAAATCAAGGTGATGTTGTTAGGATCACGATCATCAATAGCAATTCCATGTGCTTGTTTGAATTTGTGAGGCTGTAAAAAACTGTCTCCTCCAAATTTTCTAATAAAGTTTCCTTTGCTATCGTAGTGTAACATAAACTGAGAACCATAACCATCTGCTACATAAATATCTCCGTTAGGAGCAATGGCAGTCTCGGTAGGTGTAAACTTTGCGTGTTTACCATAAACACCAGTTGTTTTAGGATTTTTTAATTCAAACAAAATTTTTCCATCCAAGGTAGTTTTGATAATTCGTCCACCGTTATCTGTGATGTATAAAAACTCCGTTCCGTTTTCATCGTGTAAGGTCAAACCATGTGCACGTTTTAAACCCAAAGTCCAACTTCCTAAAAACTTTCCAGATTTATCGTAAATGATAATGTTGTTTTTAGGATGATCGGTTAACAAAAAGATTCTTTTTTTGCTGTCCATCACCATTTCGTGACAGTTGTTTACAGGGAATTTTTGAGGGTCCAAGTTCCCCCAAGCGGTTTCTACTCGGTATTTAAAATCTCCATGACCTATAATTTTACTTTCTAATTTGGGTCTAGAAGGTAAAATTTCAAAAGTGGATGCGGCTATGGAAGGTGCAACAGCACTTGTTAGTGCTAATGCAGATGCTGATTTTATAAATTGTCTTCTTGAGTCGTTATTAGTGGTTTTATCCATGAATTTAAATACCTGTATTGATTGTTAATTTTGTTTTTGAAGCAATCTCTGTAGCTTTTTCTTTAGTGATTTGTGTTTGCCAAGCATAAACTTTTTTCAACAAAGGCATCTTGCTTAACAAAGCCAAAGCTTCATCTGTCACTGCATTTTTGTGAATGTTCAGAATTTCTAGATGCGTTAAATTACTGATTTTTTTCAAGCGTGAATCGTCTATATTGTTATTCGCTAAATTCAAATACATCAAATGATTGCATTGAGCGATAATACCTAACTCTTTCTCTGTAACGTTAAAATTGTTGAGGTTGAATTTGTAGATTTTATCCTGAACTCCTAAATCAACAATCGTTTGGAAAGACGGTCTCTTTTTTGGAGAAAGTGGTGTCATTTCTATCAAATGATTTTCTTCACTCAATAGTTTAGGATTCCAACCTGCTTGTCGTAAAGCTTGATAATCTTCATCACTAATTTTAGTGACTTTGATTTTTTCGTACAAAGGTTTTGGCGTTAAATCCAAATTGTATTGGTCTAACAACACGAATTGAATTTCATCTGGAGTATTGTCTGCAGATAGTATCAATTCTTCTCCTTTAGCAGTTTCTATCCAGTATTTTAACAAGGCCATTTCCTGATAAGTCAAACGCTCCCCTTTAGGAGGCATTAACTTTACATCAGATTTGGGTAAAATCACACGTTGAAAAATTTCATTGTTCCAAGCTTTGGTAAATAAGTAGTGTCCGCTATCTCCACCTTCTGCTAAATGAGCCAAAGAGGTTAAGTTCAAACCACCTTTCATTTTACCATCGTTGTGACAGCTGTAACATTTTTCTTCAAAAATAGGAGTAATTAAATGCTCGTAAAGTTTAATGGAATCATTTGATGCTAAACTAGAGGTTTCTTCACTTTCTTCGTTAGCGCTCATAAAAGGTTCAGTAAGATAAGTAGCACCGTGTGTTAACACACCACCATAATGTCCTGTCATTGAAATCAGCACAACAATAATAATTGCACTGGTAGCATATACTTTGTCTTTGTCAAAAAAGCGACTCCAAAGTGCAACGAGTGCAAATATAGCGGTAATAATCCCAAAGATTTTATGTAATTGTAGTACGTCAGATTCGTAACGACCTTCCCAAGACAGCAACCATCCTAAAACAGCTGCTCCAACTGATGAAAGAAATCCAAGGACTAAAATAAATAGGACACCTGATTTTAAGCTTTTCCTTTTTTCTCCTTTAAAAAAGAGATCAATCAAAAAAGCAATCATTAAAAATCCGATAGGTAAGTGTACAACTAATGGGTGCAACCTTCCTAAAAATGAAACAATATCCATAGAATGTTTTTAAAATTTACGATAAAATGTCTTTCACCACATGTCCGTGTACATCGGTCAATCTAAATCTTCTTCCTTGATGTTTGAAAGTCAATTTTTCGTGATCAATTCCTAATAAATGTAATAGAGTCGCTTGTAAATCGTGTACATGTACTCCGTTTTCTACTACATTGTAACCAAACTCATCCGTTTTTCCGTACACCATTCCTGGTTTAACACCAGCACCAGCCATCCACATACTAAAACATCCTGGATGATGGTCCCTACCGTAATTGGTAGCAGTTAATTTACCTTGAGAGAAACTTGTTCTACCAAATTCACCTCCCCAAACAACTAAAGTATCCTCTAACAGCCCACGTTGTTTTAAGTCTTGAATCAATCCAGCTGCAGCTTGATCGGTTTGTTTGGCTTTGTGTTTCATTCCACCAGGTAAATTTCCATGGTGATCCCATCCGGTATGATACAATTGGATAAATTTTACGCCACGCTCTGCCAATCTTCTTGCTTGTAAACAGTTGGCAGCAAACGTTCCTGGTTTTTTAGCATCTTCACCGTATAAATCGTAAATATGATCAGGTTCTGTTTGGGTATCAATCGCTTCTGGAACCGAACTTTGCATTTTATAAGCCATTTCGTATTGGCTAATTTTTGAATGGATTTCAGGATCTTGCCAATGATCGAACTGTTCGTTGTTCAATTGATTGATGTAATCCAACGCACGTCTTCTATCTTCTTTTTTGATTCCTTTAGGGTTACTCAAATACAACACGGCATCTTTCCCAGATCTGAATCGGACTCCTTGGTGATGCGATGGTAAAAAACCGTTCCCCCAAGCAGCAGAACTCAACGGTTGACCACCACCACCTTTGGAAACTAATACCACAAATCCCGGTAAGTTTTCGTTGTCACTTCCTAATCCATAGCTTAACCAAGAGCCAATAGAAGGTCTACCCCCTTGTTGCGATCCTGTTTGCATGAACATTACGGCTGGTTCATGATTGATCGCTTCGGTGTATACCGAATTAATCACACATAAATCATCCACTACCGAGGCAGTATGTGGAAACAATTCACTTACCCAAGCTCCTGATTGTCCGTGTTGTTTAAAATCATAAACAGATCCAGCCAAAGGGAAACTTGTTTGTCCTGCTACCATTCCAGAGTTTCTCTGAGTAGATTTTACGGAAGGTGGAATTTCTTGACCGTGCCTCTTTTGAAGTAAGGGTTTGTAATCAAAAGTCTCTAATTGCGATGGACCCCCGCTTTGAAACAAGTAGATAACCCTTTTAGCTTTGGCAGGAAAATGAGGTGACAAAATGGGTTGCCCTAAGTTCCCATTTTCAAAGTTTTGATTGTGGTTTTCTAAAAACTTTTTTGCCTGAGCCATCGTTGGGTTCATCAAAGAACTTAGTGCAATGGAACCAAAACCTAAAGAAGTCTTTTTTAGGAAGCTCCTTCTAGATTCAGAAAATTGTAGCTGTTTTAATTCGTCCATTTCTGTCTATTTCTGTCTATTTTATTTAAGGGTATATCCCTCTGTAGTGTTCATAATTCCGTTAATCACATTGGCCAAAGCAGCTGTTTTTACAGGATCTAAAGCCTTGTTTCTTTCCAAAGTTCCTGTGCTTAAATAAGCAATCGCATCGTTTGGTGTTTTGGTGAATTTGTCGAATTCCGTTTGATAAAATTCTTTAATAATTTCTGATTCCTTTTTATTCGGAGTTCTTCCTGTAGCCAATCGAAATGCTTTGGTTAATTTACTGTCGATGGTATCCGTAGTACCTACCAATTTTTCAGCTAAGACTCTGGCAGCTTCTAAATAATGAGGATCGTTTAATAAGACCAAAGCTTGTAAAGGTGTACTTGTTTGTCGTCTGTTTACGGTACAAACTCCTCTATCAGGTGCATCAAAAATTAACATGGTAGGAGGTGGACTACTGCGTTTCCAAACAGAGTAAATGCTTCTTCGGTACAGTCCTTCATTTTGTCCGTGTTTGTATTTGTATCTCCATTTTTTTGTGGTTAACTCTGACCACAATCCTTTAGGTTGATAAGGATATACACTTTCTCCACCTAGTTTGTTTACTAACAATCCGCTAATTTTTAGCGCATTGTCACGCACCATTTCGGCAGTAAAACGGTTGCTTGGAGCTCTTGCCAATAATTTGTTATCACTATCCATTTTTAGCAATTCCTCTTTTACTTTTGAGCTTTGCTGATAGGTTGCAGACATTACTATTTTCTTGTGTAATTTTTTGATGTCCCAACCAGACTCCATAAAGTCTTTAGATAGCCAGTCAAGCAATTCAGGATGTGTAGGTAAGTCTCCTTGGTTTCCAAAGTCATCCGAAGTTTTTACCAATCCTTTTCCAAAGTGCATTTGCCAAATACGATTTACAAATACTCTGGATGCTAAAGGATTCTTTTCATCAAATAACCATTGTGTCAAACCTAAACGGTTTCTAGGGAATTTTTTATCGAATTCTAAAATACTCTCTGGTGTATTTGGGCTCAATTCTTCCTCTTCAGGACTGTCGTAGTTTCCTCTGTTTAAAATATAAGTAGGTCTTGGTTCTGGTAAATCTCCCATCACCATAATTTCAGGAATAGAGTCTAACTCTTTGGTTAACGAAGTTCTTAACTCTTTTAATTTTTGATTTACAGCCAGGTTATTATTATCAATAGCACCTAAATAAAAATCTTCTACAAATTCCTGATTAGCAACCAAAGTATTCAACTGATTTGGTTCATAATTGTAAGCTACTTCCAAAGGAGATAATTGCTTGTTAAAGATTTTTAAGTTGCTATACCCACCGTTTTTGATAGGTTTTCCGTTAGAAGCTCCTAGAACAAAACCCTTAAATCCGTAAGTGTGAATATTTGGTTTAAAGTTCAAGGTTTTGTATACTTTTTGTCCATTTCTCTTTACAGGAACTGATTTTCCGTTTACGAATAAATGAATTCCTTCTGATTTTGCAGAACCATCGTAGGTTACGGTTAGGTTGATCCATTCTTTGGTTGGAAGCGAATCCAAGGCATAAGCTTCGATAGCATTTTGAGGCCAAGAACGAGCAATGATAAATTTAGGTTTGTTGTTTTCTAAGAACATCGAATACCCTTTCAATCCATTTCTTCGTCCTTCGGAATGTGCCATAATTCCTGCTTCCTCATAAATAGTATCTAAATACACATCAAAAGAAACACTAAAAGCATCCATGTGGTCGAACTTACCAATAGGCTTAGGAATGGTTATTTTAGTATAGTTGTCTATAAATGCAGCTTTCCTAGATTTTTCCTTTTTGAAAATTCCTTGAGTAATTCTGGCCTCCTTCTGATTTGGAAGTTTGCTACTAGTAGTGTGAATTACCGATTTCTTTTCCCATTTACTCTTTTTACTATGCGGTAATTTTTTAAAGTTGTTCAAAGGATAATCTGCAATCAAGTGCTTTCTATATTCGCTTTGTACCGATTTTTTAATTTGATTTGTGTTCTGAGACCATGTTTTGAAGGCTGTTTGGTTTGAACTTGCAATCTCTTGATGTAATTGATCTTCTTGAGTTTCTATTTCATTATTTAAATAGTCTAAAACTTTTTGTTTTTCATCACTTGTTAATAATAAGGACGGACCAGGAACTTGGCCGGGGCCGTAAACAGCTGTTCCTATTTCATGTGTACTATTGAAAAAGCCAAACAATTCAAAATAATTTTTTTGACTAATCGGATCGTATTTATGGTCATGGCAACGAGCACATTCCATCGTTAATCCTAAGAATGCTTTCCCGAAAGTGTTCGTTCTATCGGCAACAGCTTCTACTCTAAATTCCTCGAAAATAATTCCAGCCTCTGAATTTTTTCTGTGTAATCTATTAAAGGCAGTTGCCAAAGTTGTTTCTTGAGTGGCATTTGGGAGTAAATCTCCAGCAATCTGTTCCGTTACAAAATCCTTATAGCTTTTGTTTTGGTTAAAAGCATTGATCACCCAAGTTCTCCAAGGACTAAAATCACGATGTTTGTCATCTAAATAACCATCAGAATCTGCAAAACGAGCTACGTCTAACCACTCAGCGGTCATCCTTTCACCATACGTGTAATCTGATAGTAAACTATCTACCACTTTTTCATAAGCGTCTTCAGATGTATCGTTTACAAAATCATCTATTTCTTCTAAAGTTGGTGGAAGCCCCGTTAAGTTAAAACTCAATCTACGGATCAAGGTTTCTTTACTCGCTTTTTCTGATGGAGTCAATCCGTTTTGCTCTAATTTTTTTGCAACAAAATGGTCAATTTCATTTTTAGGCCATTTTTCTAAATCAACTTTTGGAACTTCCACTTTTTCCAAAGCAGCAAACGACCAATGCTTTTCATATTTCGCTCCTTGATCAATCCACTTGCTAATGATGGCAATTTCTCCATCTGTCATGGAAAGGTGTGAGTCTACAGGAGGCATTAAAATTTTAGTGTCTTTGGTAGTCATTCTACGAATGATTTCACTTTTTTCAGATTTGTTTGGGTAGATAGGGTAACTGCCGTCTTTTCTCTGAGCGGTTGCACCCTCATAGGTGTCCAATCTTAAATTTGCTTTCTGTTTTGCTTTGTCTGGGCCGTGACATAAAAAACACTTATCCGATAAAATAGGTCTTACATGAAAGTTATAATCAATTTCATCAGGAAGTTTACTCGTAGTTTTGTACTTGCTATCTTCATTGCACGACAAAAGAACAAGTGAAAGAGCTACAACTCCTCCAAATATTGTTTTTTTCATTGTATAAGGTAGTTCGTTGTTGTTTTGATAACTAAATTAGATTTTTATTGATAAAACAAAGGTTTAACGATATGTTAAACAGTTCAGTTAACAGTTAATTTTTTGATTTTTTAACAGTTAAACTATCTTTGATAAAAACAAAAAAATGAAAAAAATAGAGGCTGATTTTTTGCAGAAAATTTTTGAGAGTAATTCTTTTGGAAACTCAACCACTTACGAAAATTTGCTTAAGTATTTAGTTGCTTGTACTCAAAAAAGAGAAATTCCTAAAGAAACTACAATTGCCTCAGAGGTTTTTGGTAAAAATAATTTTGATCCCTCACAAAGTACTTTGATAAGGGTGTATATGTACAATCTTAGAAAAAAGCTAGAAAAATATTACGAGAATGAAGGAAAAAACGATCTTTTTATTTTGCACATCCCCAAAGGAAGTTATGAAGTAGAATTGATAAAAAGAGACAAGCCTAAAAAAAAGAATAAGAGTTTTTTTAAAATAGGATTTTTTGCTTGTTTGATTGTTTTTATAAGTGTAGCATCTTATACTTTGGTTTTCTCAAAAACAGAAAAAGCTTCTAATAGTATTCTGTTAGATGGTTTTTTTGACAATGGAAAAAATTCAATGATGATTGTTGGTGACTTTTTATTAGTAAGAGAAAATGATACCCTTCATAAAATAGCAAAAGTTCTAAGAGATAAAGATGTAAATTCAAACGAAGATTTTAAAGAGTTTGAAAAGAAAGCCAAACAAGATGTAGAGTATGAGTTGCTGAATTATTCTTTTTTATCTACAAACGCTGTCAATTGGGTAAAAGATATCAGTAGATTGTTTTATGAGCAAGATCAAGATTTTGTTATTAGAAAAATGTCTGAAGTAACTACCAAAGAAGTGAGAGATTACAATTTGTTTGTGGTTGGATTGGTTAAAACCTTTCGTTTTTTTAAAAAGTACTCTAAAAATTCAGCCATTGAGTTCATTACTGATGGTGTAGTATATACCGATCCTAACACCCAAAAAAAGTATAAATACAAACCTGGTGGTGATGCAGATTTCTATCACAAAGATTATGCTATCATAGCCAAAATACCGGGAACAAACAACAACGAGATTTATTTACTTGGTGGTATTTGGGACACTGGAGCTTCGCATAGTGTAAGCATGATTACTCATATAGAGATGCAAAAAGAAATCAAGTCCTTCTTAAAGACTGAGTTTGGAAGTATTCCTGCTTATTTTGAAATGATTATTGAAGTTAACGGATTGAATCGTATGGATTTATCAAATAATAAAATACTCCACGCAAATCCATTGGATGTAGGTGGAGTAGTGTATCAGTAGAGCAACGTTTAACAACATCCTCCACCATCGTAATGGAAAGTAGATTCAGAAATATAAATATCGTCTCTACCTAAATTTTTTAAAGCTTGTGCGGTTTTATCACAAATGGCTAAAGGTTGATTTTTTAATAAGGTATGTCCTTTTCCATCATCAAAAAAATCTTCATTGCCATAATAAATAGCAGCTTTTCCTGTAAAGATGCACGGTCCATCTTCTGGCATAGGGTCTTTAATAGCTGCTACTTCTATAGACTCTATGTAAATTAATTCATCCGTTGGATAATTTTTAGGGTCTAAAATTCGATAAGGTTTTCTAGCTCTAATTTCTATGGTTCCAAAACCTGCATCTGTTAATGCTTTTACATAATCAGCTATAGGTAAACTTCCACTTAAACACAAGGCACGCAAACGTTCATCATTTCTAAGTGTTTCGTTCATTTCTTGCTCGCAAGTAGGATCACTCATTACCAAACGACCATGAGGTTTTAACACTCGGTACATTTCTGCAATTGCTTTTTGTAACTCCTCAGCTTTAAAAATATTGAACAAACAATTTTGTGCAGCTACATCAATAGAGTTGTCATCAACAGGTAAGTTTAGAGCATCTCCTTTTCTTAAGTCGACAAATTCTTTGCGAAACCAATCGTTTTTTTCTTCGGCTTCTATAAAATTTTTGGCAGAGGCTTCTAACATTTCATCAACAACATCTACACCAACAACGCCACTTTTTTGACGAGAAAAATAAGCGAATTGTAATAATTCCATTCCGCCACCTACACCTACGTATAGTATTTTTGGATTTTTAGACAAATCACGAGCATGCACTGTAGAACCACAACCGTAGTTCATTTCTTGCATAATTTTAGGAATGGTTAATCCTGGCAATTCCCATATCGGGTTGGTGGTACAACATAAACCTACGTCTGGGGTAAGTGCTGCTTCTTTGTATACATTTTTGGTAGTTTCTAAATAATTCATGTTTTATAATGTTTTTAACAGCTCTTTGATAAGAATTGTTAGTTGAGGCTCTGCTTTGGCAGCCATTTCAAAAATTTCAGGAATGTTGATAGGATTTAAATTTTCCGGATCACATTCATCTGTCAATACAGAAATTGCAGCACATGGCAATCCTATTTGATTGGCAACTATAACCTCTGGAACCGTACTCATTCCCACAGCATCAGCTCCTATAATTTTTAAATAGCGATATTCTGCACGAGTTTCTAACTGAGGACCTACTACTGATGCATAAACTCCTTTATGAAGATTGATGTTGTTATTTGTAGCTATTTGGACTATTCTGTTGTTTAAAGTTTTGTTGTAAGGAGCAGACATGTCAACAAAAATATTCCCAAAATCTTTAGCATTTTTAAAGGCTAGAGGAGAACCTCCTTGTAAATTGATATGATCTTCTATTAACATTAGCTCTCCTTTGTTAAAACCTAAATTTATAGCACCAGCAGCATTGGTAATTAATAATTGCTCTACTCCTAAGGCTTGCATTACTCTAACTCCGTAAGTTATTTCGTTAAAATTATAACCTTCGTAAGCATGAAAACGACCACTCATAACCACAACTTGTTGGTTTTCTATAGTTCCAAAAATTAGTTTACCAGCATGAGATTCTAAAGTAGCACTTACAAAATGAGGAATGTCTTCGTAGTTAATGACTCTTTGTATATCAATTTCATCTACCAACTTAGCCAACCCTGTTCCCAAAACAATTCCTGTTTTTGGAGTTGTAATTCCTTGTTTGTGTATAAAGTTTACACTTTCTCTAATGTGTTCTAAAGTCATTTTATTTATAATTTTTTACATGGTGGAACAGCGGAGAATCCTCTTCTATGTCGTTTAAATAATCAATATCGTTGAGTTCTTCTAACAAATAAACTTCGTCGTTTTCAAAATCTTTTAAAGTGTCGGTTAACACAGTGTCTGTGCTCCATTGTTTGTTGATAAATACATCTGTTCTAGGTTCATTCAACCCCAATAAATAGTAGCCTCCATCTTCTGATGGTCCTAAAACATTTTGTTGTTGTACTTGATCAAAAGCTTCTTCTAAAATTTCCTTATTTAAAGTAGCTACATCGCTACCAATAACCACAACTTCTAAATAACCTGTAGCAAAAGCTTTAAGAACTGCCGATTGCATTTTTTGTCCTAGATTACCTTCTGCTTGAATCATTTTCATAAAACCTCCGTCGTCCCAAAGGTCATCAAATTCAATTTCATCGGTATAAAATACCCATTTGTCTACCTCTAAATTTTTGGTAATTTTATGAGTATGTGCTAATAAATCTTTATAAACAGCCAAAGCAGTTTCGTCAGAAGTGTCTTTAGCCAAACGTGTTTTTACTTTTCCTAGTTCAGGTTTGCGTATGAATATAATTAAGAGTTGGTTTTTCATGATAGTCACGAGCCTTTAGCTTATGGCGTTAAGTTTGTATATTTAGATTGATATTTTGTGAACAAGAATTAAGCAAACGTACCCTGGCAACTGCTACCTGCACCTGCTGTGCATCCGTAGCAATGTTGAGAAACTACAATGTGTCTTTTGCTCAATGCATCTGCATTAAACTCTGATAGGTGTTTTCCTTTGGTAGCTACTTTTAAGTCTAGTTGTTGATTGAAATCGCAATCGTATAAATTTCCATTCCAATCTATAGAAATGGTGTTTTTGCACATCACACCCTCTACGGCAGCAGGGTTGTATGCATTTACTAGCTCGTCCATATAATCTTCGTAGTTCTCAGAAGCCACTAAGAATTCTAAAAAACGACTGATAGGTAAATTGGTTATGGCAAATAATTGATTGAAATGAATGCCAAAATCTTCTTTTAAAGCGGTTTTAAATTCTTGTTCTAATTCAGCTTGATTTCCTGGTAAAAAAGCTCCTGATGGATTGTACACCAAATCTAATTTTAGTCCAGACCCTTCGATTCCGTATCCGACTTTATTCAATTCTTTTAAGGCTTCAATAGAAGCATCAAACACACCGTTTCCTCTTTGTTTGTCTGTTTGGCCACGTTTGTAAAAAGGTAAAGAAGATACCACGTGTACGTTGTGTTTTTTAAAAAAAATAGGCAAATCGTAGTATTTTTTGTTGGCACGAATAATGGTTAAATTAGATCGTACAATAAAATCTTGTACACCAATTTTACTAGCTTCTTCTACAAACCACCTAAAGTTAGGGTTCATTTCAGGAGCTCCTCCTGTTAAATCTAAAGTGGTGGCTCCAGACTCTTTTAGTTTGTCCAAGCACAATTGCATGGTTTCTTGGGTCATGATTTCTTTTCTGTCTGGACCTGCATCTACATGGCAGTGTGTACAAACTTGATTGCACATATACCCTATATTGACCTGAAAAATTTCAAGCTTGTTAGGCACTAAGGGAAATTGATGGGTTTCTGAAACTTTTTGTTTAAAAGTTGGGAGTTCACCGCTGGCAAAAATTCCATTGTTAAATAAGGCCAATTGGTTTTTAGGATTTGCTAGGCTATCTTTTCTTTTTGCGAGTGATTTCATTTTCTAGTACTAAGTATTGAGTATTAAGTACCGAGTTTCTGTAGTACGTTTGTTTTGTACTAACTACTCTGTACTAATTTCTAAAACGATAGTTTATCGTATTTTTTCATCATTTGTACACTGTGTACCAACGTTGCTCCAGATTTTATGGCAGCAGCCACATGCACAGCTTCCATCATTTCTTCACGTTCCAAACCGCGTTTAAGTCCATCTGAAGTATAGGCATCTATACAATATGCGCATTGTACGGTATGCGATACTGCTAAGGCAATTAACGATTTTTCTCTTGCAGTTAGTGCACCATCCTCGAATACCTTTCCGTAATACTCAAAAAATTTTTCTCCTAATTCCTGATCCCATTCGCTAATTTTTCCGAAGTCTTTTAAATCTTTTGGATCGTAATATGTTTTTTGCATGCTTTTTTATTTTTGTGAATTTAATGTCCAATTGTACTCTAAATAATTAATGGTAGCATTGGGATTGATATGTATCTTGCTGTATTGGTTGATAAAAGTAATCAAATCTGAATGTTGGGTAAAATCATCTAAAAACCAATTAAAAATTTGAGACAAATTAATCGTGTTTTTTGTAAGTACATTTCTTTGAGGGTTGTTGATGAAGTTTAGCATTCCCTTGGTAAGCAATTCATCAATATTATTTTCTGTAAAAGCTACATTGGGCAATGCAGGACAGGAAACAGAAGCACAATTAACTCCCACGTGAATTTTAGGATCTTTATACTGCTTTCTTAAAATTTCATGTTCAATATAATTGAGTGTGTATGTCTTGCTAGCTACTTTTACAAAAGGAATTTCCCAAGCGTTTTTTTTATTTTGTTTGATGTCTTTGATTGATGTTAAGGGATAATTGTCTAAAATCAATTTGATAGTGTATGCGTTGTAAGCGTTTATCCAAAGGGCTTTTTGTGCTTTTTTTGATGGGAGCTTATTAAAATTAAGCTGTGCTAAGTAAGTTAGGTACAAGTCTAATTGAGAAGAATCTTTAGACAATCCTCTATAGTCTACTTCGCCTTTAGTATTTACAAATTTTTGTAAGAGATTATTCCAAACTTTGGTTTGAGAGTGCAATACTGAAATGTGTATTAAAAAGCAAAAAGCAAAAAGGATTGATTTCATAAAAATCTATTTAATTAGTGCTTTAGTGGGGGGATTTATAGAATCATTACAAAAGCAATTCAGTAATTTCTTGTTGGGGGGCTAAGTTGAATTTTCTTTTCATATAATACACAATGGCATATAAAAAAGGAGTGTCGAGTATGGCTACAATAACTTTGTATAAAAAACCACTAAAAACTAGGGAAGGAAAAGAACTCCATTGCAACACCTCAAAAGCACATAACAGTCCTACAACTAGTGCAGTATCTAAAAGTTGAGATGAAAATGTAGAAAAGTTATTTCGAATCCACAAATGCCTTCCTTTTGTGTAATTTTTCCAGAAGTGATAAATGCGGATGTCTACAAATTGTGCAGCCAAATACGCCAACATTGATGCTAAAACCCCTAATGGAGATAGACCAAACACCTTACTAAAAGTAAGATTGTCTATAGGAGAGTTGCTAATGGCAGGAGCGGTATTGGCCACCCAAATAATCAACATAGAAAAAACGGAAGCAAAAATTCCAGCAATCACTACCTGATTGGCTTTTTTCTTTCCGTAAATTTCAGAAATAGTATCTGTAATTAGGAATGTAATCGGGTAGGGAAGTAATCCTACCGAGATTTCAAAACGATACCAGCCAAAAGGGTTCCAGTAAATAAATTTTTGAAAAATTAAATTGCACACTACCAATGAGGTGATAAAAATAGAGGCAAGGATTAAAAAAATTATTCCAGCTTGTTTCTCTTGTTTTTCAGTCATATTTTGCATCTCTTGTTTAAAGCTAAAAGTAGAACTCTTTGTTTGAACAACAATCCTTTTGAACGTTTTTTGTTACTTTTGTCCCACAAAATTTAGAAAAACTATTTTTTATGAAAGCATATGTATTTCCTGGACAAGGAGCACAGTTTACCGGAATGGGTAAAGACTTGTACGAAAACTCTCCTTTGGCTAAGGAATTGTTCGAACAGGCTAATGAAATTTTAGGATTTGATATTACTAAAATTATGTTTGAAGGTTCTGCTGAAGATTTAAAACAAACCAATGTAACTCAACCAGCGGTGTTTTTACACTCTGTAATTTTGGCCAAAGTTTTAGGAGAAGATTTTAAAGCAGATATGGTTGCTGGACATTCTTTAGGGGAATTGTCTGCTTTGGTAGCTAACGGAACTTTGTCTTTTGAAGACGGATTAAAATTGGTAGCCAAACGTGCAGATGCCATGCAAAAAGCATGCGAATTACAAGCAGGAACAATGGCTGCAATTTTAGGTTTAGAAGATGCAGTAGTAGAAGAAATTTGTGCAGCAATTGAAGGAGATGTAGTGGCTGCCAACTACAATTGTCCGGGGCAATTGGTGATTTCTGGAGAGTTAGAAGCTGTAAAAGCTGCCTGCGAACTGGCTACAGAAAAAGGTGCTCGTAGAGCGTTGTTATTACCTGTCGGGGGGGCTTTCCATTCGCCATTAATGGCACCTGCAAAAGAGGAATTGGCTGCAGCAATAGAAGCAACTCAATTTAACCAGCCATCTTGTCCAGTTTATCAAAATGTGGTAGCAAAGGCAGTTACCAATCCAGCAGAAATTAAAGAAAATTTAATTGCTCAGTTAACAGGTGCAGTAAAATGGACACAATGTGCACAAGCTATGATTGCAGATGGGGCTACTGAAGTAATTGAAGTTGGACCTGGAAAAGTATTGCAAGGTTTGTTTGCAAAAATAGATAGATCTGTGGCAAGAAGTAGTGCCGAAATCTAAAAAACATCATGAATAATTTTTAAAAGCCTCAACACAAAGTTGAGGCTTTTTGTTTATTGTTAGATCTATTTTGATACGAAGAATTGTGTAAACATTTTTACAAGCATAGAACGCTTTTCTGTATAAATTTCTTGAGCTATAAGATTTTCTACTAAAAACAGTAGATGTACAGGTAAAGTTAAGTTGTTAAACAACTCGTAAATAACTGAAGTAGGTATGGATTTTATCCATAAGTCCCTAATAAATCAGTAAATAAAAGTAGAAAAAAAGTAGATGACAATTCAATTTTTTAATTGTATTTAGATTTTATCATTGGCAGACAAATAAGTTAATACAAGCTGTACTGTAAGTGAAAATAGTTTATAAAGTGTTGCTATTTAGTGGTTAAGGTTTTTGGGATAGATGCTAATAAAGACAGGTTTTAGAGTTTTGATAGTGAAACAAGAGAAACTTGTACCAAACTTAACCAACAATAAAAGTTACCATGCTTTGGTTTAAAATTACACTTTAGATAATTTGAGTCAATTAGTTTTTACAAGATTGGTTGTATATTTTTTAAACCAAAATTCCATAAATCTATATATATGTGTTAGTAAAATACTGAATATACATGCTTTACAGTACGTTTTTAAGATGTTTGTATCTAGATTTTGTTTATTTGTTTCTCTTTTTTTGCTTTTTTTTAAGCAATTTTAAAAAGTCCTGTAATACGATAAGCTAATCTTATTTTGCTAGGATACAAAACAACTTTTTAAAGCTTAGATTGAATGAAAAATATAAATGTATACTTGGGAGTTATTTTTTTGATACTCTTAACTACGGGATGTAACAAAGCTACAAGAGCAACAGAATTAAAAAAGAACAGCAATTTACAAGGAACATACAAAGGTGTTTTTACTGATGAAAACAAGAAAAAAGCTCCAGTTAATATCAAACTATTCGACACCAAATTTTCTGGATATAGTGAAACATCACCAGATTTTCCAACAGTAAGGTTTGGTACTTACATTGTCAACTCTCAAGAAAAATCGATCACTTTTATTAATGAATCCGTGGTAGATGATCAGAATAAAAAATCGTATGTGTTAAACGGACATTGGAAATATAGCCTACAAGACACTTTGTTAATGCTTAATAATGACAAAAATCAGGAGTATAAGCTGTATAAAAAATCAGAATAAATTAATTTTTTGCGTTATAATTACAAAAAGGCTGTCTGAATTGAATTCAAACAGCCTTTTTTATTTGAGTGTATTTGTTTTAATTAAAACATTTTTCCATTACATTTTTCATTACCGAATAAGAGGTTGATGCACCAGGAGAAGCTCCTAACAATCCTGCAATAGATTTGTCTCTAGAAACAATAACTTCTGTTCCAAATTCCAATTTCCCTTTACCATTTTTATCCTTTTTTATAATTTGTACACGTTGTCCAGCAACAACAACTTTCCAGTCTTCATCTTTGGCCTCAGGATAAAATTCTCGTAACATATTCATACGGTCTTCAAAACTCAACTTTACCTGTTTGATTAAGTATCCTACCAAAGGTAAGTTTTTGTATCCAGCTCCTAACAAACTCATGATATTGTCAAATTCCACAGATTTTGGTAAATCAAATACAGAACCGTGTTTTAAAAATTTAGTGGTAAATCCAGCATACGGACCAAAAAGTAATTCTTTTCTACCGTTAATTACACGAGTATCCATATGTGGAACAGACATTGGTGGCGATCCTTTTTTTGCTTTTCCATATACTTTTGCTTGATGCTGTTCTATAATTTCTGGATTGGTACAACGCAACCACAATCCGCTAATAGGAAAACCTCCGTATCCTCTGGCCTCTCTAATTCCTGATTTTTCCAACAAAGGTAAAGCACCCCCACCAGCACCAACAAACACATAATTACTAACAATTTTCCAGTGTTTACCTACATTCTGACCTTTTACACTTAACAACCAACGTTTATTGTCTGTTTTTTGTAGATTGATGACATTGCTGTTTTTTATCAAACTTACATTAGGTTGCTTGTCTAAAAACCTAAAAATTTGCTCGGCTACTTCTCCAAAATTCACATCGTAACCATTTTCAAAAAAGGTGGCCGCAATGCTAGATCTTTTGCTTCTTCCTTGAGTCATTAAAGGAATCCATTTTTCTATTTCTTCTTTATCAGTAGAAAATTTCATTCCTTTAAAATATTCAGTGTCTTTTAATACCTGATATCTTTTTTCTAAAAATTCAACATCTTTTTTACCGCTAACAAAACTTATGTGTGGTACGGAAGAAATACATTTTGATAGGTTTTGAATGTATCCTTTGTCTGCACAATCTTTCCAAAAATCTAAAGTTTCATAAAACTGTTGAGCTGTTTTTAATGCTTTGGCAGGATCAATAGCTCCGTCTTTTTCAGGAGTGTAGTTTAGTTCACAGTTTCCAGCATGTCCCGTTCCAGCGTTGTTCCAAGCTTCGGAACTTTCTTCAGCCATTTTGGGAAGTTTTTCAATAACAGTAATTTTTTTACCAGGGAATTTTTCAAAAAGTAAGATGGCAAGTGTAGCACTCATAATTCCACCTCCAATTAAAACAAATTCCGAATGTTTGATTGTTTGCGTTGTTTTGGGCATTTTTAAAACCTATAAATTTTGGATGCAAAGATAGTGTGTTTCTTTTGATTAGACAGCCAATCCTTTGGTTTAGATGTATTGCAAGGGCTATGAAATAGAAAATTTAACGAAAACGTTATAATTTTTAAAAAAGTAAACAGCAGAAGTTTAATATTTTATTTTAGGAACATAAAACAGGTCTTTTAATCGCATGTCTTTATTTTTATTTAGCTTACCTAAAATTTTAAAAAACACCAAAGCGGTTAAAAAAGCATCTCCATATGCGGTATGTCTGTCTTTTTTTTGGATGTTTAGTTCGTCACAAACCTCGTCTAATGAGTAAATTTTATTATGCAGTTCCGCATACAATTCATGCTTCGTTTTTTTAAATAAAACCCCAGTATCTAATGTTTTGTTTTTGAGCTTGGGTAGTCCCATTCTTTTTAGTGCGTAGTTAACACAACCAACATCAAAACCTACATGGTGGCCTACCAAAATGGCACCCTCTATGTATTTTAAAAAATCTTTAATTACTTCTTCTTCAGAGTGTTTGGTGTATTTTCCATTTCTTAACAAACCGTGAATTTCAGCACTTTCTCGGCTATAAATATCTTGTTCTAAATAACGTTCAAAACTGTTTTTTATGTCTATTTCATTGTTCACAATAGTAACAGCTCCCATAGATAGTATGCGGTCTGTTTTGGGAGTAAGTCCAGAGGTTTCGCAATCAAACACTACAAATTTAGAATGCTGAATGTCCTTTTTTTTGATTCCTTTTAGGGTTTCTTTATAGTTTTTCCAGAAAGGAGGTAGGTTTTTTCTGTTCAAATAATAATTGAACGTTTTTACAATAGACTTCCACATAGGCATATGTTATATAATTCCCTGAAAACGTACAGTAAGCAATTCTTGTATACTTTTGATGGGTTTAAAACATCGTCTTAGCTTTACTTTGTCGGATTTAGAAAGTGTTTCGAGTTTGATGAATTTCCCGTCATCTTCTCCTAATGTAGCCAATCCGTTTTTTGTTTTAAATTTTAGCAAGGCTTTAAAAGCATAAGCACAAGCTTCGTATACTTCTGCATTTTGAGGTTCTAACTCTCTTAGTTTGTAATAACGCTCTGCTGTATTATTAATGCCTATTAAATTATGATGTAGCGTTAAAATTCTAGCAGCATCAATCAAAGGCATCATAGCTCTTTGTTTGATGTTAAACTGATCTTTATGTGCTCCGTCTTGATCTACTAAAAACTGTCTAAAAAATCCTATAGGGCTTGGGTTTTTTAATGCATCTTGAGCCATAAACATAAAAAATCTTGAGTTGTTAGGAGTGTGGCTGTACACCATGTTAGACATCTCGTCAATCAAGTATTTTTGTCCATAAACAAAGTTAAAATCAAAAAAAACAGAAGAGAGTAAAATGGATTTTTCAGTTGGGTTGTGAATCCAGTTTTTAAATTTTTCTTGCCATTCTTTTCTAGACAAACACCAAGTAGGGTTGCTAGCCATCATTTCTGCAGGGCAGTATTCGTAACCAATGGTGTGCAAGTTTTTGGTGATGATATTAGCCAGCTCTATAAAAATAGAACGGGTTTCTTCTAACTTTTCATCCGCTACGTTCTCAAAAATAATTCCATTATCTTGATCAGTCGGAACAAGTTGTTCTTTTCTAGCTTGACTTCCCATAGAAAATAAAGCAAAATTTACAGGAGGCACTTTGGTAAAATCGCTAAGAGAAAGTTCTACCGCTTTTTGGTTGATAGATTCATTTAGTTCCGCTACCACGGTGCTAGTGTGTGTAAAAGAAATTTTTTGATCTATGTAGCGTCTTAGTAGTTGGTTTAGCTGTTGTCGGATATCTCTAAGTCTTGAAATACTTCTCGCTCTGCTAATCTGTTTCATCAACACCGCAGGATTGTTACTTAACGAGGCTACGATTTCTTGCTGGGTTAACATTCCTAACATTTTGCTTTCTGGCGTACCATCTTGTGTAATACAAAGATGCTCTACCTTGTTTTTTAGCATAATAATTTGAGCTTCTGCAATAGATACATCAGGAGAGGCTGTAATAACAGGAGCAATCATAATGCGGGTTACATTTTCTTTAATATCATGTTTGCCTGTAGCAATGGTGTGCATTAATTGTTTGTTGGTAATAACACCAATAGGATGCTCTTTTTGCAAAATAAAAATAGAGCTGATTTTTTCATCACTCATTTTTAGTGCAGCATGTTGCACGGTGTCTTTATAAGAACACCAAGCGGCAGGAGTAGTAAGGTTTTCTATCTTAGAACTAAAATAATCTGTTTGGGTGGTTCGCTTGTAATCGGCAAAAATGGTATTGTTGTCTTCCTGAGAAAATCTTGCAGGAGAGTTACTCGCAAAACGTGTGATGAGGTATTTATTAATCTCAGCATTGTTTTCAAATTGCTGATTGAATGTTTTTATAGGGATGCCATATACAATAGACTCTTCGTAAGCTTTGGCAGTTACATTGTAGTTTTCATTTACAATTAAAGGTCTTAAGCCTAGTACATCTCCTTCATCACAAATTTCAATTTCAACGGTATTTTCTCCTTCTTGTCTGTAAATTCGGATGGCTCCTTGATTTACAATATAAAAATGTTCTTTTGCTGGTTTTCCTTGCGAGTAGAGTGTTTCGTCTTTGTCTACATAAATTACTTTGGTTTCTACAGCAAGTTTGTACAAATCAGAATAAGAAACACTGTCAAACGGAGGATAGGTTTTTAGAAAGTCTAAAATTCTTTCTGCTAAGCTATTTTTCATAAGCTAAAATCTTTCTTGAATTTGTTGTAAGATAAATTGGTAATAGGCTTTGGGATGTGGAACAAAATCAGCAAATCTGCTAATTTTTTCTTTAAGTACATCAATAGGTAGCCATTGTACTTCTTCAACTTCTTCTTTTTGCAAAGTTAATTCATTAATAGCAACAGAGGTTTGTGTTACAAAAAGATGGTGAATTTCATGATCTATTATTCCATTAGCATGGCTGTGTTTGTCTTCCCAAATACCCAAATACTCTAAATCAATAGCAGAGATTGATAAGCCAATTTCTTCTTGCGTTTCTCTAATTACGGCTGATAAAGGAAGTTCTCCTGATGCAATGTGTCCAGCAACAGAAACATCCCACAGGTTAGGGAAAATAGTTTTAGAAGCTTTTCTTTTTTGTACCAAAATCTGTTGTTGGGTATTGTAACACCAAAGATGTACACTACCGTGTAGAATTCCGTTTTGATGAGCAAAACTTTTCATACAAGCATTGCCTGTAGGTTGTCCTTTTAGGTTTACAATGTCGATTAATTCATCCATAAAAAAGAAACATTATACACGTAAAGATACTATCTTTTTATTTGTAATTTTGCATCCTTACTTTGATAAAATAAGGTATGGTATATCCTAAAAATAAATTAGCTCAGGTAGTTATTGCCTCATCGGTTGCCAATCAGTTAGCTGATGTTGTTATTTCTCCTGGTTCTAGAAATGCACCTTTAACTATTGGGTTTTCGGCTGTAGAAAATATACAAACTCACAGTATTGTCGATGAACGTTGTGCGGCTTTTGTGGCTTTAGGGATGTCTCAAAAAACAAATCACACAACGGCTGTTTTGTGTTCTTCAGGTTCAGCATTGCTTAACTATTATCCAGCTGTTGCTGAAGCTTTTTATAGCCATATTCCTTTGGTGATTATTTCTGCCGATAGACCTAAGAATAAAATTGATATAGGTGACGGGCAAACCATACGTCAAGAAGGGGTTTTTGGCAATCACATCTTGTTTCAGGCCAATTTGAAAGAAATTCAGAATCAAGAAGATGAAACATGGAATAAAGAGCTTTTATTTAAAGCCTATCAAACAGCCAAGGAGCAAAAAGGACCAGTACACATTAACGTACCTTTTGAAGAACCTTTGTACGATTTGGTAAATGAACTAAAAACATATCCTGAAATTCTAGTACCAGAGGCTCAAGAGATACAAGAAGAATTATTAGATGAGCAAACCTTGGTAACGTTTTCTAAAGAATGGAATTCTGCAAACAAGAAGTTGGTTTTGGTAGGCGTACACCAACCAGATGAATTGTTGCAAGAACAAATCAATCACTTATTAAAAGATCCGTCTGTTTTGGTCTTTACTGAAACTACCTCTAACTTAGACAACCAAGGAGTAGTGAATAGTATTGATCAGTTTTTGGCCGGACTTTCTGATGAGGAAAAACAAGAATTAAAACCAGATATTTTACTAAGTATTGGGGGGATGGTTGTGTCTAAAAGGATTAAACAATATTTAAGAACTTTCTCTCCTAAAGCACATTGGGTAGTGCATCCACATGTAGGTTATGATACGTATTTTTGCTTGTCTCATCATTTTAAAAATTCTGCAACCCTGTTTTTTAGTCAGTTTTTTTGGAGAACAGAAAAGGTAGGAAGCACTTATCAGCTTTTTGGATTGTCTATTAAAGAAAAAAGAAAAGCAGCTCATAATAATTATCTTTTAAAAGCTCCGTATACAGATTTTTCTGTTTTTGATTGTATCAACCAATCGTTGCCAAAAAACACTATACTTCAGTTGGCCAACAGTGCAACTATAAGGTATGCACAATTGTTTGATATTTCTAAAGGTATAAAAGTGTTTTGTAATAGAGGGACCAGTGGTATAGACGGAAGTACATCAACCGCTGTAGGTTACGCTATAAAGACACAAGAACAAGTGGTTTTAGTTACGGGAGATTTAAGTTTTTTGTACGATAGTAATGCTTTGTGGAACTCTGAAATACCTAAAAATTTTAGAATTATTGTAGTAAATAATAATGGAGGTGGTATTTTTAAAATTCTTCCAGGTCCAAAACAAACACAAGCTTTGCCTTATTTTGAAACTCCACATGGACTCACAGCAGAAAATTTGGCAAAAATGTACGGGTTTAATTACCTTAAAGCAGAGAATAAAAAAGAACTTAGTAAGCAACTAAAAAGTTTTTATAAAGTAGAAAATAAACCTAAATTACTTGAGGTTTTTACACCTAGTGATTTGAACGATAGTGTGTTGGTAGCATACTTTGAAAATTTTAAAAAATAAATAATGGAAGAATTTGAAGTAGGACAAGAAGTAGAGATTATTATAGGAAGTTTTTCTAAAATAGGAATTACCGTTTTGGTTGATGAGTTTTGTGAGGGAATGTTGTACACCAATGAAGTTTACCAACGTTTGGAAGAAGGGCAGCGATTAAAGGCATACGTAAAAAAGATTAGAGAAGATGGAAAGCTGGATTTGTCTCTACAACCATTGGGTTTTAGAAATAGTATTACCAAGTTCCAGGTTCAGGTTTTAAATGCTCTAAAAGCACACAACGGTTTTTTACCTTTAACCGATAAATCTAGCCCAGAAACTATAAAGTATGAACTAGGAATGAGTAAAAAAGCATTTAAAAATGCTATTGGTGGACTTTATAAAAATAAAGTGGTAGACTTGGAGGAAAACGGAATTCGTCTAAAAGTTTATGAAGTTTAACTGACCAAACCTCGATTGGTGGTAATTTCTGTTTGATTGTCTGATTTGATGGCAAAAAAGATATTATCGCTAATATGCTTGGTTTCAATCAAATCATCTAGTTTTAAAGAATCTTTAGAAATTAAAATAATGTGTTTGTTTTTAGAGGTATTTACTTTGTAAATATGATATCCCAATAGTGCTAATGTAGGGTTGTTGTAAAAAATGTTGGTCTTTACATAGATAACTCCAATGATTAAAATAATTAAGACAAACATCAATCCGTTACGATCTTTTTCTAAATCAAAATCCAAATCAAAACTAAGTAGCGGTACAATATAGGTAACTAAAAACGTTAAATGTTCCCAGTTGTGATTTTCTAAGTTGATAATTTTTTCTGGCAAAGATTTTGAGCCTGTTATGATGTATTTAAACTTGTAGTAGAATAAAAAACCAGAACAAATAAAAACAAGACAAGTGATAGGAATCAAATTGTCCATGACAAGCTGTTTGAGTTCAATCTCTTCACAGTCGAATAAACAAAGAGGGATATTAACTTTGTTTACAAACAGTAAAAGAAATAGAAGCCACAGGGATAGGATATATAATTGAATTTTTAATAACATTTTTCAATTTTCAGCAACCATTCTTTTAAACCTTAGTAATACTTACAAAAGCTCAGTTATGTTTTCCGTTTTTTAAGCGGATTATGATGTATGAAAAGAAACAATGTTCTAATAATTAATTGATTAGGGGAATATATTTCTTTTCATAGCATGCTAAAATTAGAAAAAAAAAACGAATAATGGGTTAATTATTCGTTGTATTATAAAAATAAAATAGAAAACAGGCTCATACAATAGTATGAATGTTGATGAAAACTTAATAATTTGAGAGTGTTTAAGTTATACCTCGTCCTCTTCAAAAATCAAATCTGCATCCTTTTCCCATATTTCCATTTCGCAAGGCTTGCAGTTAAATTTTAGTTTGTATTCATTTTCGCCATGTGTTAAGGTCATTGGTTCCTTTATTTTTTGACCCATGGTCTCTTTTTGATAATGTGGACATTTTCCCAATTCGTAACGAACACAATATTTGGTGGTCATTACTCTAGCTTTTCCTGGTTCCCATTGTAGCTCAAAAGCTTTTTCAATTTCTTCAACTCCGTGCCTGTGGTAGAATTGTCTAGCCAATTCATTAGATACATTGTACATATAATCCAAACTTTTTTCTGGGTAAGGATGCTCTGTTTTTACTATTGGTTGTTCTTCTCTGTGGTATTCTTCAATTCTTAAATCAACCAATCTATCCAGCACAGTTCTTCTTAGTTCATTGATTTTAGAAATTGGTAAGAACCAATTGTCTGTTACATCTACATGAATTTCATCAACAATAAAAGGAGTGTTACCTGCTTTTACTAAATTTTTTTCTAAATTGGCAATCAAGAAACCTTCTTTTTTAGCGAGTTCTTTATCAGTAATTACTCCTTCTGTATATGTATGTCCATCTTCATCTACTACAGTTAAGGCAAATCCATCAGAAGTTTCTTTAAAAGTTAATTCTACCCCAATTTTACGAATGGCACTGTTGTCTTTTTCTACTTGCTTGTTAAAGTTAGCATCGGAGTTTCTAGAAATTAAAGTTCCAATTGCGATGTCTTTAAAATTATTAGGTGTTATCCAACCGTTTTCTACGGTGTTAATTTGAACTCCATCAGCAAAACCTTCGTTGTTTAAAAAGTACAATCCGTCTCCGTTGTTTAGCTTTTCAGAATTTTCTATTTTGTACTTATTATTTTTTACTTCAATAACTTTTCCAATAATTTGTCCTTTGGATTTTGGGCTTTCCCAAGAACCAATTTTTTCTATTCTGTGGTTTAAGAAATAATCTGTATAACCTCTATTAAAACTTCGATCCATTTCCGCATCAAAAGTGTAAAAAGTTCGTCCTGATGAGGCTTTGATGTAGTCTTCTTTTCCTTCACCGTTTAAAAACTCGTCCAAACGTTTTCTTAAGTATGACACGTTGTTTTTTACATATACAACGTCTTTTAAACGTCCTTCTATTTTAAAAGACATCACACCTGCTTTAATCATTGCTGGCATTTGGTCGCTTAAATCCAAATCTTTAATAGAAAGCAAATGACTCTCTTTTATTAAAGTATTTCCATCTCCATCTTTTAATTCATAGGGCAATCTACAATTTTGTGCACAAGAACCACGGTTGGCACTACGCTCACCCCCAGCCACACTCATGTAACAGTTTCCGCTAAAAGAAACACAAAGTGCTCCAGATACAAAAAACTCTAACTCTACATCGGTTGTTTGATGAATTTCTTTAATCTGATCCAAATTTAACTCTCTAGCCAAAACTACACGTTTCATTCCTGCATCAGCCAAAAACTTTACGTGCTCAGGAGTACGGTTGTTGGCTTGTGTACTGGCGTGAATCACAATAGGAGGCAAGTCCATTTCAAAAATAGCCATGTCTTGTACAATCAATGCATCTACACCTACCTCGTAAAGTTGATGAATCATTTGCTCGCATTTTTTTAACTCATTATCGTACAAAATAGTGTTGATTACCACAAATACTTGTGCTTTGAACAAGTGTGCATATCGGACCATTTCTGCCACATCTTCTATAGAATTGTTGGCGTTTGATCTGGCTCCAAACTGAGGAGCACCAATATAAACAGCATCGGCACCAGCATTGATGGCTGCCATTCCTTGAACTAAGTTTTTGGCAGGAGCTAAAATTTCTACTTTTTTCTTCATGGTGTAAATTTGGGAATGCAAATTTAGTTTTTTTATTCGATAAAATAGTTTGTAATCAGTGATTTAAGTTTGTTGTACTAAGTAGATTGGCTTTCAGTGGATAAGTCCCTAGATTTAAATTA
Source organism: Ochrovirga pacifica (assembly GCF_000220525.1). Lineage (GTDB taxonomy): Bacteria > Bacteroidota > Bacteroidia > Flavobacteriales > Flavobacteriaceae > Ochrovirga > Ochrovirga pacifica. Next base: position 88,382 of record NZ_AFPK01000029.1, on the reverse strand, counting down.
AAATGATAACTTTGGCATTTGTGATTTTAAACAAGAAAACTATGTCAACGATCAACTGGCAAACAGCCAAAGAGTACGAAGATATTACTTATAAAAAGTGTGATGGAGTTGCAAGAATTGCATTCAATAGACCCAATGTAAGAAATGCTTTCCGTCCCAAAACAACTTCCGAATTGTACGATGCTTTTTACGATGCACAAGAGGATACCTCTATTGGGGTAATTTTATTGTCAGCAGAAGGACCTTCTACTAAAGATGGGGTATATTCTTTCTGTTCTGGAGGGGATCAAAAAGCAAGAGGACATCAAGGCTATGTTGGTGAAGATGGTGCGCACCGTTTGAATATTTTAGAAGTACAACGCTTGATACGTTTTATGCCCAAAGTGGTAATTGCGGTTGTGCCAGGATGGGCTGTAGGAGGCGGTCATAGTTTGCATGTAGTATGCGATATGACGTTGGCAAGTAAGGAGCATGCAATTTTTAAACAAACCGATGCTGATGTGACAAGTTTTGATGGAGGTTACGGTTCTGCCTATTTGGCAAAAATGGTAGGACAAAAAAAAGCCAGAGAAATCTTCTTTTTAGGAAGAAACTATTCCGCTCAAGAAGCTTTTGAAATGGGAATGGTTAACGCGGTTGTCCCACATGATCAGTTAGAAGATACCGCTTATGAATGGGCTCAAGAAGTGTTAGGAAAATCACCTTTGTCTATTAAAATGCTAAAGTTTGCAATGAATTTAACCGACGATGGTATGGTAGGACAACAAGTGTTTGCTGGAGAAGCCACTCGCTTAGCTTATATGACCGACGAAGCTAAAGAAGGAAGAAATGCCTTTTTAGAAAAACGCAAACCTAATTTTGACAAAAAGTATATTGTTTAATAAGTTTATAAGGTTTAGCGTTTATAAAGTTTTATCACCAAAACATCAGTAGACTTTCTAACTTTAAAAATGCTAAACTTTACAACTCTATAAAATAATGTTACAAGTAAATAGGGTAAAAGTTTTGTTTTATAGAACTTTATAAACCTTCAACTTTACAATTTACAATTAGAATGAAACCACAAGTAGTAACTTTTTTAATAAAATGTCCCGATCAAAAAGGGATTGTGTCTAAGTTGACCCATTTTTTTTACCAAGAAGGGTTTAATCTGTTAAGTGCACAACAGTACACCAATTCTATAGACAATATGTTTTTTATGCGTTTGCGTGCAGAAGCAGACGAAGAGGTTGTATTAAGCAAAGAACAGTTAGAAGAACGATTTACAAGATTGGCTGCTGCCTACGACCTTGTTTGGCATGTAGATTATGGAGATAGAAAACAGAAAGTAGCGGTAATGGTATCGCATACCAGTCATAATTTATATGATTTGTTACATCGTCATAAAGAAGGAAAGCTAAACTGCGAAATTAGTATGGTTGTAAGCAATCATACCAAATTAAAACCTGTGGCAGACATGTTTGGCATTCCTTTTTATCACAAACCTGTTAATAAGGATACCAAGCAAGAGCAAGAAGCTGCATTGATTGATTTGTTTGATAGCAATGAAATAGATTTGATTGTAATGGCAAGGTATATGCAAATTTTGTCTAATGATTTTATCAATCACTATCCCAACAGAATCATCAATATCCATCATTCTTTTTTGCCAGCTTTTCAAGGAGCCAACCCTTATGCAAGAGCCTATGAAAGAGGGGTAAAGTTGATTGGTGCTACTGCACATTATGCTACCGAAGATTTAGATGAAGGACCTATTATAGAGCAGGATGTAGAGCGTGTAACCCATGAAAGTACTCCTAAAACATTAAAAAACATTGGTGCAGATATCGAAACGATGGTTTTGGCAAGGGCAGTAAAGTGTCATTTAAACAATCAAATTATTGTAGACAATAACAAAGCGATTGTTTTTCCTGAGACAGGGGAATAATTGTACAGTTTAAAGAGGCTTGTGTTATACAGTATAAGGATTATAAAATAAAAGATATGAAGATTTTATGTATTGGTATGAACTACGTGGCACATATCAAAGAATTTGATAGGGATTTTATACCCAAAAGTCCAGTTGTTTTTCTTAAGCCAGACTCAGCAGTGTTGCCTAGAAAAAATCCATTTGTGATTCCTGTATTTTCCAATCAAGTAGATTATGAAATTGAGGTTTTGGTAAAAATCAACAAGGTAGGGAAGTTTATAGATCAAAAATTTGCACATAAGTATTATGACGAAATTGGATTAGGAATAGATTTTACCGCCAGAGATGTGCAACGTCAACTAAAAGAAAAAGGGCAGCCTTGGGAAATTTCTAAAGGCTTTGACGGAAGTGCTGTAATTAGTGAACAATTTTTGCCTAAAGAAGATTTTGCAGACTTGCAGAACATCAATTTTAGATTGGAAAAAAATGGAGAGGATGTTCAGGTAGGAAACACATCGTTGATGATTTTTAAAATTGATGAAATCATTGCTCACGTATCTCAATTTTATACTTTAAAAAAAGGAGATATTATTTTTACAGGAACACCTTCTGGAGTTGGGCCAGTAGCAAAAGGAGATGTGTTGCAAGGTTTTGTAGAAAATCAGAAAATGATTGATATTAAAGTAAGGTAACGTTTGCAAAAACATAGAAAGAAAGAAAGGGGGCTGGTTGCCTCTTTTTTTGTAGAAAAATAAAAGATATGAAAACAAGTATTGTAACCATAGGAGACGAATTACTGCTAGGGCAAATATTAGATACAAATAGCCAATGGATAGCAAAAGAATTGCATCAGCTTGGAGTAGAATTAGTAGAGAGTGTATCGGTATCAGATAGCAAACAGGCTATTGTTAATAGTCTAGACCACGCATTATCTCAGTCCGATTTGGTAATAATTACAGGGGGATTAGGTCCCACCAAAGACGATATTACCAAACATACATTAACATCGTATTTTAAGGATGAGTTGGAGCTAGATGTAGTGGTAATGAATCGGATCAAAGCGATTTTTGATAAAAGAAATATTCCTTTTTCTGAACTGAACAAAAATCAAGCAATGTTGCCTAAAAAAGCCATTACCTTACCTAATTTGTTAGGTACACCCTCTGGAATGTGGTTTGAGAAAGAAGGGAAGATTGTAATCAGCCTACCAGGTGTACCGTATGAAATGAAAGGGTTGATGCTTGGAGAAGTTTTGCCTAGGTTAAGAAAAATAGGTGGATTTTTATATCAAGAATATCAAACTTATGTTTTGTATGGTTTGGGAGAAAGTAGTGCAGCAGATATGTTGGATGATTTTGAAGATATCTTGCCAGATTTTATCAAATTGGCCTATTTGCCACAACCAGGGAGATTGACTTTGAGGTTGACAGGAAAACATCAAGAAAAAGTTTTTTTGCAACAAACAATTGCAACGTTGGGAGAAAAATTACTGTCGGTCTTTAAAGATTATTCAATTGTAAAAGGAACTGAAGATACGGTAGCACTTGTAAAAAAAATGTTAATTGCAAAACAAAAAACACTTGCAGTAGCAGAGAGTTGTACCGGAGGGGCGATTGCTTCTTACATAACCTTAGAAAGTGGGGTGTCTAGTTTTTTTCTTGGAGGAGTTGTTGCCTATCATGCCAATTTAAAAAGAGAGCTTTTAGGGGTTTCGGATAAGATTATTGAAAAACACACTGTAGTGTCTGCAGAAGTTGCAAAAGCAATGGCTAGAGGGATTCAACAAAAAACAGGAGCTAATTATGCTATCGCAACCACAGGAAATGCAGGGCCATCAACCGATAATACAGATGAAACCTTAGGAGTTGTGTATGTTTCAATTGCAGCTGAAAATCAAGTTTTTGTAGAAAGGTTTGATTTTGGACAACCTAGAGAAAAGGTTATAGAACAAGCAAAAAACAAGGCTTTAGAAATGATGCTAAAAGAAATATTAAAAAATCAGTAAATTAATTTTGTTAGTAAGGATATTTGTTCTTAAATTTGCACTCCGTTTAGAATTTAAATTAAAACTGATACGAGATGTCAAAAGTTTGTGAGCTTACTGGAAAGAAAGCAATGGTTGGGAACAATGTTTCTCACGCATTAAATAGAACAAAGAGAAAATTCAACGCTAACTTAATTACAAAGCGTTTTTATATTCCTGAAGAAGATAAGTGGATTACTTTAAAAATATCTACTGCTGCTTTAAAGAATATCAACAAGAAAGGAATTTCTGCTGTAATTAAAGAAGCTAGAGAAAAAGGTATTTTAACAAAATAATTTTTCTTACTAAAAGCATATATAGAGATGGCAAAAAAAGGAAACAGAGTACAAGTTATATTAGAGTGTACTGAACACAAAGCTTCTGGTCAACCAGGGACTTCTAGATACATTACTACAAAGAATAAGAAAAACACTCCGGATAGATTAGAGATTAAAAAGTTTAATCCTATCTTGAAGAAGATGACAGTTCATAAAGAAATAAAATAATTGAATCATGGCAAAGAAAGCAGTAGCATCGTTACAATCAGGTTCTAAAAGATTATCAAAGGCTATCAAGATGGTAAAGTCTCCAAAAACAGGGGCTTATACATTTGTTGAAGCGATTATGGATCCAACAGAAGTAAAAGATTTTTTAGCAAAAAAATAATTTTGCAAAATTTTGACAATACAAAGGCTACTTTCTTATAAAAGGAAAGTAGCTTTTTTGTATTTTAACAGTTTAATTATTGGAACGATAAATCGAATCAGATGAGTTTTTTTAAAAAAATATTTTCTTCAGAAAAAAAAGAAACCTTAGACAAAGGTTTGGAAAAATCTAAAGCCTCTTTTTTTTCAAAATTATCCAAAGCGGTTGCAGGAAAATCCAAAGTAGATGATGATGTATTGGATGATTTAGAAGAAGTGTTAATTTCTTCGGATGTAGGTGTAAATACCACATTGAAAATTATAGACAGGATTGAAGCAAGGGTCGAGAAAGATAAATATTTGGGAACAGAGGAATTGAATCAAATATTAAGAGAAGAAATTGCAAATCTACTTTCTGAAACCAACGAAGAAGATGCCACAGATTTTGTAGTTCCTAAAAACAAAAAGCCTTATGTTTTAATGGTGGTAGGTGTAAATGGTGTTGGAAAAACAACGACTATAGGAAAACTATCTGCTCAATTTAAAAAGAAAGGTTTAAAAGTTGTGTTAGGGGCTGCAGATACCTTTAGAGCAGCAGCGATAGATCAATTGCAAGTCTGGGCAGATAGAGTAGGAATACCTATTGTACGTCAGGAAATGGGTTCTGATCCTGCTTCAGTTGCATTCGACACCTTAAACTCTGCAGCAGCTAAGGATGCTGATGTGATTATTATTGATACCGCAGGTCGCTTACACAATAAAGTAAACTTGATGAATGAATTGACCAAAATTAAACGTGTTATGCAAAAAGTAGTTCCCGATGCTCCACATGATGTTTTATTGGTTTTAGATGGTTCTACTGGTCAAAATGCTTTTGAGCAAGCAAAGCAATTTACGCTAGCTACAGAGGTCACATCGTTAGCAGTAACAAAACTAGACGGAACTGCAAAAGGAGGAGTGGTGATTGGTATTTCTGATCAGTTTCAAATTCCTGTAAAATATATTGGTGTAGGAGAAGGAATAGATGATTTACAAGTATTTAATAAATTTGAGTTTGTAGATTCGTTTTTTAAATAAAGAGCTACTAAATTTAACAGATAGAAACCAGACAACCCTTTAGTTGTCTGGTTTTTCTTTTCCTAATTATTTAGTTGTGGAATTTTATTCTTTTTCTGCCTCCTTCATATTGTATTACAGCAATGTAAATACCCACTGGCACATTCGGAATTGTAATTAGGTTGTGTCCTTCTCTTAAATTATAACTATTAGAAAGAACAGAGTTTCCTGTGGTATTAAAAATTTGAACTTTTGCAATTCCTGATTTCGGAATATGAACGTTAAGTTTTGAAGTTGATCCTATTCTAGTGATTGTAACATCAAATATAGAGGTTGTCATGTTTATCTCAGAAAGATCTACCCTTGGAGTAGTAGACGTGTTTTGGAACAACCATTGTGTATAATTACCTGAATAATTTGTTGGGCGTTGTTCTAAAGAGCTATCATTATCATCACTTATTGGTCTAAAGTATTTACCTGTTTCTCTATTTTGTAAATAGAAATAATCTCCAGTTGTATATACTTTTTTCCATTGTGTATAGTTACCAGAATAACTGTTAGGTCTTTGTTCAAGTAAATCTCCATCATTATTTCCAGAGGGTCTAAAATACATACCTGTTTGTACGTTTCTTAGATAAAAATATCCATCCGATGTTGGTACTTCATCCCATCTTACATAGTCCCCAGTGAGAGAAGCATCTCCTTGGATTATAGTAGAGCCCTCTAAATCTGTTAAAGGTCTTATTTTTTTACCAGTTTCTCTATTAACAATATAAAAAGGAGTATCGTTGTTAGCGGCAATTAAGTAATAAACATCGTTACTTACTCCGTATTTAGGATTGTGTTTTGCTATGTTAGCATCGGTTGTCCAAACATAGTTGTTGGTAAAGGTTACAGTGTTAAACTGTATGTAACGTTCTTTACGCATTACAAAACCATCAAAACCTCTAGAGCTATTTTCGGCATAAAAGCTATGGTTGTTGGTCCAAGAGTTGTTGCTTGTTCCATTAAATCCTACGCTTGTTCCATCATAATTTGGAGAATTTGGATCCCTTTCACTTTCTGTACCATTCTCTTGATAAGCACCTTTACCTGCGTTTCCTAGTGGAATTCCTTCGGTAGCTGAGTCTAATAAAATCCCCACATTGTTATTGATTAGATTGTTATTAGCATCAATTTCTGTCCATATTAAAAGTCTGTCTCTAGCACCTATTACTACATTTTCATTAATAATAAAGTCAGCTGCGTATGAGTCTATGTCAATCCCGTCAAATTTAGAATTGGTAATTAAGTTGTTGGTAATGTTCCCCCAGAATGAACTTGGATTCCAAGCTCCTTTAAGGTGTATCGCTCTATAAAGAGTGTTGTCAATAAAGTTGTTCCTAAAATTAACTCTATGTGAGTAAGAAGATAGAAAGATTCCTTGTAAAGAGTTTTTAATGGTAACACCTTCTATGTTTATATTATTAGCATTCATAATTGTAATACCATTTACCTGAGGAAGAGTTTGCCCATTGGGGTCTGTATAACTTCCTGGAGCAACTATGATTTGCCCATTTCTTGTCCCAAAAATATTTACAAATTCTATAGAGTGGTTATTACAGGTTGAGCAGAATTTTTGGTTGATCAAATCCTTATTGCTTGTTACATTTGCAGCACTGCTTGGTTCATCTAAAAAAGTACCTTGAGGACGAATATTAAATACACCATCGTATTTGGAAGGTCTAGGTGTAAATGCAGCTCCTGTAGCGGTTCTTGGTGCATCTGTACCATCATAGCTTAATGTACCATCTACCCAAATTGTTGTATTGGATCCTACACTAATTGGCCACCCTGGGTTTATCCATCCCTGAAAAACAAAAGTATAGTTGTTATTACTAGCTATGTTAGCTCTGTTGGTATCTAACTCTGCTCTACTACTAATATAGATTACATTGCTTGATGGAGCGGGTAAATTAGAAGGTTGTGAGGTAACCTTCCTAACATTGGTTGCTGTTTGTTTAACAGCCCACATGTCAGAAATCTGCCTAGAAAATTTCCCATTCCCTAAAAACCTCTCTAAGTCAATAATAGAGTTAGGAATACCAGCGTTTTGGTATGCTGTCCTAGCATTCGCTCTGTTATCAGGACCAAGTGGAGCGATGGCTGTTTGTACTGTACCATTTTCAGGTGCTGAAGGTTCCCCAACATCCACAGCCTGAGCAGTTGTCGTATTAGTTGGTCCGTAAAAAATTTGCGCGTTCGTGTTTACTATTACTAATAAGTAAAATAGTAAAATTCCAAAATGATTTTTTTTCATTTTTATAAATAGGGTTTAAAAATTAGTTTGGTATTTATCAATACAATAAATACTATGCTGTAAGTTATTAGTCAACAGTTCTTTATCAAAAAAGATTAATATACCATACTAATAAAACCATGAGTTAAATGTTTTTTGTTGTATTACAGATAGTTAACGTAATACATTAAATGTTTGTGTGATGGGAGAATAAATGTATTGTTAATAACAGATGAATTATTGCTTATTAAAAAAGAGAGTGGTTTTAAGAAATTTAATATTCAGTTTTAAACTTATAGTAAATATTAAATAACATTGATTGTAGAAAAATAAGGACCATATTATTTTTTCTGCTATGTGAAAATGTTCTACAGCATAAATGATTTTAATGTAAGTTGGTTAAAGAATCTTTCGATATGGTTTCAAAAAAGACGAAATAATATCTATAAAAATAATATTTACAGTTTTTAGACCATAGCTAGTACATAGGTTATTATTTCAATAATCACTATAGATTTCTTGTGCTAATGACTTTATAGAAAAGGGGATGGTTAGGAGGTTTTGATTGATTGATAAAATAGAGGGTGCAATGTAAGGCATCGTCTAGGTTGATTCTAGTATTATAGTGTTTATACATAGGTTTTTAGTATTTTTGCAACCTAAAATAGAAATGGATGCGTACTAAATCTACCAAACAAAATAAAATCAATGTGGTAACCCTTGGGTGTTCTAAAAATGTATATGATTCTGAAGTGTTGATGGGGCAGTTAAAAGCCAATGGAAAGAATGTGGTTCATGAAGATGAAAACGATGAGGGAAACATTGTGGTTATTAATACTTGTGGGTTTATAGGTAAAGCAAAAGAGGAGTCTGTAAATACAATTTTGCATTACGCAAACAAGAAAGAAGATGGTGAGGTAGATAAGGTATATGTTACAGGATGCTTGTCGGAGCGATACAAACCCGATTTGGAAGCAGAAATCAGCAATGTGGATCAATATTTTGGAACACAAGACTTACCTAATTTATTAAAAGTATTAGAAGCAGATTACAAACACGAATTGATAGGAGAGCGTTTAACGACTACACCCAAACACTATGCATATTTAAAAATAGCAGAAGGATGTGATAGGCCTTGCTCTTTTTGTGCCATTCCGTTGATGAGAGGAAAACACAGATCAACTCCTATAGAAGAATTGGTGCAAGAAGCAGAGAAATTAGCTGCCAACGGAATAAAGGAATTGATTTTAATAGCTCAAGACCTAACCTATTATGGATTGGATTTGTATGGAAAAAGAAACTTAGCCGATTTGTTAAAAGAATTGGTAAAAGTTGAAGGGATTGAATGGATTCGTTTGCATTATGCTTTTCCTGCAGGATTTCCTCTAGATGTTTTAGAAGTTATGAAAAATGAACCCAAAGTTTGTAATTACTTAGATATTCCTTTACAACATATCAATACTGAGATTTTAAAATCAATGCGTAGAGGAACTACGTATGAAAAAACCAACAAACTACTTAGAGAATTTAGAACTTCAGTACCTAAAATGGCTATACGTACCACACTAATTGTAGGTTACCCAGGAGAAACAGATGAAATCTTTCAAGAGTTAAAAGCATGGGTTACAAAGATGCGTTTTGAAAGACTTGGTGTTTTTGCCTATTCATACGAAGAAGATACACATGCTGCCACTCTAGAAGACAATATTCCTGAGGAGGTAAAAGAGGCCAGAGTAGCAGAGATTATGGAGGTTCAAGCACAAATATCGTGGGAGTTAAACCAAGAAAAAGTTGGCAACGTTTACAGATGTATTTTTGATAGAAAAGAAGGAGCTTATTTTATAGGAAGAACTGAGCACGATTCTCCCGATGTAGATAACGAAGTTTTGGTAGATGCAAGTGAAAATTATGTAAAAACAGGAGAATTTATCAACATAAAAATTCACGAAGCAGGGGACTTTGATTTGTACGGAACCCCAGTAAAATAAGGGGGTCAAAGGGTAGGGTGAAAAGAAAAACTATCTTTTTGTACCCATTATTGTTTTTTTTTTAACATTTGATATGGTTTCTACGAATAAGTTCGTATATTTGAAACGTAAATATTTAGGGGTAGGTATTTATAATTACATTATTGCATATTAAATTTTTAGGGGTAGAAATTTATATGTTATTTTAAGTAATAGATAATGTAAACACAATTGCTCAGCTTGTAAATTAAATCTTTAATTTATGGCTGAGTTTTTTTATGCCATGAACTTGTTGTATCGCTATCTTCAATTAGGTATATTTGCTTTCTAAAATTTGTGTTTTATGGAGCCATTTGTAGTATCTGCACGTAAGTATAGACCTGCCACATTTAAAGATGTTGTAGGGCAGCAGTCTATTACCAATACTTTAGAAAATGCAATAGAAAACAACCATTTAGCTCAAGCTTTACTTTTTACAGGGCCAAGAGGAGTTGGGAAAACAACCTGTGCTAGAATTTTAGCAAAAAAAATAAATGAGCAAGCTACGGGAGTAGATGATGACGATTTTGCATTTAATATTTTTGAACTAGATGCTGCCTCTAACAACTCTGTTGACGATATTAGAAGTTTAATAGATCAAGTAAGAATACCTCCACAAGTAGGTAAATACAAAGTATATATAATAGATGAGGTACACATGTTGTCTTCTGCAGCTTTTAACGCTTTTTTAAAGACTTTAGAAGAACCACCTGTACATGCAATTTTTATTTTGGCCACTACTGAAAAGCACAAAATTATACCTACAATCCTGTCAAGGTGTCAAATTTTTGATTTTAAGAGAATCACAGTTCAATCTGCCAAAGAGCATTTAAAAAATATTGCAGTGCAAGAAGGTGTACAAGCCGAAGATGATGCTTTGCACATTATTGCACAAAAAGCAGACGGAGCTATGAGAGATGCTTTGTCTATTTATGATAGGGTGATAAGCTTTTCTGGAAAAAATCTAACAAGACAAGCGGTAACAGAAAATCTAAATGTGTTAGATTATGATGTGTATTTTAATATTACCGATTTACTAATTACCAATAAGATACCCGAAGTTTTAATAGCTTTTAATCAAGTATTGTCTAAAGGATTTGATGGACAACATTTTATCAATGGGTTAGCATCTCATTTTAGAGATTTATTAGTAGCTAAAGACAGTGCTACTATACAATTACTAGAGGTTGGAGATACAGCAAAAAAGCAATATTTAGAACAAGCTAGCAAGGCCGATTTTTCATTTTTACTAACAGCAATAGAAAAGGCAAATACAACAGATTTAAGTTATAGAGCAAGTAAAAATCAGCGTTTGCTAGTAGAATTGTGCTTAATGCAGCTGGCTTCTATCACTCACGATGGACAAAAAAAAAAGCAGTAATTTCATAATCCCCGCAACTTTTTTCAGGCTCAATTCGCCTAAAGAAAAAAATGAAATCAAAAAAGACACAGTAAAGGGTAGCGCATCGGATAACAAACAGCCTAGTGCAGTTCAGACTGTAAAAAAAGAGGTTGAGTCTATACCTATTAGAAGAACTCAGGTAAACAGAAGAAAATCTGCACTTTCATTAAAAAGAGAAAAGCTAACAGACAAAGATTTTGTACAAACAGAAGATTTAAGCAAAAAACCAAGAGACAAATTCACAGAATCTCAGTTAATAGAAAAGTGGCAATCATTTGGTGCTAAGATGAAAAGTGAGGGAGATTTAAACACAGCATCAGTTATCAACGTAAACGATCCCGTTTTGCAAGATGGACAAATTTTATTTACGTTACCAACCAAGTTGATGGAAGATCAGTTAGGTTCCGTAAAACCTAAATTATTAAGGTTTTTAAGAAGTTCGTTAAACAATTACGGTATTCAGATTCAGACCAAGGTTGATAAGACTCAGAAGAAAAAGCTTATTTATACACGAGAAGATAAGTTTCAAAAATTAGCAGAAGAAAATCCAGATGTATTGTTACTTAAAAATACATTTGGATTAGATATTTAATAGTAAAATTTATGTTAGGCCTTAAATTACCAACAGACCCAAGATGGGCAAACATTGCAGAAAAAAATATTGATGAAATACTAATAGATCATGCACATTGTGAACAAAAGGCAGCATCGACAGCAATATCTTTGATTGTTAGCTTTCCGGAGTATACCGAATTGGTAACAGAAATGATTGCTTTGGTAAAAGAGGAAATAAGCCATTTTAAATTGGTACACGACAGATTGATTGCTAAAGGAATTCCCTTAGGTAGAGACCGAAAAGATGAGTATGTGGTTCAGTTGGTTACTTTTTTTCCAAAAGGTGGAAGCAGAACGGATCAGTTGGTACATAGGCTGCTGTATGCTGCTTTGATAGAAGCCAGAAGTTGTGAAAGATTTAGATTGCTATCCGAACATTTAGAAGATGCAGAATTGGCTAAATTTTACAGAGACTTAATGGTGTCAGAAGCCAATCACTATACCTTATTTTTAAATTTTGCAAGGCAGTATGGAAACAGGGTACAAGTTGATGAAAAATGGAAAAAATTGTTAGATTACGAAGCTTTGTTGATGAGAAATTTAGGAACCAAAGAATCGATACACGGATAGATGTTTAGCAGAGAAGAGGCAGCACGAATACGAAAGGAATTTTGGGTGAGTTATGGAAAATCTTTTCCTAGAAAATGGGTGCTATACAAAACTAAAATAAAAGATTTTGGTTTTAAGTTTGTTGCAGAAAGAAAATATGCCGAGGTTGCTTTAGAAATTACTTGTACTGATGCTGTTCAAAGAGCATTGTTGTTTGAGCAGGTACAGTCACTAAAAAATATTTTGTTGTCGGACTATTTGCCCGAAGCTATTTTTGATGCTTCTTATTGTCTAGAAAGTGGCAAAGAAATCTCAAGAATTTACGTAGTGCATCAACAAAAATTTAGTATTTACAATAAAGATACTTGGGGGGCTTGTTATGATTTTTTTAATGATACAATGCATCAGTTTGAGCTCTTTTGGTACGAATATCAAGATTACATAGAGCAGGCGGTTGTAAAATAAAAAAAGGATTGAAAAACGAATATATTTTCAATCCTTTTTTCGTGTTTATAATTATCAAAAAACTAATGATCTGTTTTGATGGTTTTGATTTGAATCAAGTCAACCAGAAATGCAAATAGCATAGAGAAATAAATATAGCCTTTAGGAATTGCAAAATGTAAAGATTCTGCAATTAACGAAACACCAATCATCATTAAAAAACACAGTGCTAAAATCTTAAAAGACACGTGTTTGTTGATAAAATTAACAATGGGTTTAGAGGCAAAAATCATGATAAGTACACTTGTAATAATGGCTGCATACATTACGTATAGGTTGTCTACCATTCCTACAGCTGTAATGATAGAGTCTACAGAAAATACAATGTCTAGAATTAAGATTTCAATTAATAAGTTCATAAAAGTTGGCTTTTTAATTTCTTTGGTAGGATCTTTTTCGTGTTCCGTATGATGGAAAATTTCTTTGCTTGCTTTGTAGAGCAAAAATACACCTCCTACTAATAAAATTAACCCTTTACCGCTAAAACTAACTCCAAACAACGCAAAAAGTTCGTTATCTAGTTTTAGAATCCAAGAAACAACAGTTAATAGTCCAATTCTAATTACGGCAGCCAAAGCCAAACCAATTACTCTTAATTTATCTCTTTTTTCTACAGGAAGTTTGTCGGTAAGAATAGAGATAAAGATAATGTTATCTATACCTAATACAACTTCTAAAAATACTAATGATAACAGGGGTATAAGGATTTCTTGTAGCATTTGTTATATAAATTTGTTCAACAAATGTAACTAAAAAACCCTCTCTAGGTATGTTAGAAAGGGTAAAATTGTATTGTGTTTTTTATCAGTTATATGGCGGTTGAAATTCTTTTTTTAACCAAGTAATCCTCTAAGGCTAAGTGAGAACAATCATGACCAATTCCACTTTCCTTAATTCCGCCATGTGGTAAGTAGATAGCATATTTTACTCCGTTAATTTGAATTTCTCCAAATTCAAGTTCTTCTGTAAAACGTTCAATTCTCTTGTGATTGTTGGTAAAAATATAAGAAGCCAAACCATATTCTGTATTGTTTGCTAAGGCTAAAACTTCATCGTCAGAATCAAAGCTAAGAATACCAGCAACTGGACCAAAAGTTTCTTTTTTAAACAAATCCATATCGACAGTTATTCCAGAAACAACAGAAGGTTCTATCCAATATCCTTCTTTAGGTAAGTGTGTTGGAATTTTTCCTCCGTATTCTAATTTAGCACCTTTGCTAATAGCATCTTCTATCAAATCAAACATACGGTTTCTGTCGGCTAAGCTAGCTACTGGCCCCATAAACACATCAGGATTTTCTTTGGTTCCAAATCCTATTTTGATTTCTGAAACTCTTTGTATATACGCTTTTAAGAATTTATCATAAATATTTTTATGAATAAACATTCTGTTAGCAGCAACACAAATTTGTCCAGAGTTCCCAAATTTTAGTCCAATAGCTAAGTCTAATGCCTTATCAAAATCTGCATCATCAAAAACAATAAAAGGGGCATTTCCACCCAATTCCATTCCTAATTTTTTGATAGACGTTGTACTGTCTGCAATAATTTTTTTTCCAGTAGCGGTAGAACCAATCATGGTTATTACGGCCGGAATGGTACTGGTTGTCATAGGCGTGGCTACTTCACTGCTAGAACCCGCTAAAATGTTTACAACTCCGGCAGGAAAGTTAATATTGGCTAAAATTTCACCAATCATATACGCAGATAATGGTGATACCGAAGATGGTTTGATAATGATTGAACATCCGGCAGCAAGTGCGGGTCCAAGTTTAAAGCCTACGTTTAGTAAAGGAAAGTTCCAGGCCAAATACGCAACAGCTACTCCTGCTGGTTTTGAGATCATTTTATGAGTATGGGTATTTTCATAGTCTAGAATTTGCTCTTCACGTAAATTTTTCATGGCATTAGGATACCATTCCAAGGCATTTACTAAAGCCTCAATATCTTCATAAGCTCCTGCATAAGTTTTTCCCATTTCGTGAACCATAGCAGTTCTTAGCTCTTGTTCTTTTTCTAGAATAGCAGTACGTAGTTTTTGCATCCATTGTGTTCTTTCTGCTAGCGAGAGTTTGGACCAATATGCAAAACCTTTTTGTGCAGCTATCAGTGCTTTTTGAGTATCTTGTTTACCAGCTTTAGCGACTTGAGCAATTGATTTTCCTGTAGCTGGACAAATTACGTCTAATTTTTCTCCACTATATGCATCTAGCAGTAGTCCATCTACATACAGTTTTTTGTATCCAAAATTTTGTGTTTTCATTTATTTGTCATTTTTGGTTTGATTGATTTTTTACATATCCAATGTTGGATGTTGAGCATAAAAGAAGGAAAAGCCAACGACTAAGATATGGCATAAAAATAAACTAAACTGAGTTTAGAAATTATGGATTGTAGTTGGTCAAAATAAGTTTACGTTATGCAATAAAAAAAGGCACTAGAAGAATATTCTAGTGCCAAACCAATCAAAAAACCTAACCTAAAAAAGGTGATTATTCATAACCAAAGTTTTGTTCAAAAGAAGGAATTTTGTTCATTTCTTCTTGTGGAATTGGTAAGTAATAATGTCTTTCAAACCAAGGTCTTGTAACGACTGTATATTCTTCGTGAGAAACATTTCCGCTTGCATCTTTTTTCCATTTAAGCCCTTTGATGTCGAATCCTAAGTTTTCGGTATTCATCCATCTTCTTTCATCAAAAAAGTTATGTCCTTCAAAGCACAGTTCAACACGTCTTTCTCTTTTAATAGCCTCTAATAACGTTGATCCTGACGAAGTAATTTCAGGAAGTAATGCTCTAGTTGCAACTTTATTTACATAGGTTCTAGCTAGGGGTTCATTACCTAAGTGGTATTGTGCTTCGGCATAGTTTAGGTATACTTCTGCTAAACGATATAGTATATAAGGTCTACCAGGGGTAGGGTCTGTTAGTCCAACATTTTCATTTAAGAATTTTTTCATATTGTACCCTGTTTTGGATGAGTGAAGTACATTACCTAATCCTTCAGGAGAATCTAAACCATGTGGATGAGTATCAGGATCATCAGAAAGGGCATAATCTACGGGTCTACCTCTAAAAATAGCTCCGTTAAAGTTTAAGTTGGCATAGTACCTAATTTCTCTGTTTTCATTAGGGTTTGTTGGGTCATATGTTGTTGCGGGTGCATCTGTAGTGCTTCCATCGGCCATATTAAATTCAAGAGCAAAGTTGTGTGTTGGCGAAGACAAAGCCCATCCTCCATATCCACTAGGGCTTTGTGTCTGATCAGGTAGAGAGTTAACATCTGTACCAAAACCATAAACAGTCCCTCCAAAAGCACGTCCAAAAAGTAAGTCTTGGTTTACAGATAAAAATAAGTTGTGGTATTCTTGTGCATTAGATACAGAAATCAAATCTCGGTCTCCTACAGCATCAATAATATCTTTTGCAGCATTGGCAGCATCTTGCCATTTGGTTGGTTTTGTGTAGTCGTACAAAGGACCGTTGGGTATGGTGCTAGAATCGTGTAGATTGCTTGCTGCATATAGTAAAACTCTAGATTTTACAGCCATAGCTGCTAATTTTGTAGCTCGTCCAAATTCATCATCAGGTCTAGTTTCAGGTAAAACAACAATTGCTTGATCTAATTCAGAAACAATAAAATCTACACATTCTTCATAGCTGTTTCTTACCAAATCGTAGTTGTCATCTAAGCCTAATGCTTGTTGAATAATGGGAACCCCACCCCAAAGATTGATTAATTTAAAATAAGTATTGGCTCTTAAGAATCGCATTTCTGCTACTAAAGCAGCAACTCCATCAGGATCTTCTTGCATTGCTGGGCTCTCGTTTACTTTTTCAATAAAGTCATTTGCCTCTCTTATGTAGGTCCAATAGTTTTCCCATTTTAATCTAAAATCACCGATGTTTGTTGGAGTCCATCCAGCTCTTAGTCTAAGTCTATCTAAATCCCTGAAGTTGAATTTAGCTTCAAAAGAACCGTTTTCTAAATTGTATCTTCTAGACCACCAAATGCTATTATTGTATCCCCATGTTTCGGTACTATTGTAAGTTTTAAACAATAGGTTTTCTACTAATTTCGGATCCGAAAGAATCACACTTGCATCAGTTCTATCCGAAGGTAGGGTATCTAGAGAATCTTCACAGCTGGTTAAACTTAGCACAGAAGTAAAAGCACCTAAGCATAATAATTTGTATTTTTTTATATTTTTCATTTCTATAGTCTTTTAAAAGTTAACATTTACTCCAACAGTATAGGTTTTTAAAGAAGGGTAAGTGGCTTCTCTAAAATTGTTGAAACTTGTTGCTTCAGGATCCAATCCTAAGTCATATATATCAGAAAACATGGTTAGCAAGTTAAAACCTCTAGCAAACACTCTAATATTTCCAAATTTTAATTTTTCTTTGGTAAAGGTGTATGCAAGTTCTATTTCCTTTAATCGTAAGAAAGAAGCATCTTTTAAGTAGATGTCTGCACCTTCAAAATTAGCAACATCACCACTTTGATTTCCACTAAAAGGATCTCCTTGCCCAAAAGCCCTAGGGTAACTTGCGTTCCTGTTGTCTGGTGTCCATCTGTTATGAAACACAAAATCGGGTTTAGCTCCTACTTGATCGAAAAAGACAAGTGTTTTTGCCCCAGCTTGACCTTGCAACAAGAAATTGAATTCAAATTTTTTGTATTCCAATCCCCCATAAATACCATATTGTACTTGTGGAATGTTTGTCTCGTCTACTCTAATTCTATCGGCACCTGTAATTTTACCATCTCCATTCGTGTCTACATAAATAGGTTCTCCTTCAACCGTATTTTCTAGCTTTACTTCAGTAGCATCTACTTCTGCCTGATCTTTAAAAATTCCGTTGGTTGGATATACTAAAAAAGAATTGATAGGTTTTCCTTCTTGCTTTTGATAAGATGGCACTCCGTCTGCTTCATTAATGTCAAGTACTTCATTTTTAGCTAAAGAGTAGTTCATCCCTATGTTATAAGTAACTTCCCCTACCTGATCATTCCAAGACATTTCAAATTCATACCCCCAGCTTTTTGTTTTTGCTAAGTTTGTATCTGGAATTTGAGATGAAGCGATTCCAGAAATAGCTGGTAATCCATCAGTATTTTGTCTAAGGATGTCTTCTCTATTTTGATGAAAGTAGTTTAAATCTGCATTGAAACGTTTGTTAAACAAAGTAACGTTTACCCCTAAATTTTTCATATACGCTGTTTCCCAAGTTACATCTCTGTTAGCCAAAACAGGCAAGCCAAAAGCGTTTACCAAGCTTCCAGAAGTTCCAAAAACGTAGTATCTAGGCAACGCTGTGTTTAAGTTGGTATTTCCCGATATATAACCAGAAGACCATTGAAAAGGAGCAATTCTATCATTCCCCATAATAGACCAAGAAGCTCTAAGTTTTAGTTGATCTAAGTTTTTTACATCGTCTAAAAAGGATTCTTTGGTAATGTCCCAACCTACAGCTACACTAGGAAAAGTTCCATATCTGTTTCCTGAGTAAAAATTACTTGAGCCATCTCTACGTAAAGTAAGATCTACGTAGTATTTTTTTGCGTAGTTGTAAGAAAAAGATCCAAAATAATCTAACCTAGCAAACTCTGTAGATTGACTAGAGGTTGATTGTTGCTCTTGATCTCCAAATGGCAGTTCTGTAGATGTTGATGTAGGGAAGGCTCCTATTCTTTGTGCCCAAAAAGAACTTGTATTACTAGTTAAAGATTCTACTCCTACAAATCCAGAGAACTGATGGTCGTTTATAGAGTTGGAGTAGTGGATGGTTGAGTTTAACAAGGTCTCGTCGTATTTCCAAAAAGAATTTCTTAAAATTCTTTGTTGTCCTCTTTGAGAAAAACCTGTTTGTGGAACATAATCATCGACTCCTTGCAGAGAATAGTAAGTCCATGGTGTATACCAAGATTTTTCATCATTACTCATTTTTCTAATTCCTGCAAAACCTTTAATACTTAAGCCTTGGGCAATTTTATCAAGGTTTAAATCATAAGAAAATTTACCTCTTAAATCGTTGTCTTTTCTTTTTACATATCCAGATTCTGAACTAGACATTACAATTGGGTTTGCACCATTTTCACCACCAAACCCAGGAAGTCCGTTAGGGTATACAGCTACTTCTGTTGGTAAATTGGTGTAAATGTGTTTGTAAATAAATCCATCATCTACTCCTGGTTCTTTTCTGTTTCCAAACCTACCTAACAAATCTACTCCTATTTTAAGTTTATCAAACACTTTGATGTCAATATTAGATCTAATTTGTTTTTGTTTAAACCCTAAGTCGCCAGAGCGATATAATCCTTGTTGATCAAAAATATCACCACTAACAAAGTATTTTGTTTTTTCATCACCTCCAGAAATACTTAGACTTGTTCTAGATTCTGGAGTATTGTCTGCCAAAGTCAACGAAGACCAATCTGTATTAGGAAAGTTTAAAGGATCATTACCTGCTTTGTAAGCTGCTATTTGCTCGTTAGTAAAAGGCAATGGTTGTCCTATTCTTTCGGCAATTTCATTTTCATAAATAGCGTATTGTTCAGAACTCATTAAGCTAGGAGTTCTAGAAAATGTAGAGGAGCTGTAAGATGTTGTAAAGTTTATTTTAGGTCCCCCTTGTTTTCCTCTTTTAGTGGTAATTAAAATAACACCATTGGCAGCTCTAGACCCGTATATAGCAGCAGCACCATCTTTTAGAACTGTTAAAGAGGCAATGTCTTGAGGAGATAAATGAGAAAAAGAACCAGCTTGAATTCCATCAATTAAAATTAAAGGTGCATTATTACCTGTAGTGCTTAATCCTCTAATTAAGATTGACGTACCTCCATTAGCACCAGGATATCCTCCACGGTCATTAATTATCAATCCAGAAGCCCTACCAGCTAACGATTTTGCAATGTCTTTACTAGATGATTTTTCTATTACATCTTCTTTAATAGTAGTTACCGAGCCTGTTAATTCTCCTTTTTTTCTGCTAGTATACCCTAGCAGTACAACTTCTTCTAATTCAGAAGTTTCTTGTTCCAGTTCTACGTTAATATTTTTTTGATTGCCAATTACAATTTCTTTTGATTTGTAACCTACGTACGAAAAAACCAAAGTAGCACTGCTGGCATTTTCTACTTCAATGCTATAGTTTCCGTCAAAATCTGTTAGGGTACCAATACTAGTTCCTTTAACAAGGATGTTAACTCCAAGTAAAGGTCCTGTTTTATCAGAAACAGTACCAGTAATGGTTGTTTTTGCTTCGTTTTGTATTTTGGGTTTATTTTTAGCAAAAGTTAAAAAAGTACTTAAGCTAAAGACCCAAAACAAAAAACTAATTTTTGCAGGGAATGCATCAAGGAATTGGTTCCTTTTGTAGTTGTAATTCTTCATATTTAGTATGATTCGTTAGTTAATAAATTTGGTCTTGGTGTTTTGATTCGTTAGTTTTATGTGATGATGAATTCGTGTTTATTAGTTTTTTAATCTTATAGTTTTGAATATTTTAGTGATTTGGTTGTTTTATTGATAATAATGCAATCCAAAAATAGTGAGCAGATTTGTTATAAATCAGTATAGAATTCACATATACTTAGTATAAATTGCTTAAAAGAAAGGGTTTGTTAATAAACAGATTAAAAAAATGTTTTGTTTATAGTAAAAATGAAATAGTAGTAGGAATATTTTTTTTAGGAAGAGTGTTGATGAAGTACATAAAAAAAGCCCTTTGCAGAAATGCAAAGGGCTTTATATAAAGCAAGGTTGTTATTTACTAATTAATTATTTTACTTTTTCGACGATAGCCTTAAAAGCTTCTGGGTGGTTCATTGCTAAATCTGCTAAAACTTTTCTGTTTAATTCGATGTTGTTAGCTTTTACTTTCCCCATGAAAGCTGAATAAGACAATCCATGAATACGAGCACCCGCGTTAATACGAGTTATCCATAAAGCACGGAATGATCTCTTTTTGTTTTTTCTATCACGGTAAGAGTAAGCCATTGCTTTCTCAACCGCATTTTTTGCTACCGTATAAACGTTTTTACGTCTTCCAAAGTAACCTTTTGCTTGCTTCAAGATTTTTTTTCTTCTTCTTCTTGAAGCTACTGAATTTACTGATCTAGGCATGTTTTCAATGTTTTTTGTAGTAAGGCCATTTTCAATTTTCAATTAGCAATATTATTGTAATTGCTATATTGTCTATTGTTAATTGTTGTTTGCCCACTCCATGGTTAATAATTTAATATTCCCTATAAACTTAAAATTACTTTAAGTTTAATTGATTTTTGATGTTAGCTTCATCACTCTTGTGTACCAATCCGTCATGAGTTAACTTCAATTTACGCTTTTTAGATTTCTTTGTTAAGATGTGACTCTTAAAAGCGTGCTTTCTCTTTAATTTTCCAGTACCAGTAACTTTAAAACGTTTCTTAGCACTAGATTTTGTTTTTAATTTAGGCATCTCTAATAAGTTTATTCCTTGCTTGATATAATCTTCTTAAGTTGTAAAGTCTAAAAAGTTTGTAAGGTTTTTGTCAAACTCTAAAAAAAGAGTTTTACTTAAAAACTTTACAAACTTGTAACTTTTTAACCTTTTTTATTTTTTTACTTTGGGAGCTATAAACATAATCATACGTTTTCCCTCCAATTTAGGCATTTGCTCTACTTTTCCGTATTCTTCTAGTTCTTGGGCTAATTTTAATAACAAAATTTGACCTTGATCTTTAAAAATAATAGAACGACCTTTAAAGAAAACATAAGCTTTTAGTTTTGCACCATCTTGCAAAAATTTAATAGCATGTTTCTTTTTAAACTCATAATCGTGTTCGTCTGTTTGTGGTCCAAAACGTATTTCTTTTACGGTTACTTTTGTTGCTTTCGCTTTCATAACCTTATCACGTTTTTTCTGCTCGTATAGAAACTTTTTGTAGTCTATAATTTTACAAACAGGAGGAACTGCTTTGGGAGAAATTTCTACCAAATCTAATTCTTGTTCACGCGCTATCTGTTTGGCTTTAGAAATAGGATATACACCTATTTCTACGTTGTCTCCTACCAAACGAACTTCATCCACATAACGAATTTGCTCGTTTATTCTGTGTGGATTTTCCTTAATGACTCTTGCTGGTCCTCTTGACCTTCTTCTTTTAATTGCTATGGCTATCTATATTTTGCTCTTATGTAGGTATTTTACATAAGAAAATTAAACTCTTATTTTAAAACTGAACCAAAGTTTTTGCAATTTCTTTTTTTATCAATTCGATAAAATCAGTAATAGAGAAAGTTCCCAAATCTCCCTCTCCGTGTTTTCTTACAGATACGCTTTCTTCATTTTCTTCTTTTTCTCCAACAATAATCATGTAAGGAACCTTGCTAACTTCGGCATCTCTAATCTTACGACCTGTCTTTTCATTTCGATCGTCAATGAGGGTGCGAATTTCGGAATTTTCTAGTAATTTTGAAACTTTTTCGGCATATTTCTGATATTTCTCACTGATAGGCAGTAGAATAACTTGTTCTGGCATTAACCAAAGCGGAAAATTTCCTCCTGTGTGCTCTAGTAATACCGCAATAAATCGTTCTAAAGACCCAAATGGAGCACGGTGAATCATCACAGGTCTGTGCAATTCGTTATCTGCTCCTTTGTAAGTAAGATCAAAGCGTTCTGGTAAGTTATAGTCTACCTGAATGGTTCCCAATTGCCAGCTTCTTCCTAAAGCATCTTTTACCATAAAGTCTAACTTAGGTCCGTAAAATGCTGCTTCACCAGTTTCTACTACAGTTGTTAGTCCTTTTTCTTCTGCTGCTTCTATAATAGCGGCTTCAGCTTTTATCCAGTTTTCATCTTTACCAATGTATTTTTCTGGTTTTTCTGGGTCACGCAATGAAACTTGTGCTGTAAAATCGTCAAACCCTAAAGAACTGAATACGTACAATACCAAGTCGATGGTTGCTTTAAATTCGTCTTTTAACTGATCTGGAGTACAGAAAATATGTGCATCATCTTGTGTAAAAGAACGTACACGTGTCATTCCATGCAATTCTCCAGATTGTTCGTAACGGTAAACCGTACCAAATTCGGCATAACGTTTTGGTAAATCTTTGTAAGAAAAAGGTTTAAAGTTATAAATTTCACAATGGTGCGGACAGTTCATTGGTTTTAGTAAAAACTCCTCATCCATTTTAGGAGTTTTGATAGGTTGAAAACTATCTTCTCCGTATTTTTCATAATGACCAGAAGTTACGTACAAGTCTTTTTGACCAATGTGTGGTGTAACCACCATTTCGTATCCTCCTTTTTTTAATGCTTGTTTTAAAAAGTCTTCTAAGCGTTGTCTTAAAGCCGCTCCTTTAGGTAACCACAAAGGCAATCCTTGACCTACTTTTTGAGAAAAAGTAAATAATTCTAATTCTTTTCCAAGTTTACGGTGATCGCGTTGTTTGGCCAATTCTAAAATTTCCAAATACTCCGTTAGCATTTTGGCTTTTGGAAACGAGATTCCATAAATACGAGTTAACTGGGGTTTGGTTTCATCACCACGCCAATAAGCACCTGCAGCACTCATTACCTTTACAGCTTTAATTATACCCGTATTTGGAATGTGCCCACCACGACACAAGTCGGTAAAATCATCGTGGTCACAGAAAGTTATATCTCCGTCAGTTAAATTTTCAATCAGTTCAATCTTAAAAGGGTTTCCCTCTTCTTTATATTTTGCCAAAGCATCAGCCTTAGAAACTTCACGCATATTAAATTCGTGTTTTCCTCTGGCCAATTCTAAGAACTTTTGTTCAATTTTTGGAAAGTCGTTTTCAGAAACTTTATGTTCTCCAAAATCAATATCATAGTAAAAACCGTTTTCTATAGCAGGTCCAATGGTTAAGTGAACACCTGGATACAGTTTTTGAATGGCTTGTGCCAATACGTGTGCAGAAGAGTGCCAAAAAGCTTTTTTTCCCTCTGGTTGATCAAAAGTATATAAGGTTAAATTACCGTCTGTAGTTAATGGGGTTTTGGTTTCAACGGTGGTTCCATTAAAATTTGCAGAAATCACGTTTCTGGCCAAACCTTGACTAATGCTTTTGGCAACATCCATTGGAGTACTATTTTTTTCGTACTCTCTTACACTTCCATCGGGTAAAGTAATTTGAATCATTTTATTTTAAAATTTATGGATGCGAAGATAGTTAATAATTTAATCAAACATAAAGTCTAACTTTAAAAGATTGTTAGGCTTCTTTTTTATTTTTTTGATGAAATTATAAGAATAGATGGGAATATTTGATTGCTCTTATAAATAATACAATTGTTCGGTTACAGTAGATTGTATTGGAATGCTAATTTTATAGGAAACTCCTTTGTTTAATTCTGAAGTTAACTGAAAAACACCTTGTAAAAACTGGACTCTCTTTTTAACGGAGTTAATACCAAATCCTTTTTGTTGTTCTTTTTTCATACCAATTCCATCATCTTTTACGTTTAACACAATAGTGTTTTCATCAATATAAACCTTTATAGTTGCTGTGTTTGCTTTGGCGTGTTTGATAACATTAGTGGTTAGCTCGCAAACAATTTTGTAAACTTCTAGTGTTAATGGCTTAGGAATAGATGTGTTGTTGGGGTTAGAAAACCCTAGCATAACATGTACCGTTGTAATTTGATTGATTTTTTTACAATATTCAGACAAAGCTTCATAAAAATTATGAGTATCTATATTGGGCAAAAAATTGTTATTAAGTAATATTTTATAATCGTTTCTAAAAGCTTTAATAGTTGTTTGTAGCAATTGATGATCGCTATTGTTTTTAATTTGTAAGTTCAATGCTTCTATATAACTTCCAAAAGTATCGTGAACATCGTTTACCAAGTTGTTGGTTTGTTCATTTAAGTTTTGATTGAATGATCTTTTTAGCGTGTTGTTTTCGTTTTCTAATTTAGAAGCTAAATTTTTAGCATTGGCATTAGAGGATATAATGTAAACTAACATTAGAGTCATTTCTAAAATTAAGCCCAAATTAAATAGTTCTGAAAAGAAAAAGTTTTTTAAAATAGAATCTTGATAGGTGGGGTTGTTGTATACAAAAATAAAAATTCCAATAATAGAGTTTAAAAAACCAAATCCCAAATAAAATGGAATCACTTTATGAAAAATAAGAATAATATGGATGATGCCAACTATAAACACCATTGGCTTTAGCACAGCCCATACTACAATGTACCAGTCGTACAAACCTCCATAAAACATTTTGTAAATATACACAGCCCCTAAGCCCGCAGAAATATATCCAAAAATGGTTAAGATTTTTTTTAAGTAAAAAAGACGTTTCGGAAAAGGGTAAAAATTGGCATAAAAAAAACACGAACTCAAAGCCATCATCGTATGCGAAAAGCTTTTGGTAGATGTGATTAAAAATTCAGACTCTCCCCAAAAGTATTGTGGTCCAATACCTTTGTTGGCCAACATAGCCATTGCCATAAAAAACACCAAAGAACCGTACCATAAAAGAGAATATTTTTTTTCTACCAGAAACAAAATCAAAATAATTAAAATCAGTAAACATACATAGGTAAGCGTGCCTCCGGTTAAGAAATATTCAATTTCTACCAATTTTAAAAAGTCATTTGTAGTGTTCAGTTGCGGTGCCAATCTAGTTTTAGATTCTACATCCTTTATTTCTACAAAATACTCTGTTTTATGATTTTTAGCTTTTAACAACCAAGTAGGTTGTCGGTAAAAAACCTGTTTGTAACCTCTGTTGGTAATGTAATGCAATGTTTCTAAACTATCTAGTGTACCATTGCTATAGCTGTATACTTTTCCGTGTGGTAAGTAAGAATTTCCAATAGTAAAATAGTAGTTTTCTTCGGTTTTAGGTAAAGAAAAATGCATCCAAAAAGTTTTGCCTTTAGGGATGTGGTGGTATATTTTGTGCCCAAAAGGTTTGTTGAATTTTTGTTGATTATAGTATAAAAGCGTTTGTTTTATAGAACTTGAAGTTAAAGAGTCGTTTAGCAGCTCAAATTTGTCGTAAGGATGATCCTCTTGAGAAAAAAGTGTTGTGCAAGTAACAATACAAACAAAAAAGGTTAATAAAATTGATTTCATAACAATTCTTATAGAAAGTCTGTAAAACGAATCAAAAGATAGTAATTCGGTAGTTAACAGGCAATAATAGGGATGTTAAGATTTGTGTAATAAGGAAAAAAAGAAATTGACGTTTTTTAAAAACGAAACAGGTAGTGTTGTAATGCGTTGTTATTTAGTGTGTTACATGCTTTGTTTTTAGAGCTTTTTTTTATGATTTATTTGCAGAAATTAGGCTTTTAAGTCCGTAAATAAAAGTTTACTTTTGTGCATGCAACAAAAAGTACTTATTCTAGATTTCGGATCTCAAGTTACGCAGCTGATAGCTCGTCGAGTGAGAGAATTAAACATTTATTGTGAAATTCACCCCTACAACAGCGAAAAATACAATTTTGCTGATTACAAAGCAGTTATTTTATCAGGATCTCCACACTCAGTAAGAGGGAAAAATGCTCCTAAAATCGATTTATCTGAAGTAAAAGGTAAAAAACCATTATTAGGAATTTGTTACGGAGCACAATATTTAGCTCACTTTTTTGGAGGTGAAGTAGGAGCTTCAAACACACGTGAATACGGTAGAGCTAACTTATCATTCTTAGATCATACCAATCCATTATTTGATGAAATTAAAGAAGGAAGTCAGGTGTGGATGAGCCATTCTGATACCATTTTAAATCTACCAGAAAACTACGAGTGTATTGCAAGTACTCCTGATGTAAAGAATGCAGCATACCATATAAAAGGCGAAGATACTTATGCAATCCAGTTTCACCCAGAAGTATATCACTCTACCGATGGAACTAAATTGTTAGAAAACTTTTTAGTAAAAATAGCAGGAGTTGCTCAAGAATGGACACCAAATAACTTTGTAGAAACTACGGTTCAAGAAATCAAAGACAAAGTAGGAAACGACAAAGTCGTTTTAGGATTGTCGGGCGGAGTAGATTCTACCGTAGCAGCAGTATTGTTAAACAAAGCTATTGGAGATAACTTATACTGTATTTTTGTAAACAACGGATTGTTACGTAAAAATGAGTTCGAAGGAGTATTGAAACAATACGAGGGAATGGGCTTAAACGTAAAAGGAGTAGATGCATCAGAAAGATTCTTAAAAGAATTGGCTGGTTTGTCAGATCCAGAAGCAAAACGTAAAGCAATTGGAAAAGTATTTATTGATGTTTTTGATGACGAAGCAAATCAAATAACAGATGTAAGGTGGTTGGCACAAGGTACTATATATCCTGATGTTATCGAATCTGTTTCTGCAGATGGAGGACCGTCGGCTACGATTAAATCACACCATAATGTAGGAGGATTACCAGATTTTATGAAATTAAAAATTGTAGAGCCATTGCGTATGATTTTTAAAGATGAAGTTCGTAGAGCAGGAAAGTCTATGGGAATTGACCCTGAGTTGTTAGGACGTCATCCTTTCCCAGGTCCAGGATTGGCAATTCGTATTTTAGGAGATATTACTGCCGAAAAAGTTGCCATGTTACAGGAGGTAGATCATATTTTTATTCAAGGATTAAAAGATCATGGTTTGTACAATTCTGTTTGGCAAGCAGGAGCTATTCTGTTGCCAGTACAATCTGTAGGAGTAATGGGAGATGAGCGTACCTACGAAAAAGCTGTAGCCTTAAGAGCGGTAGAGTCTACCGATGGAATGACAGCCGATTGGGTGGATTTACCTTATCCTTTTTTGCAAGAAATTTCTAATAAAATTATCAATAGTGTAAAAGGGGTTAATAGAGTAGTGTATGATATTAGCTCTAAACCACCAGCAACAATTGAGTGGGAATAAAAAAATGAACAGCACCAATCGAAATTTCGGTTGGTGTTTTTTTTAGCTACTGATTGTATAATACCTATCAGTTTCAATCGTTCTAATACTGTTATTTGGTATAATATATGTAATATTGCCAATTGAAAACTTGTTTAAATTATGAAGGAATCTAAACTTTTATTCTTTTTATTTTTTGCGATTATAACAACTTCTTTAGTTGCTCAAAAAACAAAAGATTACAAAACACAAAAGGGAGAAACGCTAAAAGAAATAGCAGAAAAGTTTAAGGTAAATTACAAAGCATTGTTAAAAGCCAATCCTGATGTAAAAGAAAAACCTAAAAAAAATACCATTCTAAAAATACCTTTTAAGCTAACACCTACACTAAATAGTAGAGATTTACAACCCATAGATTTTAGGGAAGATAAAGAAAATCGATTATCAGAACTGCCTAGAGAAAAAACATATGGTTTGCATGAGGTAAAGCCTAAAGAAACACTGTATAGTTTGTCCAAACAATATGGAATATCTATGTCAAATTTAATTCAGCTAAACCCCGTGTTGGCCAAAGATGGTTTAAAAATAGGACAAGTTCTAAAAGTTCCCAAAAAACAAGAAGTACATCAGCCAGAAGTAAAAAGAGTTGTTGTAAAAAAGCAACACTTAGTACAACCTAAAGAAACCTTGTATGGAATTTCCAAAATGTACAGTGTTTCTATAGATGCGATTAAAAATAATAATCCTACTATAGAAATTGAAGGGTTAAAAATAGGAACAACTTTAATAATACCAGTAAGAGAAGTCTTTGTAACCGAAACTCAATTAAAAACACAAACCAAGGTTCGGAAAAAAATAAAAATAAGTGGTGAAAAGCACATAGTAACCAAAGGAGAAACACTATACAGCATTGCCAAGCAACATGGAGTTGCTATTTCAGAATTGTTAAGAGCAAACGATTCGATAGTTTTAGATAGTCTAGTAGTAGGTACTGCTTTGGATTTGCCTTATCACAAAGTGTCCTCTGTGTATATGCAAAGCAGCATTGCTCCTATGTACAAAGCAAAGCCTGTTAAATATTTTTACAGACCCAAACAAGATAGTATTTACAATATTTTACAAGATTATCGGGTTTCAATGGATTCGTTAAGTTCTATCAATCCAAATTTAGATTCTATTCTTTTTTATGGAGGAGATTTGTTATTAGGCTTTGATAAAGAATTTTATCTATTCGACGAACATCAAAAACTAAAAGATTCTATAGTAACCAATCGATCTTTGTCTTTAATGCTAATGTTGCCTTTTCAATTAAAACAAAATGATACTTTAAAGGAAAATGATTTATTTTCTAGTCCTAATAGCTTGCCAAATATTGTGTCAGATTTTTATATGGGAGCAGAGTTGGCCATCGATTCTTTAAGAAAGCAAGGTGTAAAATTGAAGGTGGATGTAATTGATACAGAAAAATCAGTAAATGCAATTCATTCAAAAATAGATTCTTTAAAAGCGTTAAATCCCAATGTAATTGTAGGACCGCTGTACAGTGGCAATGCTATGTTTGTGGCCACTAACTTTCCTAGCACGCCTGTTTATTATCCTGTGTATTCTAGTAAACAATCTGGGTTTACTAATTTTAATTTGATAAAAACTGCTGCAAGTAAAGATTTGCTAAAAGATCAGATGTTGTCTTTTATCAAAGATCACAGAAAAGACGAACATTTAATTATTGTAGGAAAACAAGAACATATAAATACTTTAAAATCGTATCAAAAAGCTTTGATTAAAAAAGACAGTTTAGGGATGAACTTGCAGGAGGACATAACTTTGTTAACCCTATCCTCTAGAGGATATTTTACTCCCGATGATTTTTCTACAAGAGTGAAGCCTAATAAGACCAACTGGATTTTAATTGCCGAAAACAACAATGTAATAACCAATGACGTGTTTAGTAATGTAAGTGGACTGGCCAAAGATGAAGAGTTGAATGTAGATTTTAGAATTTTATCGTTTGAAAAACTAAATTTTGTAAACAAACTTTCTTATGTAGATTTGGCTAAACAACAATATACCTACGCCACGGATGAAGTTGAGTACGAGCCTTTGTTAGCATCAACTTTTGAGAATCAATATTTAAAAAAGAACAATGCCTTGCCAAGTGAATTTGCAGTCAGAGGTTTTTCTGTTACTTACGATGCCGTAATTCGCGTATTGCTAAGAAAACAACATGATGTTTCTGGAGCTTCACACCGATACAAGCAAGCGTTTTATTATCATAAAAATGGATTTCCAATTAACGGAAACCAAACGGTATTCATCAATACGGTAGAAAACACAAAAGAAAATGGATTAAGAATTGTTAGACTTAAGTAGTTTACTAGCAATTGTTTTTATAGAATGTTCAAAAGGAGTGTAGTTAAAAGCTACACTTTTTTTGATAAGTGTTCCGTTGTAAAACGATTTTTGATGAGAAGATCGTGTGCTATACTTGTTCAAAGCACTATAATAGGTTCTAAAAGTTAAGAGAGAAACTACTTCATTAATTCTCCAAAGAAGTTCCGTTAACCATTTTTTTGCGTGTAATTTTGGCGGTGTTGCTTGTAAACTATTAGCAATTAAAGTAAAAAGCTGCAGAAAACTTAAATTCTGATTTACCAACACAAAACGAATGTTTTTTAGCGAACTTTCCATAAGCAATTCCATCGCTTTTACGACATCCTCTACAGCAACAACCCCAGTAACTCCTTTGGTGTAAAAAGGAAACCCTTTGCTAATTTTTACAAACAAATTGCTCGTGTTTGCATGCCACATACCAAAGCCAAAAATAACCCCAGGGTTTACAATAGCAACAGGCAATCCTTCCTGAGCCCCTCTCCAAACCTCCATTTCTGCTCCGTATTTGCTAATGCTGTAATCACTATGATCTTCTTCCGGATTCCAGTCAGACGTTTCATCCATCCATTGAACTCCTGGTTTTTTAGATAAAGTTGCAATAGAACTCACAAAGCAAAGTTTAGAGATGTTAAATTCTAAGCATAGGTTAACAACATTGGCAGTTCCTTCTATGTTTACTTTTCTCATAGCACCAGCATCTTTTGGATGAAAAGAAACCATGGCAGCAGCATGATATACTTTGGTAACGTCTTTAAAAACTGGTGTTAATGAGGGGATATCGATAATGTCTGCTTTTTTCCAAACAATATGCTTATAATTCTTAGTGTCTCCGTATAGCTGAAATACATGATGTGTGTTTTTCTGAGAAGCTTTACTTCTGTAAATAGCAATAATGTTTTTGTGCTTTTTACACAAATGATACAACAAATGGGCTCCTACCAAACCAGTTCCTCCAGTAACTAAAATCATGCTGTGAAATTAATGATTTTTAGCCAATATTAATTGTTAATTTTGTCTTTCAAACTATTTAGAATGACCAAAAAAGAACTGAGAAATTTTTATAAAAACCAAAGAGTCAGCTTAACTTCAGAACAAGTGGTTGATAAAAGTATGCAAATTGCAAATCAACTGTTAAAACTAGATATATGGGACTGTGTATATTATCACTTGTTTTTAAGTATCGCTCATCAGAAAGAGATTGATACAGAGCAGATTTTGCATATTTTATTTGCTAGAAGTAAAGAAGTAGTTGTGTCTAAAACCAATTTTGATGCAGGAATGCTGTCTCATTATTTATTAACAGAAAACACCAAACTGCAAGTAAATTCCTATGGCATACCAGAGCCTACAAACGGACTTAAAGTTCCGGAAAATCAAATAGAGGTTGTGTTTGTACCATTGTTAGCCTTCGATACAAAAGGAAATAGGGTAGGCTACGGAAAAGGTTTCTACGATCGATTTTTAAGTCAATGTGCTACGACTACACTAAAAATTGGTCTCTCATTTTTTGAAGCTCATCAAGAAATTTTAGATGTTTCTGCGTATGATGTTCCCTTAGATATAAGTGTAACCCCAAATACAATTTATGATTTTAGAAAGTAATCAACAAAAAATAGAAAAAACCATTCAGTTTGTAAAAGATCAATTAAAGAATGCAGAAGGAGGACATGATTGGTTTCATATAGAACGCGTATACAAAACCAGTATGACCATTGCCAAAGAAGAAACTTGTGATCCGTTAATAGTGGCTTTGGGAGCTTTGTTGCATGATATTGCAGATTCTAAATTTCACAACGGAGACGAGACTGTTGGGCCTAAAGTAGCTGAAGAATTTTTACAAAAATTAGAGTTTGATGCAGCAGTGATAACCCATGTAGTGCAAATAATAAAAAATATTTCTTTTAAAGGAGGAAAAGAAAAACAGAATTTTAAGTCTGTAGAATTAGATGTTGTTCAAGATGCAGACCGGTTAGATGCTATAGGAGCTATTGGAATTGCGAGGGCTTTTAATTACGGAGGTTTTAAAAATAGAGGGCTTTACAATCCTGAAATTCAGCCTAATTTAAACATGACCAAAGAAGAATACAAAAACGCTACGTCACCTACGCTAAATCACTTTTATGAAAAACTATTGTTGCTAAAAGATAAAATGAACACAACAACTGGAAAAGCCATAGCTGTACAAAGACATGAGTTTATGACCTTGTTCTTAGATCAGTTTTATAAAGAATGGGAGGGTAAATAAAATGAGTGTTGTAGCTTATAGATTTTTGTTGTAATTTGTCATCGAGATTTTTAATCTCAACTTTTTCATAGAAATCCCTCTTGTTGCTTTAGTGGCAAGAGGGTGAATTATTTTTCTGCTAATAAAAGTTCTATGTCTTTTATCACTTTTTTAATTTCTTCAGAATCGGTGCCGTCGTAAAAACCACGAATTCTTTTTTTAGCATCTACCAAAACAAATTGTTCGGTGTGTATAAAATCCTGTGCACCTCCATCACCTTCATCTAACACAGCAAAGTAGTTTTTTCTAGCCAAATTGTAAATTTCTTTTTTGGGTCCTGTAGTCAAATGCCATTTTCCCGAAATCGCTCCATGAGCTTGGGCATAACTTTTTAGAACAGGAACACTATCCATAACGGGAGTAACAGAATGTGAAAGGAATTTTACGTGATTGTTATTTTTAAAGTGAGCTTGTAAAATAGTCATGTTGTCAGTCATTATAGGACAAATTGTTCCGCATCGGGTAAAGAAAAAATCGGCAATGTAAATTTTGTCCTTAAAATCTGCCTCTGTTATAGTTTTTCCGTCCTGATCGGTTAACTTAAAAGAACCAATGGTGTGGTTTTTAGATTTGTTTAGTAAACTTTCGTCTACCAACCTTGGGTTGATATCTACAGGGTTATATATTGGCAAAGATTTTGCCTGATAGTTCAAATAATATAAATAAGAAATAATTACCACGGACAAAGCTGCCATGGCAATAAAAGTGTATTTGGATTTGGAAAAGAAATGAGATTTCATCAAACTAAAATTTTGTCAAAGTTACAAAGCATTTTTAGAAACTTTACCAAAACAAACGAGTACACATAATTAAAATTGTACATTTGTTCGACCAAAAAAAGAATTACTAAAAATACATGGGAAATTTAATTATAGCAGGACAGTTCTTATTAAGTCTTTCGCTGCTGATTGTACTGCACGAATTAGGACACTTTATTCCTGCAAAATTATTTAAAACAAAAGTCGAAAAGTTTTATTTGTTTTTTGATTATAAGTTTTCATTATTCAAGAAAAAAGTAGGAGAAACCGTATATGGTATAGGTTGGATTCCTTTGGGAGGTTACGTAAAAATTGCAGGAATGATTGATGAGAGTATGGATACCGAGCAGATGAAGAAAGAACCACAACCTTGGGAATTTAGATTTAAACCTGCATGGCAACGTTTAATTATTATGTTAGGTGGAGTAATTGTAAACTTTATTCTAGGTTTGCTTATTTATATCATGATTTTTGGTGTTTGGGGAGAAGAGGTAGTGGCTCCTAAAGATGTAAAAAACGGATACGCAGTAGCAGACACCTTTAAGCAATTTGGTTTTAGAGATGGAGATACTTTTTTAAGTGTAGACGGAAAGCCCCTAGAAAATGTAACCAAAATAAATAAGTACTTGTTTTTAAGAGATGTAAAAACAATTGAAGTACTACACGCAGACGGAACCCAAGAAATGTTACATGTACCTGAAGATATTGGAAAACAAATGTGGAAACAAAATATTTTAGAACCATTTACACCTATTTTTCCTGCAGTTATTGATTCGGTTTTAGAAAACACTCCTGCATTAAAATCAGGAATGTTAAAACATGACAAAATCGTTACTGTAAATAACGAGCCTACTCCGTATTGGTCCGATTTTACCTCAAAAATTAGAGAAGCAGACAATCAACCTATCAAAGTAACCGTAAATAGAAATGGTAGTTTGGTAGATTTAAGTATTACTCCTGAAGATAATAAAATTGGAGTTTCCCCAGCTTACAACCCTGAAGAGATATACAAAGTACAAGAAAAAACGTACGGAATCTCAGAAAGTATATCCAAAGGAACTGCAGCCGCTTATTGGACATTAAAAGACTATATGTCTCAGTTTAAATATGTGTTTACGAAAAAAGGAGCTACTAGCATGGGAGGTTTTATTTCTATAGCAAAAATATTTAGACCTGTTTGGGACTGGAAAATATTTTGGTCCAACACAGCTTTCTTATCAATTATGTTAGGGTTTATGAACCTGCTTCCAATTCCAGCATTAGACGGAGGACATGTAGTATTTACCTTGTACGAAATGGTTACAGGAAGAAAACCTGGAGACAAATTTTTAGAATATGCACAAATTACAGGTTTTGTGTTGTTGTTATCCTTATTGGCTTTTGCTAATGGAAATGATTTGTATAAATTGATAACAAGTTGGTTTTAAACCCAAAACAAAAGATCAAGAAAGAGGTGTTTTAATTAGATTTAAGACACCTCTTTTTTTTAGCTATTTCAATTAAAATTTATATTTTACTACTTTATTAAAACAGGCAATATGGTCGAATTAGCAGGGATTATTATTTTAGGGATTTTAGCGCAGTGGATTGCATGGAAATTTAAAATTCCAGCCATTTTACCATTAATTTTGGTGGGAATTGCAGTAGGGCCTGTTTCTACTTTTTTAACCAACGATGGTAGCAAGTGGATTGAACCTGTGTGGAATGGTTCGCACGGACTGTTTGCTGGAGAAAGTTTGTTTTACTTTGTTTCTTTGGCTATTAGTATTATTCTATTTGAAGGAGGATTGACTTTAAAGAGAAAAGAAGTACTGAACGTAGCACCAGCTATTTTAAAGCTAATTACTTTAGGAACGGTAATTACTTTTTTCGGAGCAGGAATTGCAGTACATTACTTATTTCAACTCAGTTGGTCTATCTCTTTTTTATTCTCGTCCTTAATTATAGTTACAGGACCTACGGTAATTGCACCAATTCTAAGAAATATCCGCCTAAAAAGAGACGTGTCAGCAGTGTTAAAATGGGAAGGTATTTTAATAGATCCCATAGGGGCTTTGGTAGCCGTTTTGGTTTTTGAGTTTATCAGTATTGAAAACACCAGCGATTATACCCAAACAGCTTTATTAGAGTTTGGTAAAATTGTACTTTTTGGTTTTACCTTTGGATTTACTTTTGCCCATGCTTTTAATTTGGTACTTAAGAAAAAATTGGTGCCCATGTATTTGCTAAATGTTTTTACGTTAGCTTATGTTTTAGGTGTCTTTGTTTTGTCAGACTCGTTTGCACACGAATCAGGTTTGTTATCTGTAGTAGTTATGGGAATGGTTTTAGGAAATATAGACATGCCACACTTAAAAGAAATTTTAGACTTTAAAGAGTCGCTTAGTGTGCTCCTAATATCCATTCTATTTATTTTGCTTTCTGCCAATATGAATGTGCAAGACTTTGATCTGATTAACAATTGGCAAACCTTAGCTTTGTTTGGGATTATTATTTTAATCATTCGTCCATTAGGAGTTTTTTTAAGCACCAGTAAGTCTAGTCTTAAGTTTACTGAAAAAATATTTATCAGTTGGGTAGGACCTAGAGGAATTGTAGCAGCAGGAATTGCTTCTTTGTTTGGGTTAAGATTGGTGGCCTTAGGAAAAGAAGGAGCAGAATACATTACACCCCTTGTTTTTGTAATTGTGCTAGGTACAGTATTGTTAAATGCTACAACAGCCAGAATTGTGGCAAAATTATTAGGAGTACACATGAGATCTTCTAAAGGAATCTTAATTGTAGGAGCATCTGAAGTGGCCAGAATCATAGCAAAATATTTGGAAGATAAAAACAGGTCGGTATTACTAATAGATAACAATGCAGATAAAGTTGAACTTGCTCAAAAAATGGGATTGAACGCAGAGGTTGTAGATGTGTTTTTAGATCAAGTAGAAGATAACTTTGAATACAGTGATATTGGTTATATCTTGGCCTTAACAGGAAGCAAAAAAGTAAATACGCATGCTATTCAGAGTTTTCATAAAAGAGTAGATGCTACGTCGTCTTACCGTTTTGTATCAGAATCAGAACTAAGGGAAGGTAAGCGAGATGAAGGACATAACTTTTTGTCACTTAATGATGACTTTATTCGCTTTAGTGATTTGATACGAGAGTACCCCGAAATAAACGAGATTAAAATAAACTCTCAAGAAGATTTTGATCAAAAAAATAAACAGTTAAATCAAGATCCTGATAGAATACCTTTGTTTGTTGCCGATGAGGATGGTGAGATGCATGTTATTGCTGCAGCGAATCAAAATTTAAAAATTGGTAAAAATTTTAAATTGATTTTTGTAGGTAAGCCCTTGTCAGAAAAAGAATTAAATACAGAAAAATAATTTTTTAGAACATAGCAAAATACAAGAGAATAATTGTATATTTGCAAACTCAAAATTGATAACGTAGGTCGGGAACCTACAAAATTTATAATTATGCCAGTAAAAATTAGATTACAAAGACACGGTAAAAAAGGGAAACCATTTTATTATGTAGTAGCTGCAGATTCACGTGCAAAAAGAGATGGTAAATTCTTAGAAAAATTAGGAACTTACAATCCAAACCATAACCCAGCAATTATCGATCTAAACGTAGATGCTTCTGTAGAATGGTTAAACAACGGTGCACAACCTACAGATACTGCAAAAACAATCTTGTCTACTAAAGGTGTTTTGTTAAAAAAACACTTACAAGGTGGGGTTAAAAAAGGAGCTTTGACAGAAGAGCAAGCAGAAGAAAAATTCCAAGCATGGTTAGCAGAAAAAGAAGCTGCTATTCAAGCTAAAAAAGACGGATTAAGTTCTGAACAAGCTGCAGCAAAAGCAAAACAATTAGAAGCAGAAAAAGCAGTTAACGAAGCTCGTATTGCTGCTGCAAAAGAAGCTGAAGAAGCATTGTTAGCAGAGGCTAAAGCTGCGGAAGAAGCTACTAATGCAGAAAATGCATCTGAAGAAGAAGTAAAAGAGGAGGCTGCTGAGTAATTAAAAATTACGATTTATATGCGTAAAGAAGATTGTTTTTATTTAGGCAAAATCGTAAGAAAATACAGCTTTAAAGGGCAAGTGGTTATCAAACTAGATACCGATGAGCCCGAACTTTATGAAAATATGGAATCAGTTTTTGTTGAACACGGCAAAGACTTGATTCCTTTTTTTATTACCGAAAGTTTGTTGCAAAAAGGCAATCAACTGCGTGTGCGTTTTGAAACTATAGATACCGAACAAGATGCAGATGCTATTATGAATTCTGGAATTTACTTGCCTTTAGCTTTTTTACCGAAGTTAAAAGGAAATCAATTTTACTTTCATGAAATCATCAATTTTACTGTAGAAGATATAAACTACGGAACATTTGGTGTAATAAAGGGAGTAAATGATACAACTGCTCAACCTCTTTTTGAAATTCTTAAAGACGATGTGGAGATTTTGATTCCTATGGTCGATGACTTTATCAAAAAAATAGATCGAAAAGAGAAAAAGGTAATTCTAGAAACACCTCCTGGGTTGATAGATATGTACTTGTCTTAAGCAATTTTATACCGAAACATTCTTACTTTTGCACAATGTTTCGTTTTAAACAATTTACTATCCAACAAGAAAAATCTGCGATGAAAGTAGGTACAGATGGTGTACTGCTTGGTGCGTGGACCCCTATAAGAGAAGCTAAAAAAATTTTGGATGTTGGTACAGGAACAGGGTTGATTGCTCTTATGTTGGCTCAAAGATTTGCGAAAGCCCATATTACTGCTATAGAAATAGATAAAGAGGCAAGTCAAGAGGCTCATCAGAATTTTAGCAATTCCCCATGGGCTAATAGATTGCAGTTAATTCATAATTCTTTTGATAATCAAGTGTTTGGACATTCTTTTGATTTGATTGTCTCTAATCCTCCATATTATACAGATACTGTAAAAACAGAAAACAAAAGAAGCTTAGCACGACATGTAAGTTGTTTGTCTTTTGAATTGCTACTGCAAAAAAGTGTCCATTTGTTGTCGGATCACGGTTGTTGTACTTTTGTAATTCCGTTTAAAGAAGAACAAGAATTTGTAAACTTAGCGAAGAAAGTTGGTTTGTATCCTATAAAAATAACAAGGGTAAAGGGGAGAGAAACATCTGCACTTAAAAGAAGTCTTTTGTGTTTTGCAAAAACGGAAGAAGAGTGTTTGCAAAACGAGTTAGTTATAGAAAAAGAAAGGCATCAATATACAGAGGCTTATATTAAATTGACTCAAGCCTTTTATTTAAAAATGTAAAAGATGAAAAAATATGTAATCATAGCTGCATTTAGCGGAGCATTGTCTGTGGGCTTGGGAGCTTTTGGTGCTCACGAACTTAAAAAAATTTTAGACACTGCTGCTTTGCAAAGTTTTAACACAGGGGTTCGTTATCAATTATTGCATACACTTTTAGTGCTCTTGGTTGTAGCTCTTCCTTTTGTAAGCGAGGCACAAAAGAAAAGAATTGCTACAATCTTGTTTGTGGGGATAGTAGCATTTTCGGGTTCTATCTATTTATTGACTTTGGGTATGGTTCCTGCTAAGTTTATTTGGTTTGTAACACCTTTAGGGGGCTTGTTGCTTTTAACAGGATGGATTTTATTGGGGATTTATGCATTAAAACAGAAAAAAACGACTTTGTAATTAGCAACAAAGTCGCTTTTTATAATTTTTTATTCAAGAGTTTCAAGTCTTTCAAAATCACTACCTGTTTCATTAAAATGATTGCTTTTAGGAGAAGCAGGTAAAGTGTCTTTGTTGATAAGATCTCTAATGCTGTCAATCTGAAAACTTAACCTAGCTTCTACTTTTTTTAGAATTTCTTCGTGTTCGCTTACGTTAGCACTGTAGTAAGCCAAACTATTATGAAAAGTAGTAGAATCCGTTTGGTGATTTTGATAAATATAACTCAAGTAGTTAATACTTCTATCACCATTTAGATTTTTAGAATTCCTAGCCGTTTTTGCAATGTATGTGTCGGCTAAAATGGTTGCCATTTTTTCTTTAGGAATTAAATTCTTTGGTTTTTTTAGTATGGTATTGCTG
The DNA here is from genome assembly GCF_000220525.1 of Ochrovirga pacifica. Taxonomy (GTDB): domain Bacteria; phylum Bacteroidota; class Bacteroidia; order Flavobacteriales; family Flavobacteriaceae; genus Ochrovirga; species Ochrovirga pacifica. The sequence goes on along the minus strand of NZ_AFPK01000029.1, from coordinate 49,011 downwards.
TTACAGGCCATCATTACAAAGCAAAGCAAAGCTAAAAGGTTGGAAGTATGTTTCATTAATTGTTATCGATTAAATGTAATGCGTTTACCTTTGGTTACATCATCAAACGTACCATTGTTGTAAATTAAATTACCATTTACAAAAGTATGTGTTATAGTGTTGCTAAATTCAGTTCCTTCAAAAGGACTCCAACCACATTTGTACAAAATATTGTCTTTATTTACTGTCCATTTTTGAGTAGGATCTACAAGTACCAAGTCAGCATAATAATTTTCTTTAATGTATCCTCGTTTTTCAATTTCGAACAAAATAGCAGGATTGTGACACATTTTTTCTACCACCTTTTCGATGCTTATTTTACCTTCGTCAACAAAATTTAACATAGCAGGCAAAGCGTGCTGTACTAGCGGACCACCACTAGGAGCTTTTGTGTAGCTGTTTAGTTTTTCTTCTAGTGTATGAGGAGCGTGATCGGTAGCAATCACATCAATTCTGTCATCTAAAAGAGCTTCCCATAATGCATTTTGATCATCTTTAGTTTTTACGGCAGGATTCCATTTGATAAATGTTTTTTTATCGGCATACATACTGCTATCAAAGCTTAAGTGATGCACACATACTTCGGCTGTAATTTTTTTGTCTTTAAGAGGAATGTCGTTTCTAAACAATTCCATTTCCATTGCTGTAGACAAGTGAAAAACATGTAGTCTGGCACCTGTTTTTTTAGCCAATTCAATAGCTTTTGATGAGGATAAGTAACAAGCTTTATCACTTCTAATAATTGGGTGTTGGTCAATAGGAATGGCTTCTCCGTAAGTGTCCAAAGCAGCTTGTAAATTGTTTTTTATGGTTTGTTCATCTTCACAATGCGTAGAGATGACCATGTTGGTTGATGCGAATATTTTTTCTAGAACCTCAGGATTGTCAACCAGCATATTTCCTGTTGATGAACCTAAGAATAATTTAATTCCAGCCACTTTTTTGGGGTCTGTTTTTAATAATTCTTCTAAGTTGTCATTGGTGCCTCCAAACATAAAAGAGTAATTTACATAAGAGTCTTTGGCAGCTATGGTAAATTTTTCTTCTAGCAATTCTTGAGTTGTAGCTTGGGGAATTGTATTAGGCATTTCTATAAATGTTGTAATTCCACCCGCAGCAGCAGCTTTACTTTCGGTAGCAATATTTGCTTTGTGTGTTAATCCTGGTTCTCTAAAATGTACCTGATCATCAATAGCACCAGGAAGCAAATATTTACCTGTAGCATCTATTGTTAGACAACCTTCTGGAGCATCAATGTGGTTTGCAATGCTTTTAATAAGGTCGTTTTCTATCAATACATCACCAGTAAAGGTGGTGCCTTCGTTAACAATGTTGGCATTTTTAATAAGAGTATGTCCCATAGTTTTAGTTGGTTTTCAGTCCTTTTAATTTCATTTTAATAACTCCAAAAATTGCTTCATGTATAATTGAGCTGTCCATTTTTGAAGTTCCCTTGGCTCTGTCTGTAAAAATAATAGATACTTCTTTAATCTGAAACTTATGAAGCCAAGCTTTGAATTTCATTTCTATCTGAAAAGCGTATCCTGTAAAGCGGATGTGTTTTAAATCTATTGTTTTTAGTACTTCTTTTCGATAACAAATAAAACCAGCTGTAGTGTCGTATACAGGAATTTTGGTAACTATTTTTACATATTTAGAAGCAAAATAAGAAAGCATCAAACGAGTAAAATCCCAGTTAATTACATTGATTTTGTTGTTGATGTATCTTGATCCTACGGCAACATCAGCTCCGTTTTTACAAGTATTAATTAATCTAGGTAAATCCTTTGGATTGTGAGAGAAATCTGCATCCATTTCTAAAATATAATCGTAGTTACGTTCTAAAGCCCAAAGAAAGCCATGAATATAAGCTTTTCCTAAACCCCTATCTTGGGTGCGAACTTCTAAAAAAAGATTTGGATATTGTAATTGCAGTTGCTTTACGGTTTTTATTGTTCCATCAGTAGAATTATCGTCTACAATTAAAATATGATAATCAGAATCTATATCAAATACAGCTTCTACAATTGCATTTACATTTTCAACCTCATTTAACGTAGGAACAATAATCAAAGATCGACTCATACTGGGAATTAATTTTGCCAAATTTACGTTTTTTTATTCCTACTTTTACAGCAAGTTTTGTTCCGAATTTAGAAAAGTTATAAAGAGTGGTACAGGTTTTAGAAGTAACGTATTACAACAAAATAGGTTTTGTATTAATGATCCCGTTGCTGTTTCTTTTTTTGATGAGTAAAATTGACTTAAAAAGAACAAAATTGTTGCTAATGGTTTTTTTTTCGAACAAGTATTTCTACAGATACCCCATTGATACAACACCCCATATTACTGTGTATAATTTTTTGTGGTATGGTGTAAACATCTCTACGTTAAACCTATTGTTGTTGCTTTTTTTGTTTGATAGAGAGCAAATTTATCATGAGTTTTTTACTTGCTATTGCAAAGCACTTTTGGTATCTTTTGTGTATTTACTTGTAAAATATTTGCTGTCTGAGGTTATCAATCAATTTAGATCAAAAACAACAAAATACAAGCAATTATTTGTGTTAGAATCTAGCTATTTTACATCGTTGCTTTTGATCAGTCTCTTTTTTATGAGTTTCGCTTATTTACACTTGCAAATCCTACCAGTAGCTTTTATAGCTACAAGTTCTTGTTTGTTGATTTTCTATGTGTTACGTGCTGTTCTTTTATTGGTAAATAACAAAAACTTAATCTCAAGTAAATTGTATTATATTATTTTGTATCTTTGCACCCTAGAATTAGTCCCGTTTGTATACTTGTACAAACATTATTTAGTGTAAGAAAAAGATGAAAGTAAAAACAATATTAGTTTCACAACCAGAGCCTAAAAGCGATCAACAATCCCCATTTACAATCTTATCAGAAAAACAAAAAGTGAAAGTAGACTTTAGGTCTTTCATTCATGTAGAAGGTTTAACGGTAAGAGAAGTACGTAACCAAAAAGTGGATTTGAGTAAGTTTTCAGCAATTATTCTTACCAGTAGAAATGCGGTAGATCATTTCTTCAGGATTGCAGAAGAAATGAGATACAAAGTTCCTAACGAACTAAAGTATTTTTGTCAGTCAGAAGCCGTTGCTTACTATTTGCAAAAGTATGTGGTGTACAGAAAACGTAAAATTTATGTAGGTAAAAGAACATTTCCAGAATTGTGTGAAGTTATCAAAAAACACAAGACAGAGAAGTTTTTGTTACCTTCTTCAGACAAGTTAAAAGATTTAATCCCAAGTTCTTTGGATACTTTGAACTTAGAGTGGACAAGAGTTAATTTGTACCGAACCGTAACTAGCGATTTGTCAGATTTAAAAGACGTTTTTTACGACGTATTAGTGTTTTTTAGTCCTTCAGGAATTCAATCATTGTTTAAAAACTTTCCTGAATTTGAACAAAATAATACAAGAATTGCAGCCTACGGAAACTCTACTGTACAAGCTGCTACCGAAGCCGGTTTAAAAGTAGATATTTCTGCACCATCGCCAGAAACACCTTCTATGACAATGGCTCTAGAAAAATACATAAAAGAGGTAAATAAAAAATAAATTTATCCATTGTAAAATATATAAAGAGCCTTTTTTGGGCTCTTTTTTTATCTAAAAAAAGTATGTTTCAAATAGGTAAAACATTAGTATCAGAAGAAATATTAGAAAATGAATTTGTTTGTAATATTTCTGCTTGTAAAGGAGAGTGTTGTGTAGCTGGAGATGCTGGAGCTCCCGTGTTGGATGAAGAAATTGATACGTTGAAAGAAGTTTATCCAAAAATAAAACATTTGCTTAGACCCGAAGGAATTCAAGCTATTGAAGAACAAGGAACTTATACAACTTCTCCTTTTGGAGAACACGAAACAACTTTGGTTAATCACAAAGAATGTGCTTTTGTAACATTTGATGAGAAAGGAGTTACTTCTTGTGGAATAGAACAAGCATATAATCAAGGGTTGATTGATTGGAAAAAACCAATTTCTTGTCACTTATATCCAGTAAGAGTTCAAGATTATTCAGAATTTTCTTCGGTCAATTACCATCATTGGGATATTTGTGATGATGCCTGTAGTTTAGGAAAAGAATTACAAGTTCCTGTGTACAAATTTCTGAAAAATGCACTGATTTTAAAGTTTGGAGAAAATTGGTATATGGAATTAGAGAAAGTTGCCGAAGAGTGGAAAAAGCAAAAAGGAAAAACAGACTTTTAAAAAAGTAAAACAGCATGTAGAACTTGTAAACACCCTTTTGTAAAGGGTGTTTTTGTTTTTTGTTTAGAATTGTTATAAATATAAGTAGTTGATAATTAATATTTTGTTTTTTGTTATGAAAATTGTTTGCAATTGTAATTGTTGAGAACTTTTAGTTTTTGTGGAAAAGTAGTTCTTTCATTCAACATAAATTTTTACAATCTTTGTTATCTCAAAAAATCCCTTTAACAAAAAAATAGAACTAAAATATGTCTCAAGTTGAACCAATTTTACAAGAGGATCCAAATAGATTTGTTATATTTCCTATCAAACATCAAGATATTTGGGAATGGTATAAAAAACAAGAAGCAAGTATTTGGACAGCTGAAGAGATTGACCTACACCAAGATATTAGCGATTGGGAAAATAAATTGAATGATGACGAACGTTACTTTATCAAACATATTTTAGCGTTTTTTGCTGCTTCTGATGGAATCGTAAACGAAAACTTAGCAGAAAATTTTGTGACAGAGGTACAATACGCTGAAGCTAAATTCTTTTACGGTTTTCAAATTATGATGGAGAATATTCACTCAGAAGTATATTCTTTATTGATTGATACCTATGTTAAAAACGAAGAAGAAAAAAATAAATTATTCAAAGCGATAGAGCACTTTCCTGCAATTAAATTAAAAGCAGATTGGGCTTTAAAATGGATAGAATCCGAATCTTTTGCAGAGCGATTAATTGCATTTGCAGCTGTAGAAGGAATTTTCTTCTCAGGAAGTTTCTGTGCTATTTTCTGGATGAAAAAACGTGGATTGTTACCAGGATTGACTTTCTCTAACGAGTTGATTTCTCGTGACGAAGGATTGCATTGTGATTTTGCTGTACATCTGCACAACAACCATATTATAAACAAAGTACCTAAAGAACGTATTACCGAAATTATTACCAATGCATTAGATATAGAAAAAGTATTTATTACAGAATCTTTACCGGTAAGCTTAATTGGAATGAATGCCAAATTAATGACCCAATATCTAGAATTTGTAACCGATAGATTGTTGGTAGAGTTTGGTTGTGATAAAGTATACAATTCAACCAACCCATTTGACTTTATGGATATGATTTCGTTAGAAGGAAAAACTAACTTTTTCGAGAAAAGAGTATCCGATTATCAAAAAGCAGGAGTAAAATCTGGAGGTACAGGAGAAATTAGTTTCGATGCTGATTTCTAAATAAAAACAACAAAGAACAAACTTGTAGTTTTTGTGACGACTTGGAAAACCAAGGTCGTTAGGATGCTACACCCTTTTAAACAATAAAACCTTAGGCTTATGTACGTAATAAAAAGAGATGGACACAAAGAGTCGGTGATGTTTGATAAAATCACGGCTAGAATTAGAAAAATTTGTTATGGATTGAATCCAATAGTAGATCCTGTAAAAGTTGCCATGAGGGTTATTGAAGGGTTGTACGATGGTGTAACAACATCAGAATTAGACAATTTAGCTGCAGAAATTGCAGCAACCATGACTACAGCACATCCTGATTACGCAAAATTAGCAGCAAGGATTTCAGTATCTAACTTACATAAAAACACAAAAAAATCATTCTCTAAAACAATGAGTGAGTTGTACGGGTATGTAAATCCACGTACAGGTTTAGAATCTCCTTTGTTGTCTGATGAAGTATACAAGGTGATTCAAGACAACGCTGCTTTGCTAGATTCTGCCATTGTATATGATAGAGATTTTAACTACGACTTTTTTGGTTTTAAAACATTAGAGCGTTCGTACTTGCTAAAAATAAATGGAAAGATAGCAGAACGTCCACAGCATATGTTAATGCGTGTTGCGGTAGGGATCCATTTAAACGATATAGAAGAGGCTATAGAAACGTACAACTTAATGAGTAAAAAATTCTTTACACATGCTACGCCTACATTGTTTAACTCAGGAACTCCAAAACCACAAATGTCTTCTTGTTTTTTATTACAAATGCAAGATGATAGTATTGACGGAATTTACGATACGTTAAAACAAACTGCAAAAATTTCTCAATCAGCAGGAGGAATTGGGTTGTCTATACACAACATTCGTGCAACAGGATCGTACATAAGAGGAACCAACGGAACCTCTAACGGAATTATTCCAATGCTTAAGGTGTACAACGATACGGCTCGTTACGTAGATCAAGGAGGAGGAAAACGTAAAGGATCTTTTGCTATTTATATAGAACCTTGGCATGCTGATATTTTTGATTTCTTAGACTTAAGAAAAAACACAGGAGCAGAAGAAAAACGAGCTAGAGATTTATTTTTAGCATTATGGATTTCGGACTTGTTTATGAAACGCGTAGAAGAAAACGGAGATTGGACTTTGATGTGTCCTAACGAATGTCCAGGACTATACGATACTTATGGAGAAGAGTTTGAGGCTTTATATACCCAATACGAAGCACAAGGAAAAGGTCGCAAAACCATCAAAGCACGTGAGTTGTGGGAAAAAGTTTTAGAAGCACAAATAGAAACTGGAAATCCATACATGTTGTATAAAGATGCAGCCAACCGTAAATCAAACCAAAAAAACTTAGGAGTTATTCGTTCTTCTAACTTGTGTACCGAGATTATGGAGTACACTGCTAAGGATGAAGTAGCTGTATGTAACTTGGCTTCTATTGCCATCCCTATGTTTGTAGAAACCAATAACAAAGGAGAAAAATACTTTAATCACGATAAGCTATACAAAGTAGTTAAAAAAGTAACTCGCAACTTAGATACGGTTATCGATAGAAATTATTACCCTGTAAAAGAAGCAGAAAATTCAAACATGAGACATCGTCCGGTAGGATTAGGAATTCAAGGGTTAGCCGATGCTTTTATCATGTTACGTTTGCCTTTTACTTCTGATGAAGCCAAAGCATTGAACAAAGATATTTTTGAAACTTTGTATTTTGCTGCGGTTGAATCTTCTATGGAAATAGCATCCAAAAAAGGAGCGTATTCAACCTTTGAAGGCTCTCCAATGTCTCAAGGAGAGTTCCAGTTCAACTTATGGGGGGTAAAAGATGAAGAATTAAGTGGACGTTGGGATTGGGCAACATTAAGAGAACAAGTTAAGAAAAACGGAGTGCGTAACTCTTTATTGGTGGCACCAATGCCAACCGCATCAACTTCTCAAATATTAGGAAATAACGAAGCTTTTGAACCTTACACTTCTAATATTTATACACGTAGAGTTTTGTCTGGAGAATTTATTGTGGTAAACAAACACTTGTTAGAAGACTTGGTAGAATTAGGCTTGTGGAATAACGACCTAAAAGAGGAGTTGATGAGAGCTAATGGTTCTATTCAACACATCGAGGGAATTCCAGCAGACTTAAAAGAATTGTACAAAACGGTTTGGGAGTTAAGTATGAAAGACATTATTGATATGTCTCGTCAAAGAGGATATTTTATAGACCAATCTCAGTCGTTAAACTTGTTTATGGAAAGTCCTAACTATTCTAAGTTGACTTCAATGCACTTTTATGCATGGAAATCAGGATTAAAAACAGGAATGTATTATTTAAGGACTAAATCGGCTGTAAATGCGATTAAATTTACTTTGTCTAACGATAAAAAACAAGAAGACAAACCAATGAGTACTGAAGAGTTTAAAGCCATGATGTTACAATCTAAAGAAAATCCAGACGATTGTGAAATGTGTGGATCTTAAGAAAACAAAATCAACGGCTGCCTATTGGGTGGCCGTTTTTTGTCAGATTTGTTACATTTTTTATAAACTCTAATACATTTTTCTACAAAAAACAATTTTAACTTGTCTAATATCACTAACAACAGGCACACAGTAGGTGTAATAATTAGTATCAGATGATGTTTTTCTAAGGAATTCTAAAGTATCTTTTAAGAAAAAGGTTAGAATTTAGGAAAAGCAAATAGCTTAACGGCAAATAGCCAATTACTTAAACACTTTCCGTATATTTGTGCTTCCAAAAAAATAGGGCAAGCATATGGCACAAAAACCGAGTGTTCCTAAGGGAACAAGAGATTTTTCTCCTGTAGAAGTAGCAAAAAGAGATTATATATTCTCTACCATAAAAAATGTATTCCAAACATTTGGATTTCAACCTATAGAAACTCCCTCTTTTGAAAACCTACAAACCTTAATGGGAAAGTACGGAGAAGAAGGAGATCGTTTGATATTTAAAATCCTAAATTCAGGAGATTATTTAAGTAAAGCAAATGCACAAGCATTAGAGGCAAAAGACAGCCAAAAATTAACGACTTCTATTTCCGAAAAAGCCTTGCGTTATGATTTAACAGTGCCTTTTGCTCGTTATGTGGTACAACATCAAAATGAAATTGAATTTCCGTTTAAGAGATATCAAATTCAGCCTGTATGGAGAGCCGATCGACCACAAAAAGGAAGATTTAGAGAATTTTATCAATGCGATGCCGACGTTGTAGGGAGCGATTCTTTATGGCAAGAAATAGATTTTGTACAATTGTACGATACCGTTTTTACCAAATTAGGCCTAAAAGGAGTAACTGTAAAAATGAACAATCGTAAAATCTTATCAGGAATAGCAGAAATAATAGGTGCTAGCGATAAATTGATTGATTTTACTGTAGCCTTAGATAAATTAGATAAAATAGGCAAAGAAGGGGTTACTAAGGAAATGATAACCAAAGGTATTTCTGAAGAGGCCATAGAAAAAGTAGCACCTTTGTTTAGTTTTACAGGAAGCAACCAAGAAAAACTAACTCAATTAGCCAACATGCTAGCAAGTTCTGAGGAAGGAAGCAAAGGAGTAGAAGAATTAAGATTCATTATAGATAACATAGAAACGCTAGGATTGCAATCAGCCAACCTTACTTTGGATGTAACTTTGGCAAGAGGATTGAACTACTACACAGGAGCAATTTTTGAAGTAGCTGCTCCAGAAGGTGTAAAAATGGGATCCATTGGAGGTGGAGGTCGTTACGATGATTTAACGGGAATCTTTGGTTTAAAAGATATGAGTGGAGTAGGAATTTCTTTTGGATTGGATAGAATTTATTTGGTACTAGAAGAGCTTCACTTGTTTGAAAAAGTAGCTTTGCCGAGGCCAGATGTTTTATTTATCAATTTTGGTAATGATGAAGCTTTGTATGCGACCAAAGCTATCAAACAATTAAGAGCATCAGGTATAAAAGCAGAATTGTACCCAAGTGCTGCCAAGATGAAAAAACAGATGATGTATGCAAACAAACGAGCCATTCCGTTTGTGGTATTGGTAGGAGAACAAGAAATGGAACAAGGGATATTTACCCTAAAGAACATGGAATCAGGAGAACAACAGTCTTGTGAGTTGAAAGAATTATCTAAAGTGATAATAAATTAGTAAATTTGCAGCTTATAATTTTATAAATATGTCCCAAGAAATTGACATAATGAACTACGACGAAATAGATGAAATAGGAGATAACCATATAGGAGATGTAACTCGCACACCTATGCGCGAAGATGCATTTGAGTTATCTGTAGACGAAAAAATAGCCAAAATACAGCACAACGTTAAAGAGATAATGGAAACGTTAGGTTTAGATTTGGAAGATGATAGCTTAAAAGGAACTCCTAAAAGAGTTGCCAAAGCATATGTAAAAGAGCTTTTTGGAGGTTTGTTACCAGAAACAAAACCTAATTTGTCTACTTTTCAAAACAATTACCAGTACGGAGAAATGTTGGTAGAAAAAAACATTGTTGTTTATTCTACATGCGAGCATCACTTTTTGCCTATAGTTGGTAGAGCTCATGTTGCTTATATTTCTAAAGGTACTGTAGTTGGATTGTCTAAGATGAATAGGATTGTAGATTATTACGCTAAAAGGCCTCAAGTACAAGAACGTTTAACAAGACAAATTGTAAAAGCGTTACAAGAAGCTTTGGGTACAGATGACGTTGCTTGTATTATTGATGCCAAGCATTTGTGTGTAAACTCTAGAGGAGTAAAAGACATTGAAAGTTCTACTGTAACCGCAGAGTTTGGAGGGGCTTTTAAAGACATAAATAGACAAAAGGAGTTTAGAGACTACGTTAAGTTAGAAACCAAGTTTTAGTACACTAATACTGCTTTTTATTATTATAAAAAACAAAACCTAGCTCAATGAGCTAGGTTTTGTTATATTATTTTTCGTCTTCTTCGTCCAATAGGTTGTCGTCATCCACCTCTATATCATCACTAGGTTCGTTATCGTCATTGTCGTCATCTTCATTAAATTCTACAATGGCTTTGTCTAACTTAGTTCCTACTTTTACCAAATAGATATCGTCGTTTAGTTTAATCTCTAAGGCTTCTACCATTTCACCCTTATGATTTTTAAATTTTAAAACATCTCTATCGGTGTAACCATCAGGGTATTCCTCCATAATAATGTTTAAAATTTCGTCTGTAACCTTGGTGTGATCAATTATAATTCTTTTCATTCTCTTTGATATTTTTTTAAGTCATAACTATTGTTGGATTAAGCATCCAAATCGTCATGAAATTTCCCAAATTTATTTTCTTTAGAAGCAAAATCAGATTCACTAATTCCTAATTCATCATCTTCACCTTCCATTTCAAATTTATAACTTAACATTTTATAATACAATCTTGCAGCTAATGCATTAGGTGCTTTGTTGTATGGGTTGGGGCACAAACCAACCAAATCGAAACCAACTACGTTCTTTTCGTTAAAAACTTTATATAAAAATTCTAAAGTCTCAAACCAAAACAAACCACCTTGTTCTGGGTTGGCAACAGAAGGCATAATAGAAGGGTCTAAACTGTCTAAATCAAAAGAAATAAACACATTGTCCGACATAATCTCTAAAGCATTCTCCATCCAATAGTCGTCTGTGGCAAGATCGTTGGCATAAAAAACTTTGTCATCATCAATAACCGTTTTTTCTATATGAGCCATACTTCTAATTCCTACCTGTACCAAATTGGTAGCCTGACTTGCGTGATACATTGCACAGGCATTGTTTACTTTTTCTCCATTAACCGATTTGTTCAGGTGTGCATGTGCATCGAACTGAAGAACGGTTAAGTTCTCAAAGTGATCGTTAAAAGCTTTAATAGTACCTATAGATGTACTGCGTTCTCCTGCAACAACGGTTACAAACTTGTTGGTGTTTAAGTAAGATTTAATACGGTCGTAAACCTGATCTACTACAGCTTGAGGACTGCTACTTTCTGTAATTTTTTCTGAAATATAAACACCATTTTTATATGCTTCAGAATCCGTTTCTATGTCGTACAATTCCATGTATTCCGATGCTTCTAAAAAAGCATCGGGACCTTGGTCTACCTGTGTTTGCCAGGTAGTTGTTCCATTATAAGTAACGGGGATTAGAACAATTTTTGCAGTTTCTTTTTTTGCATACTCGTTAGCGATTCCTGCATAATTAGTTTTCATAACCTAATATTTTTAAAAATTCTTGATGTGTTTGTTTTTCTCTAAACACGGTTGTTGTTAGTTTACCTTCTTTATCTTTTTGTATAATTAATTGTTTGGGTTGGGGAATTAAACAGTGTTGCAAACCTCCCAATCCTCCAATAGATTCTTGGTATGCTCCTGTATTAAAAAAACCAATGTATAAAGGTTTTTCTGAATGATATACAGGCAAATACACAGCGTTAGAGTGTTGTTCGGAGTTGTAATAATCATCACTATCACAAGTTAAACCTCCTAGCAAAACACGTTCGTAATTATCGTTCCATCGGTTGATAGGTAGTAAGATAAAACGTTTGTTTATAGCCCATGTATCTGGTAGTGTGGTAATAAAAGAAGAATCAATCATGTTCCACAACTCGCGATCGTTTTGTTGCTTTTGGTATAATACTTTGTAAAAATTGGCACCACTTTCTCCTACAGTAAAACTTCCGAATTCTGTAAAAATATGGGGCACTTCTACCTTGGCATCATTACATACGGTGTGTATTTGATATACAATTTCGTCTATCATGTATTCGTAATCGTATTCAAATCCTAAAGAGGTTTTAATAGGAAATCCTCCACCAATGTTCAGAGAGTCAAGTTCTGGGCAAATTTTTTTTAAAGAAGTATATACCTTAAGACACTTGTGCAATTCGTTCCAATAATAAGCATTGTCTTTTATTCCTGTATTGATAAAAAAATGCAACATTTTAAGCTTTACCTTAGGGTTATGCTCTATTTGTCTTTTGTAAAAAGGCACAATGTTTTTATAACCAATTCCCAAACGAGAGGTATAAAACTCAAACTTAGGTTCTTCTTCAGATGCAATTCTAATTCCTACCTGAAAATCTTCGTCTATTTGTTCTTCTAGCAAAGACAATTCCTCGTAGTTGTCTATAATAGGAATACAGTTTTTGTGCTTGTTATTAATCAAGTCACTTATGTTGTTAATGTATTGTTCTCTTTTAAACCCATTGCAAATTACAAAGGTATCTTTGTTTATTTTTTTGCTCTCTAGCAAGGCATTTACAATGTTAATATCAAAAGCAGAAGAGGTTTCTATATGGATGTTGTTTTCCAAAGCTTCGTCTAGTACGTGCTTAAAGTGAGAACTTTTGGTACAGTAAGAATAAAAATACTGACCTTGATAATTGTACTTTTCAAAAGCATTTTGAAACCAAGCCTTTGTCTTCTGAATATTTTCAGAAATTTTTGGCAAATAGGTTATTTTTAAAGGAGTTCCGTGTGTTTCTAACAATTCGGAAAGATCTAGTCCATGAAAAGACAATTCTCCTTGTGCGTTTACGTCAAATTCCTCTTGGGGAAAATCAAAAGTTTGGTTAATTAAATCGATATACTTATTGCGCATTCTTATTTATAATCGGTTTTAAAGGGTGATAAAATATGTTTTTATGATTGATTTTTCTAACAACATAATCTTACTACACTCTAATAACCTTAAACAAGCGAATGTTTTCAAAACAAATAGTTTTGAAAAGGAGGTACACAAAAAAGAAAAATCTTGAAGACACATTTTTTATTTCGTTACGACATCCTGCCATGTTGTATCTGCTAATCATCTTCGTACAAACACAAGCGAAACATAAAAACAATAACATTTTTGCAATTCTATATGGTGACAAAAATAATTTTTTTTTTGAACTGCAAAACTAATTTTAAAAAAAAGTGCTGAAAAAAAATACTTTGTTAATTAGTTGATTTACAGATTCTTTGTAAATGTTTAATTTTTAATGTTATGCACGCTCATCCCAAGTGGATTTTATATTTTTACACACTTATTTAATAAAAGAAAGAGACATGAAGGTGATACAAGTTCCTGTAGCAAAAAAGATTGCTAAAACGTTAACCAAGCACAATGACCAAAGAATAGACCCTTATTATTGGATGCGTTTGTCTGATGCTGAAAAAAATGCAGAGATTCCTTCGGAAAAAACCCAAGAAGTTTTTGGTTATTTAAGTCAAGAAAATAACTTTTACGAAGAACAAACCAAACACACCAATGCTTTTCAAGAAGATTTATTTCAAGAAATGAAAAGCAGAATTAAAGAAGACGATAGTTCGGTACCGTTTTTTAAAAATGGTTACTATTACATTACTCGTTACGATGTAGGAAAACAATACCCCATCTACACAAGAAAAAAAGAAACTTTAGAAGCCGAAGAAGAAATACTGTTAGATGTAAATGTTTTGGCAGAAGGACATGAGTATTTTGATGTAGGAGGAATGTCTGTTTCTGCAAACAATCAGTTATTGGTGTATGGAACAGACGAGGTAGGAAGAAGACAATACACGCTACGCTTTAAAAACCTAGAAACAGGAGAAATTCTTAAAGACACGGTAGAATTTACCACTGGGTCTGCTACTTGGGCAAACGACCACAAAACATTGTTTTACAACAAAAAAGACCATGTAACGTTGCGTAGCGATAAAGTATATAGGCATAGCTTGGGAACACCTACTTATCAGGATGTGTTGGTGTACCATGAACAAGATGAAACATACAATGTGTATGTGGGTATTACCAAATCAAAAAAATATTTGGTCATAGGATCTTATAGTACCTTGCAAACAGAGTATCAGTTTTTAGATGCCAACAACCCAACGGGTACATTTACCCTGTTTCAAGAACGAGAAAAAGAGTTGGAGTATAGTATTATGCATTATGGAGATTCTTTTTATATACTAACAAATAAGGACAATGCCACCAATTTTAAGTTGATGAAAACTTCTGAAAACGCAACCTCTAAAGAACATTGGCAAGATGTAATTGAGCATAGAGAGGATGTGTTGCTAGAGGATGTTTCTATTTTTAAAGATTTTTTAGTGTTGGAAGAACGAGCTTCTGGATTGAGTAAAATAAGAGTAATTAGATGGGATAGAACCCAGGATTATTACTTGCCTTTTAGCGAAGAAACATATTCTTGTTACGTGTTTAGCAATCCAGAGTACGATACAGAATGGTTACGTTACGGTTACAATTCTATGACAACTCCAAGTTCTGTGATAGACTTTAACATGAATACCCAAGAAGAAATCGTAAAAAAAGAACAAGAAGTGCTAGGGGGTAAGTTTGATAAAAAAAACTATACTAGCAAAAGAATTTGGGTAACTGCAAGAGATGGAAAAAAAGTCGCCTTGTCTATTGTACACCGAAAAGATACTATTATAAACAAGGAAACACCAGTCCTAATGTATGCGTATGGATCTTACGGACATACTGTAGATGACAGTTTTAGCACTACCCGATTGAGTTTATTAGATCGTGGTTTTGTATTTGCGCTGGCTCATATCAGAGGATCAGAGTATTTGGGAAGAGCTTGGTACGATGATGGGAAGTTATTACGTAAAAAGAATACTTTTACAGATTTTATAGATTGTGCTCAGTATCTTATCAACCATCAAATGACTTCTGCAAAACACTTGTATGCAATGGGAGGATCTGCAGGAGGTTTGCTAATGGGGGCTATTGCCAACATGAATCCTGAACTGTTTAATGGGATTATATCAGCAGTTCCTTTTGTAGATGTGCTAACTACAATGTTAGATGATAGCATACCATTAACAACAGGAGAGTATGACGAATGGGGGAACCCAAATGATAAAGTTTATTACAACTATATAAAGAGTTATTCACCTTACGATAATATAGAGGCAAAGGAATATCCCAATATGTTGGTGACTACTGGTTTGCACGATTCGCAAGTGCAGTATTGGGAACCAGCTAAATACGTTGCTAAATTAAGAGATTTAAAAACAGATAACAATCAGTTGTTTTTGCATACCAATATGGAAGCAGGACATGGAGGTGCTTCAGGTAGATTTGATGCTTTAAAAGAGGTTGCTCGTGAATACACCTTTATTTTAGACTTAGAAGGGATGGTGAATTAGTTCATTTTTTGATCCCTTAGGATGTTAGAGGGATAAGTCATATTTAATATTAAAGATAAAAACAGAATAATAAATTTATTCTGTTTTTTTTGTGTTATGTTTTTAAAAAGCATAGTAAAGTTGTAAATAACTTGTTTTGTTTGGGTTTTGTTTGCTAAATAATCATTTGTGTTTTATATGGAATCATATGTTTTTCTTTCATTTTTACAGTGTTGATACTTTCGAAGAGAATCAAAAAACTTTTAATAATGAAAAAAAGAACTTTTTTTAAATTGGCATTGGTAGTTTTAACATTATCTGCTATTTCTTGTAGTAAGAATATCGTCGATGAGGATCAAGAGCTGAAAAACGACAAAAATTTATCTCTAGATTTAGGAGATTCTAAAAAAACAGCAATTACTCAAACCATTAGAGTTTCTAATCAAGTTGGAAGCACAAATTATTTAAAATTGAAAAATGCTCTTGCACAAGCAAATGCAAGTACTGAAATATTGTTAGATGTAGACGTTAATTTTACATCAGCAGATAAAGCAATTGTTTTAGATGGGAGTAATGTAAATTTAAGAGGAGAGGCTAGGGGAAATGGAAAATACAAATTAACTCGTACAGGGACTTATAACAATAGAAATCATATTTTTAATTCTATGATTGTAGTGAATTCAGATCATATCTCTATTGATAATATTCAATTTTATATCAACAATGGTATAGCATACAGATGTATGTTTTTAGGAGACATCAATAACAATGGACAGATTGCTGATCGTTTAGAGTTGTTTACAGATATAAGCATTAAGGACTGTGCCTTTAAGCAAGCAGTTACCACAGAAACAACTAGAGGTGTATTTTTTGAAGGAAGCTTTAAAGATGTTGTTATAGAAAATTGTTTTTTTAATAATTGGTTTGGTTTGGTGGCACGAGATTGTCCTACTTTGGATGGTTTTATTGTAAATAACAATAGGTTCTATAACGGTAGTCATCAAATATCTTTTGATGGAGCATTGCTAGGAGAAACAGATCCAACTTATGGTTTAGGGGTGAATTTGGTAAAACATGCAAATATCCGCGTGACTAACAATGATTTCTATTTAACTAAGAGTTTCAACTTAGCAATTGCAAATACCCGTAACGTTTACGTTTTTGGTAATATGTTTAAAGGAGGAACAGCTTCTTATTCTCAACCAATACACATAGAAGATGAAAGTAAAAATATAAGGATTGTAAATAACTCTATCGAAAGCCCTAATAACTATGGGATTTTAATTTTTGCTACAGGTAAAGTAGGGCACGGCCAAGGGAGGACTTTTACAGAAGAGGAAAAAAAATTAAAAGGTTCTGGCAATGTTTTGATAAAGAATAATACTATGGTAACTAGTGATGATCAAGCAGTGATAGCAACTTATTTAAAAGGATACTTAAAGTTTGAAGGCAACAATGTTTTTAATGCTAATAATGGTATTTCTGTTCAAGCAAAAAAATCGAACACGGGAGCTGAGGTGATTTTTGTTGATAATGCAGGAAGTTATAATGGGGCTAATTTAAGCAATGCATTGGCTAATGGTAAAATAGTAATTGATGATACCAATACAATAGTAACGCCATAAAATAATTTACAAATAAGCGGATATAAAACAGAGGTGGCTAGTGTTGCTTCTGTTTTTTTATGTCAACTATACTTGGAATGAGTTTTCTTTAGTTTAGGGATTGTTTGTTTTACAGAAAAATTTAAGATGCTTCTTTAAAAAAAAATCAATAATAAAAGAGTTATAAATACTTATACTAAAAGAATTTATAAATTAAAACGCCTAGGTTGGGGACCTAGGCGTTCGTAATGTAAACTAAATATACTAAACATAAGATTTTTAAGGTCTTATATCGTATTCTTTTATAGAAATATCATCTACATAGATAACAGCTTTACTATTTTTACTTACAGCTCTTGCTCTAAACCAAAGTTTTTCTATGGTTCTAGGTCCTCTAGTATATTGTCTTTCTATGGTAATCCATTTGTCAGTTTCTAGATCGGTTTCTGGTGTACCTTGCACTACTTGTGTTGCAGAGTATCCCCAGTCATTTAACAAGAATAGTTGGAAGTCTAATAGAGATGATGGATCGTCTCCTGTAGGTGTTTCCGATGGTTTAGGCAATCCGTTTTGCGTATCGATATAGATTTTATATTTAACGGTGTAAGTTCTACCTGCTAGTAACTCAGGTTTGTTAGAAGTAAATGTATATCCACCTTCGGCTGATGGTTCTCCTGGTTCTATTGCAATTTTTAAACTTTGAGTTCCTCTTATAAATTGTTCTGAAGATAATTCTACATGAGCAGCATTTCTCCACCAAGGTCCAAATAAGTCCATATTGGCTACGTTTTCAGGAATGTATTCTTTATCAAACATTTCTACAGTGGTTTCGGCAATTACTTCAGCCTCGGTACTGTGTGCAGGTGAGGTTAAGTTTCCTGCACCGTCATAGGCTACAGTTACAACATCATTTTGATAAATTTTGTCTGACATAATCAATTGCAATACATTTTTAAAACCATCTTTTAAACGAGTTTCAGCAACTGCTAAAGGAGAGCCATTTACGTTTACAGTAAAGTGATTTTTAAGGTCTGCTGTAGGAGCATCTAAATCTCCGTTAAAGGTCAATTCAATTTCTTCATCAATAGTTTCTGTCAAATTACCAATCAAGCTTAAGTTGGTACCTTGTCCTACTTTTACAATGGCAGGAAGAATTAGGTTTGCATTGTCTCCTGTAAAAATATTTTTTTCAGAATCAGCAATTCTTTTTAGTTCTATTCCTGTTTTAAACTCTCCAACGGTGGTAAACATAATATCGTGAGTAACAGGTTGTATATAAGCGTTTCCAAAAGTCTCGTTTTCAATTTTTCTTACGGTATCTCCCGTTACGTTATCAATTAAAAACCATTTTCTGTAATGAGGTCTTGAAGCAAATACATTAGAAATATCTTCAAAAGAAATTACGTTTCCTGCATCTAATGTAATTATTTGTTCTTCTCCAGAATCATTAGTTTGTTCATCACCTTCACTGTATTTGGTAATTTCTACACCATTGTCTAGAATTCTTAATCCGGGAATAATAGTATCAAATACATTTACTTGAAAAGTTTTGTCTACAATCCATTTTCCAGATTCTTCATCGTATTCAGAGCTAATGGTTCCTCCATTTACACTCTCAAAACTAACAGAATCTTTGTAAACATTGTACAGTCTTACACTACTAACAGGTGTGTTGTAAAATGCAACAGCAATAGCTTTGTCTGTAGAAACCGTATCGTTTTCAGACCTTGCAGCTCTAGCAATTGCTGCTCTAGAATCATCATTAAACTTGTTTTCTGGTAGTGGAGCTTTTAAAAAACGATCTCCTTTATTAATGTACCAATAATGCTCTATAGCACCAGCAGAATGGTCGGAGTAAGAAATATAATTCCCCTTAATGGTGTTGGCCAACAGTGGGTCGTCTGAATCTGAAATTAATGAAGTTCTCCACGCCAAAGTCGAGTGCGAGCTGGGAGCTTCATATTCATCTTCTTGGCAGCTAACTAATAGCCCTAAGAAGATAAAACTTAATAAAATATGTATTTTTTTCATGATTTCGTTTTTAAATTATTTAGAATTAGCGTTTAATTCTGTAATAGGAATTGGTAAATACGCTTTACTTTCATCGTAATTTTGACTAGCCTCTACACAATCTTTAAAGTAGGTTGCGGTTAAACGTCTAGAAGCTAAATTTTCATCTTTTCTACTTACTGCTGCACCAGCTAGTTTTACGGTAGTTGCATTTAGGTTAAGTACGTTGTCGTTTTCTGTAGCAGGATCTGCTGGACTTTGACTTTCGTATTTTTCATCATATACATGGTAAATGTCTTGGAAACCTCCTAAGCTAGCATTGATGGTTGGTTCGTATAAAGGAAAGATTTGAATGCTCCATCTATTGACTGTTTTAGTTGGGTCTGCTGGGTTTAAAGCAATGTATCCTCCAATAGCGTATTCTCTATCGGCTATCTCAATAAAACGTTGTTTGGTAATTCCCCATCTTCTCAAGTCTATAGTTCTTAGTGCATTTCCTTCTATAGCCAATTCCAAAGGTCTTTCTACATGACGTAAATGGTATCTTAATACTTCATAACTGTCATAAGAAATTTCTTCGTAGATATCTGTATAGTTTCCGTTGGCATCTTTAGCTAATCCTCCTTCAACGCCATTTCCATTTATATCTAAGGCAATGGCACCATTATCAGTAGTAAAGGTTGCATTGCTAAACTCTTCCGAACCTATACTTGGCCCCAAAAGAACAACTCCAGAACGATATCTAATTTTATTAATGTTTCTACGAGCTTCTGCAATGTTTCCTTCTTCTAACAAACATTCAGCGTACATTAAGTAGATGTCTGCCAAACGAATCAATCGCATGTTTACTCCCGAACGACCATCTGTAGTTAAACCAGTTTCGCTAGAGGTAATGTCCCAGTTGGTTAGTTTTTTCCACATAAAGCAGTTTGCTTGTTGTTTTAAGGCTCTTGGGTGTGTTACTAACTCAGTTATATCACCATCATAAAATTTAGTGTCGTCATCATCTATGTAAGCGATAGAGTGAGACATTCTGTGTGAATATTTTCTATAATCTAGACTAGGGTTTTTATACTTGTCTTCTGGTAGGGTATTGTCGTAATCTGGGTTTGCACCTAGTTGATTCATCGATCTTTTTATGTCGATAGAATCTCTTTTGTATTGAATTACCAACCAAGAAGCTGGAGACATGGCAGGGTTGTAAAGACCAGCACCTAATTTTAATGACAAATCGTTGTGCAAAGCCTCTTCTCCTGAACGGTCTTGAGCTAAATCTACAGAGTAATTTACTTCTAGAATAGATTCAGAATTGTATTCGTTTTGAGAAGTAAAGTTATCTCCTACATGGTCGGTTAATTGATATCCGTATCCACCATCTTCTCCTACATCAGGTAACAATCTTTCGAAGTGTTTTTTAGCTTGCGTAATTAAACTCATGTCGGGGTTTTTAAAGTCATATTGATACAAATAACTTTTTCCTAACAAAGCTTCGCAGGCACCAGCACTAATTCTACCCAATTCCCCAGTACCATTAATAACAATATCAGAGGGGTTTCCGGTGGTTCCAGTAACTGCACCTCCTCTGTTTAACACTTGACCAGAACGCCAAGTAAGAGGAAGGTGTTGCATTCCGTAAGCCAAATCGGCTCTGTAAAAGTTCAATACTTCTTGTTTGCTAGCATTGTCTTTTCTTGTATCTTCTGGGTTTTCAGAAGGTTCATCAAAAATAGGCACTTCTCCTTCATTAAAACTATTAGAGATATTAAAGTAAAAATATCCTCTTAGAGCCCTTGCTTGTGCGTACATTAAAGCTCCGTTAAGAGAATCAATTTCTGTTGCATAAGTACCTTTAATTTTGTCGTACTCAGCCATGACTTGGTTGGCTCTAAAAACCCCCTCGTATAATACAGCCCATTTGTCGGCAATACTACGGTTAGAGTTGTTAAATGTTTGGGTGTAAAAAGGTTCGTTACCAGGTGTGTAAGGTCTAATTCCTCCTGGGTAAACCATATCACTACGTTCGTATTCCATTTGTGTTGCAATTCCATCACTTTTGGTATAAGAGCTGTAGGCTGCGTTTAAAACAGTTTCTAAATCGTCATTATTTTCTACATATAGAGAACTTTCAACCTGATTAGGATTTTCTACATCTAAAAAATCTTCACTACACGAACCCAATGAAAATACTGAAACAACTGTCAGTAATCCTATGTAAAATTTATTTTTTTTCATTGTATTGTCTTTTATAAATTAAAATTGTAATTGTAAACCAAGTTTATACTGAGCCGACATAGGGTATGTACCTGCATCAAGACCTCTAGTACTTAGTCCGTTATTACCTACTTCAGGATCAAATCCTGTGTACTTGGTAAGCGTTAAAGCGTTTTGAGCTTGGATGTAAAAACGCAATCTATTTACTCCAATTTTCTGAGTAGCTTTTTTAGGAACGGTGTATCCTAAGGCAATATTTCTTAATCTAACAAAGCTTCCGTCTTCTAAGAAATAGTCACTAATACTTCTGTAAGAGTAAGTAGCGTTGTTGTTTACGTTGTTAGTTCCTCTGTATTGAGGTACGCTAGTTTGTGTGTTTAACTCTGACCATCCGTAGAACAAATCTCTGTGTTTTCCTGATTGATAAGCGTAAGCTCTGTTACCGTTAATAATATCAGAACCAAAAGATCCATACCATTGCATAGAAAAGTCAAATTGCTTGTAGTTGGCACTAAAGTTCCATCCTGCTTCAAAGTCAGGAGTACCACTACCTGAGTATACTTTGTCATCATCATTAATCATTCCATCATTGTTGGTATCTCTAAATTTAGAGTCTCCTAATCTTGGAGCAAAACCATCAATTGAGGTAACACCTTTGATAGGCTCTCCGTTAGGGCCTACTTTGTCTGTCATATACTCATCCAATTCTTCTTGTGTGTTGATAATTCCGTCTTGTTTTAGTAAGAAGAATGCACCAGCTTCGTAACCTTCTGTAATCACAGTAACAATATCATTACTATTTCTACCTACATAACCTCCATTTAAGTATTGGAATGGGTTGCTTTCGTGTGTTTTCGTAATTTCATTATCGTTGGTAGAAAAAGTAGCAGAGGTGTTCCATTTTAATTTCCCTTTTCTGCTTCTAAATTTCAAAGCAAATTCCAAACCTTTGTTAGTCATGTTACCTACGTTCATCATTACAGATCTATTACCAAAACTAGTTCCAATACCAGAAGAAGGTTGAACTAAAACAGGGTATAGTAAATCTTCTTTGTCAGAAATATAATAATCTGCTGTAAAGCTTAATTGATTGTTAAATAGACTCATATCAACCCCAAAGTTTTTTTCTATGGAAGTTTCCCATTTTAAATCTTTGTTGTAGTGAGCTACTCTAGCAGCTCCATAAGCAATCTCCTCTGTGTAACTGTCGCTGTTAGAATCACCAAACACAACGTTAAATCCGTTAGGAGTGTATCCAGCGGTTTGATATGGACTAAAACGATCGTTACCCGTTGTACCTAAACTGGCTCTAATTTTAAAACTTTTGATTACTGGTTTTAATGGGCTCCAGAAATACTCTTCTGACAAGTTCCATCCAGCAGAAACAGAAGGGAACCACCCCCATGCATTTTCTGGTTCAAACTGAGAAGAACCATCTCTTCTTACACTTGCACTAAATAAATATTTACCAGCAAAGTTGTATTGCATTCTACCTAAGTACCCAATTAAGGTTCTCGTAAAGTCGTCTCCATTAGTTCCAACTTCAGGAAATCCTCTATAAGCATTGATATTGGTGATTTTATCTCCAAAACCATTCAAAGATTGTTGAGCGAAAAAAGATTTTCTTTCAGATTTTTCGATAGAGTTGGCAAAAACAAAGTCAAATTTATGTCTTCCAATGTCTTTGTTGTAGTTTAAAATAGTTTCGTAGGTTAGTTTAGAACTTTGTGTGTGAGAAACTTTCATAGAAGAACGTTGCCAAGCAGCTACAGGAACAATAGTTTCTCCGGAACTAGTTGTTACAGTAACTTCTGGTTTGTAAGCATCGTCTCTACTGTTAGTGTAATTTCCTCCTCCTCTTGCTGTAATGGTTAAGTCTTTATTTACCTCGTAGTCCATTTGAACGTTTAGGGCTGTGAAGTTAAGATCAGAAGTAGAAGTTTGCTTAATGGTACGTAAAGTATTGTTTACGTTTTGTAGATTGGCTAAATCGTCATTTTCACTACCGATATCAAAGTCGTTATTAGATAAATTAACGGCAGGTCTACTAGGATCGTACTCGTAAATTTGGTTTAACAAACGCCAAGCTGGTCTAAAACGATCATCTTTTCTAAAGGTAAAACCAGAAGTTAATTTAAATTTACCAGAAGTATATTTTACATTAGATCTGATGTTTAACCTTTTAAAGTCAGTGTTCATTAAAATACCTTCTTGTAAAAAGTAGTTGGTATTAAAACTATACACCAAATCTTTTTTACCACCAGAAATACTTAGGTTGTAGTTTTCGATAGGAGCCATATCATTTAGAATGGTTTCCTCTAAGTTGGTATTGTTCAATGCATCTTGTGGGTTTTGTGCACTTCTATTCCATTGCTGCTCGTAGTTACTACCATTTCTGTCAGAAGCAAGTTTAATTTGTGTGTACAAAAACTCAGGACCACTTAATAACGGAGTGTTACTAGTAATGTTTTGCAATCCGTATTCTGCTTTAAAGTTGATACGCATATCACCTACTTGTCCTTGTTTGGTGGTAATTAAGATAACTCCACCAGCACCTCTAGTTCCGTATATAGAAGCTGAAGCAGCATCTTTTAATACATCAATGCTTTCAATTTCGCTAACACTCAATCCAGGATCGTTGTCGTAAGGAATACCGTCTACAACATATAAAGGTTTGTTTTGACCTTCTAATAAAGAACTGAAACCACGAATTAAAATGTTTGCTTCAGAACCAGGTTCACCAGAACTAGAAGTAACAGTTACCCCAGAAATTTGACCCTGCAAAGCAGAACCAACATCAGAAGTTGTAGTTTTTTCTAAAACCTCAGCTTTTACATTGGCTACGGCTCCGGTAACTTCTTTTTGTTTTTGTTTACCATAACCAACAACCACTACTTCTTCTAAAATATCGGTATCTGGAGTCATTTGTATGGAAAAACGCACCTGATCTTTTACTAAGACCTCTTCTTTTGCATATCCTAGGTAGTCTGCTACTAGGATATCTCCTTTTTTTATTTCAAGTACAAAATTTCCGTCAAAGTCAGTAATTGTTAACTTTCCAGTACTTTTTGCACTTACACTAACTCCAATAAGCGGCTCTCCATTCTCATTGGTTACAGAACCTGTAACTTTTTTAGTCTGAGCCTGTGTTAAATTGAAGCTAAAAACAGTAATGAGGACGATTAAAACCTCCCTCATTTTTAAGTTTTTAAATAATTTAAATCTCATAGTTTAAGTATGTTTATAATTCGCTAAAGAATTTCTTAAGATTATAAAACTATGAGTGAAACAAATGACTAACTTGATGGATTAAATGTTGATTTTATGAAAATTATAGTTTTGAATGCTAGTTTTTGTTGGGTTTTATTGAAAAAAATCAAGTTTTTGTTAATATACTTTTGATTTGAATTTGTTCTATAAAACTGTTTTTTTGTTCTTTTAGTAAAGTTTCTTTTTTATAGATTATCAATCTACTTTATCGTAGTTTATAAGATATAAAACTAGATTATAAATATACTTTTTGGATTTTAGAGCTGTTTTTAACTTTCATTTTACATTTGATGGTATTGTTATAGAAATGTAACAAATTACTAAGGTAAAACGTCAAATGTATTGTGTTAACATTAAAAAAAATGAACCAAACTTTGGTTTTTTAGCAGTGTTTTTTCTGTTTTATATAAGGTTCTTTAAGAAACAGTTATTTTACCTTCTGTATGTTATTTTTGAATGTTTTTTATAGAGTCTTAAATCCTTTACATAAGAATAAACTATATACATTCAAAATCAAACTTTGTAACATGATTGCAAAACTAAAGGGATGAGTTTTTGATTAGTTGTTTGTTTTGCTTTATCATAAAAAAATTAATCTTTTTGAATTTGTAAAAGAAAATTTGCAAGATTTTGTTTTGGTTTTTAAAGATACTATAATTGCTTTTTCAGGTCTTAAAAAATAAATATCTAGTCTTTGTCTAGTTTTTTTTACTCATTTAAATCTGTGATAAATCCATTGATTTCTTTTTTATTTTATTGAAAATTAGAGTTTTGATGAATGTAAACCATCAAAGATTGGTGTTGCTTACAAATCATTCTATAAAAACTTATTTTAAATGAAAATTAAAACTATAAAAACAATAATAGTACTTGTGCTTTTATGTAGTGCAAACTTACTTGCTCAACAACAACCTAATGTTTTATGGGTGCTTACAGACGATCAACGATGGGATTCTATAGAGTCTTTTAATAAAATTTTAACAGGAAAAAATGAAAGTAAATTGGGGTATGTTGAATCTCCTAATGTGGATAAGTTGACAGTAGAAGGAACCACGTTTATCAATACGTATTGCCAGGCACAAGGTTGTGCTCCTTCTAGAGCTTCAATGCACTCTGGACGTTACCCTTTTCGTAGCGGAATTTATCAGTTCGAGTATTTTAATAACAATACTAGCAATTCCTATCCTTTGTTGCCTGAAGAGATGGCTAAATTGGGTTATCAAACTTTTCATGTTGGGAAATTGGGAGTACGTATTCGAACCCTAAAAAACGGAAAACCTCTTAATTATCAAATCTATCAAAATGATATTGATGCAAAAACTTTAGATAATGACATGTTGCCAGAATGGGGTAAGGTTTCTAAGCTTACGGATATTGATGGGGTTAAATTAAAAACACCTCTAAAAAACGTTACGTATTTTAAAGATGCTAATGGAAAAGTTTATTACAAATCAGAAAAATTAGAAAAAGAGAATCCACAGTTTAAAGGTATGGCTAAACAGGCATACCAAAACTTTCAGTTAATGTATAAGCACAACAAGAATATTAAAGATTTTGAGACCCCTTTTAGCAAAGGTGTATTGGCAGGTGTAAGTCCGAAACCAGTCGGAGAAACTCGTGATGGAAACTATACAGAAGCTTTTGTTAGGTTTTTAAAGAACGAAAACCAATCTTTTCAATTAGGGAGCAATTCTTTTGAAGGAATTGATACTAACAAACCTCTTTTTGCTCATATAGGTTATGATTTTCCACACACGCCTGTACTGCCTCCTAAAAGTTACAGAGATCGTTTTCATCAAAAAAACTATAAAATTCCCACTTTAACGGATTTTGAATTCAAAAAAATGGCCAAAGCTTTTCAAAAACGTGTCAAAAAGAGTTTCTCGGACGATTTTACGGAAGAACAAAAACAAAATATGGTTAGAGATTACTATGCTTTTTGTGCTTATGGAGATGAATTGATTGGTCGTGCTACTAGAGAATTCATTAAATACAGCGAGCAAAAACAACAACCTTGGTTAATAGTTTATGTGTGTGGTGATCATGGATGGAAGTTAAACGATCATGGAGCTATTGCTAAAAACACTCCTTGGGAAATTGATAGTCACAATCCAATTATTGTGGTTTCTTCAGATAAAAAGAAGTTTCCAGCTGGAAAAGTGGTGAAAGATTTTACGGAGTTTGTAGACATCGCTCCTACGGTACTTGCTGCTGCCGGAGTTGATTTATCTAATGAGAACTTTACATATCTAGACGGTGTGGATTTGCAAAAAGTAACCCATAATTCCATCCCTGCCAGAGATTATGTAATTGGTGAAAGCCATCATGCCATAGGACCCAGAGCTTACATTAGAACCAAAGAATATGCTTTGTCTTTAAAGACGAGACCTAATTCTAAAAGAGGTGTAAACATGAATTGGGCTATGAATGCTACTGATGAAGAATTAGACATGTCTTTGTATGATGCAATTAATGATCCCCATGAATTAAACAACTTAGCAAACAATCCAAAATATTCAAAAGTAGTGACTCAGCTCAAAAAGAAATTATTAGACATCGTAATTGGTGATGGACGAGCAGAAATCAATTGGGGAGGTGATAATTTTGGTAAAAATACAAAGGCTATTGGCACTGATGTACATTACAATCCACCTTTTGCCAAAGGAGCTCATGATGGTAAGTTTCAATTCAACTAAACATATCTATTGCAAAAAAAATCAAATCTTGCTTTTTATTGCATAAAAAAACAGGATTTTTAACCCTTAATTTTCAACTATGAATTTAAAATATCTTGCAATTGCGTTGTCTATTTGCTCATTTACCTGCTATGCACAACTAAGCAAAAAAAATAGGAAGTTTTTTAAAACTATACAAAGTGAACGTGTCATCTCAGATCCATCTATAAAATGGAAACAATTTGGTCCTGGAATGGCAGGTTATAACGAGGAGTTTTGGTGTCATCCTACAGATAGCAATGTTATGTTTATGGGGCCAGATATGCACGTAAGCTACGGAACATGGGACAATGGAAAATCATGGCATTCTCTAAAAGATGCTGATGGAGACGGGACTGATATGGAACGTGTACTAGATATTGATTTTTCTACACAACATCCAGATTTTGGAGTGGCTATAGAACGTGCAGGGGGTGTTTATACCACTCACGATAAAGGGCGTACTTGGGAAGAAGTTTATAAAATTCCACGTGAAGGAAAAGGTAGTAAGTATACCAATGCACATACTCAGATTGCCATCCATCCTAAAGATGATCAAATATGGTTTGTAGGAGCAGGAGATTTTTGGAATGTAAAAAGCAATCATAGAAGTGCTAAAAATCCTCACGGAAAAAAACAGGCTAGAGCCAGTTATGGATATATTTTAAAAACTAAAAATGCCGGAAAATCTTGGAAGAAAATTGCTACTAATATTTCTGATGATTTAGATGTGGGGCGAATTGTGATCAACCCAAAGAATCCAGATCATATGATTATTGCAACCAGTCATGGATTGTTTGTGAGTACAAATGGTGGAGATAGTTGGAACGAAGGAGGCAAAGGTTTACCAAATAATTTACCAAGAGACTTAAGTTCTTATTACAATCCAAAAACAGGTGAGTTTGTGCTCTATTTGGTTGAGCAAACAGTTTACAAAGCTAATGGATCAACGACCAGTGCTCAAGGAGGGGTATTTAAAAGTACTGATGGAGGAAATTCATGGACAAATATTACAGGAAATTTATATATAGATCTAACCAAAATTAGTTTTATGCCAGAACACGATCGTTATTACAATACGGTTGCAAACTGGTTAGGGATGTCAAAAAAACAAGTAAAGAATACCTTAAAAAAGTTACCTTCTACTACCTTGCCAGTATTCAATCGTTTGGCAGTAAATCCTGTAAATAAAAATGAAATTTATTTGGTGTTTAACAAAAAACATGATAAATCTTTTGGTGCAGGTGATGCGATGAAAACGGAAGACGGAGGTAAAACATGGACCGTTTGTGCTCGTCAGGGAATGTATTGGAAAAGCGAAAAAGACAAAGCGTATTGGAAAAGTAGAAACAACCCTGTAGGAACCAATATAGCTTTCGCTCATCTACAAAATTATATGGACAATCAACCTGCCAGATCAGGGAATCGTATGTTGGCTATCAATGCCAAAGGAGAGGTGTTTATGGGAGTTGATCAGCAAACAATTCGCTCTAATAACGGAGGAAAAACTTGGCAACAAATAGATGATTACGAAACATCACCAGGAAGTGGAAAATGGATTGGACGAGGAGATAGTGATTTACCAGGTCGTTTTATGTTACACGAAACTGGAATTAAAGAAAGAAGATTGCTGTGTAGTGGAGAGCATGGCTTATGGCAAACTACCGATTTGGATGGTTGGGCAGACAAACAAGCGGTTGCTGTAGAGCAAGTAGAAGGACAAGTAAAGGATGTAAAAGGATACCATGCATTGCATTCGGCTTCTACCGTTGCGGTACACCCAAAAGATCCTAATACTATTTATCTACTGGCTTGGAGACAAGAGCATAGAGGTAAGTTAAGAAGGTCTACAGATGGGGGGGAAACGTGGGAAAATATAGCTACAATTTTGGAAGCTAACAATCCATCGTATAAAGGTTTGGTGCCACAATATTCTTTAATGATAGATCCCGTAAATCCCAAAAATATGTATTTCTGTACCATTAGAAAACCTATTGCAGAGGTAGGGAATGGTATTGCAAAATTAACCAAAGGAGGACTTGGTTTCTATCGTTCTTTTGACGGTGGATATACTTGGGAATTAAGCAATCATGGTTTTCATAAAGGAGCAAGTGTAAGAAGATTAGAAATGGATCCAAAAAATCCAAATATTATCTATGCAGCTTTAAATGATAACAATGGAGGATTGTACAAAACAACCAATAAGGGAACATTTTGGGAAAAGATGAAAATTCCATCAGAAATAAAATCGGTAAACAATGTGTTTGTAGATAGAAATAATGAGTATATGTACATAGCAACAGGCAGAAGAACAGGGGCTTACGATGAAGGGGGTGTTTGGAGAAGTAAAAATAATGGAGAAAGTTGGGAACAAATTTTTAAAGCTCCGTTTGTATGGCAGGTAGAGAGTTCACCAGTGGATGAGAATATCATAGTTATTAGTGTGGCGGGACAAGCAGGAAGTGTAAAAGGTCAGTTTAAAAATCCTGGAATTTATCTTTCTCAAGATGGAGCAAAATCATGGAAAAAAATAAACAAAGGATTGGGGCAGCCTAATAAAATGGTCGATGTTAAACCAGATCCATATAACAAGAATGTGTTGTGGAGTGCTGCTTGGGGATCAGGTTGGTATGTTACTTATTTAAACGGTTATCAAAAAGGGTGGAATGCAAACTAAAAAAATATGATGTACAGGATAGCAAAACTAGTACTTGTTTTACTGACGATATGCAGTAGCAGTGCACAAAATAAATCTGATAAAAAACCGAATATTGTCTTGCTTTTTGCAGATGATATCAGTGCCAGAGAATTGCCTATTTATGGCTCTTCTGTTTGGTCAAAACCCATTAAAAGTGGTGGTAAAGACATCAATTCGTCAAACAAAGCGTATCGTGCTTTTACTCCAAATTTAGATCGATTGGCAAAAGAAGGTTGTTTTATTGAAACCACTTTTGCAGCTACAATTTGTGGTCCTAGTCGTGCTATGATGATGACAGGACGTTATGCACATTTACACAAATGGTGGCATAATAAAGACAAAGGAAAAAATCCGAAAGGGAAAAATGGATGGGATTTGTTTGAGAGTTCTCCACATACCATTGCACATGTGGCAAAAAAAGGAGGGTATGCTTCTTTTTGGGCAGGAAAAACACAGATGAATATTTCTGGATTTCCTTTTGATGAAGGTTGTTTTACACCAGGAGAAGGCTCTTACAATAAAGCAATTCACACAACAGATTTTAGATTGGAAAAAAAGAAAGGAGATAAAAAAATATACAATGCAGATACAGGAAAACCGTTGCCGTTTAAATCCTATGTTCAATCGGGATGGTACTGGAAACCACACGTACAGTTAATGAATCATCCAGATAGCAAGCAAAAAATGGAGTGGTGGCCCAACAACAAAACATCAGAAAAAGAATTTGGTTTGAATACATATGGTCCTGATGTGGAGCTAAAATTTACATTTGATTTTATGGAAAGAAAAGCCAAAGAAGATAAGCCTTTCTTTATTTATCATACCAGTCACTTAGGACACGATGCTTTTGATTTCTTTTATCCTAACTCTCAAAACAAATGGCCAGGAACACCTAAAATTCATTGGGATGGTAAAAAATACATTAGACAAGAACCCAACATTACGGGAGACAACGGAGTGTATGATACACACAATTCTATTACAGAACAAGGAATTCATCACCATGTAAATTATCTAGATTACCAAGTTTGGCAATACCTAAACAAGTTTAAAGAATTAGGAATTGAAAACAATACCATTTTCATTTTTTGTGCAGACAATGCTACTAGTGGATATGGAAAGTCTTCTCCCGTGTCGCAAAAAGGAACACATGTTCCATTTATAATTTATGCACCAACTTTGAACATAACCAAGCATGGAAAACAAAAAGTGTTGGCTAATATTTCTGATGTGTTGCCTACTATAGCCGATATTGCTGGTGTAAAGATTCCGTCGGATTATGAAATTAACGGTGAGAGTCTGTTGCCATTTTTAACAACAGATAGAAAAGAACACAGACAGTGGATTTACGGATATCATATGGATAAAACTATTATTCGAGGAAATTTAGTTTTAAAAGGAGGAAACGGAAAGTGGTACGATGTAAGCAAGACCCCCAATGATTTGATTAGTTTTCCAGAAATCCGTGATTGGTCAAAAGTAACTGAAGCCCATAGAAAACAAAGAGATGAACTTAAAAAAATAATTCCAAAATATGATTTGCATGCTACAGCACACGATGCTCCAAAAGGAGGGTATGGAAAGGTAGCTCCTTTAGAAATAAAATAACAACTGAACCAAAATGTAATCAATTTAAAAGAAGCAAATAAACAAGAAAAAACTCTCTTTAAAATTTTAAAGAGAGTTTTTTATAGACAAAAGTCATTGTTGTACGATTGTAAATTTAGTTTTAACAATAAATAGCTTAAATAAAACCATATGTCTATCTGTAAATGTGGTGGAATTAGAATTTTTGTAGGGAGTTAATAAAAGATCATAAAAGCTTAAATAAAAATATAATGAATAAAATAGGATGCTTAATTGTAGCTATTTTGTGTGGAATAAATTCCCATGCACAATTAGATAAAAAATATTTTAAAAAACTAAATACTGAAAACGTAAATTCCACAGATTTAGTAACTTGGAGACAAGTAGGACCGGGGATGTCTGGGTATTGTGAAGAATTTTGGTGCCATCCAACTCAGGAAAATGTAATAATGATGTCTCCAGATATGTACAATACCTACGGAACTTGGGATGGTGGAAAAAATTGGCATACCATTAAAGATGTAGATGGCGATGGTAAGGATTTGGCTAGAGTGAGAAAGTTTATGTTCTCTCATCAAAATCCTGATTTTGGATTGGCCATAACAGGGAGTGGTATCCTATATAAAACCAATGATATGGGGAAAAGTTGGGAAGAAATCTACAAGTTTAAAGGACGTTATGCAGACATTGCAGTAGATCCTTCCAATGATAAAAACTGGTATGTTGGTCCTGGAGATTTTTGGAATGTAAAAAAAACATGGAGACATCAAAACGGTCAGTCGGGAAAAAAGCCTAAAGACAATGGTATTTACATCAGCAGAAATGGAGGTCGTAGTTGGCAGAAATCTGTAATCACCCAAGAAAATGATTTAGACGTTGGGCGAATTTTTGTCAATCCCCTTGATGGTAAACAGCTTGTAGTAGCAACCAATAAAGGAATGTTTCGTAGCGACAATAGAGGGAGTACTTGGAAGTTGAGTTCTAAAGGACTACCTGTAAATCGACCTAGAGATTTGGATGCTTATTTCAATCCTAAAACCAAAGAATATATATTGTTTACTGTAGAACAAACTGCTTTTGAAGCTGCTGGAACCTCTGTAATAACTAAAGGAGGAGTGTATAAAAGTACCGACGGTGGTAAAACATGGCAAAATTGCACAGGAAACTTGGCCGTAGATATGAGCAAAATAGATAGCAAAGGTCTAGAGGGGAAATATTGGAAATCATTGGCTTTTTGGTTTCAAAAGCCAGTGGCACAAATTAAAAAGCTACATCCAGAGTTGCCCAAAAAGGTACTAGATGTTTGGCATAGAATTCAGGTGAATCCAAAAAATCCAAATGAAATTTACCTTTCGCATAACAATAAGCATGACAAATCCTTTTTGCCAGGTGGCGTATGGAAGTCTGATGATGGAGGCAAAACATGGATGGCTGTAGCAAGAGAAGGTGGCTACTGGAAACAAAAAAAAGGAACTGCTTATTGGCAATCTCGTAACAATCCTACACATGTAAACGCTACTTTTGCACACATGCAACCAGAAATGGATCGTAAAGAAGATGTTTGGGGCAATCGATTTTTAGAAATTTCTGCTAATGGTACCGTGTATATTTGTTTGGATCAACAAGTACTATCCTCAAAAGATGGTGGTATTTCTTGGCAACAAATCGATGATGATGAAACACAACCTGGATCGAACCACTGGGTAGGAAGAGGAGGAAGCAACTTGCCCGGAAGAACTTTATTATTAGAAACAGGAAAAAAGGATAGGTATTTTTTATGTAGTGGAGAGCACGGTCTGTGGCAAACTGCACCATTGGGCAATTATCCTGATAAGATGGCTGTGGCAGTAGAACAAATTGATGGACAAATCCATCATGGAGGATCTCATTCACCAGGAACCATTGCGGTGCATCCTAAAAACCCGGATATCATTTATTTTTTATCATACAGACAAGAGAATAGGGGAATGGTTCGTAAATCTATCGATGGTGGAAAAACTTGGAAAAATATAGCCACTATCTTTGATGCCGATGTACCACAACACATGCGACTGGTGTTCCAAAATTCATTAATCATAGACCCAGAACAACCTAATAACATGTATTTTTGTGCTACACGCAAACCCATTACGCAAGTAGCAGGTCCGTATGCAAAAAAATTAACCAAAGGAGATTTTGGATTTTATCGATCTCAAGACGGAGGCTATACATGGGAGCTGTGTAACAATGGATTTCATGAAAAAGCAAGCGTACGTAGGGTGATTTTTGATACAACCAATCCAAATACATTGTATGCAGCGGTTAATGATGATAAGGGAGGTTTGTACAAAACAACTAACCAAGGAAACAAATGGGAAAAGCTAAACATTCCATCAGAAATACAAAATGTAAACAATGTGTTTATGGATAGAAATACTAAGAATTTGTTTATTTCTTGTGGAAACGAGAACGCAACAGATACTGGTGCTGGGGTTTGGAAAAGTACAGATCATGGAACTACTTGGAAACAAATTTTTGATTTGCCTTATGTGTGGCAATGCGAAGTCTCTCCAGTAGATGCTAATATCATTACCGTAGTTGCAGCTTTACCACCTAAAACTAAAACACAACAAAAAAAGCTCAATCCAGGGGCATATGT
Source organism: Ochrovirga pacifica (assembly GCF_000220525.1). Classification (GTDB taxonomy): domain Bacteria; phylum Bacteroidota; class Bacteroidia; order Flavobacteriales; family Flavobacteriaceae; genus Ochrovirga; species Ochrovirga pacifica. Next base: position 14,667 of record NZ_AFPK01000029.1, on the reverse strand, counting down.
ATCTTTTGATGGAGGAAAATCTTGGAATAAAATTAATAAAGGTTTAGGACAACAAGATAGAATTGTTGACTTGAAACCGGATCCTTATAGAACGGATGTCTTTTGGGTTTCACAAAAAGGAAGTGGATGGGCAATTGGTTATAAAAAAGGAACTAAAAAAGGTTGGTCAGAAAAATAAGAAAATGAATGGTTTAAAAAAATCATTTAAGAGATTCCTCTTTTTAGCTATTCTACATATTTTTAGTAGTTGTACTGCTCAAAGTAATAGTTTTTGGAATGGGAAACAATGTGCAGTTGTGTTGACTTATGATGATTCTTTAAAGGAACATTTAGAAAATGTAATTCCAAGCTTAAACAAACACAATTTAAAAGCAACTTTTTATATTATTGGTAGTTCAGAAGCTTTTGTAAATAGAAAAATCGACTGGAAAGATGCTGCAAAAAAAGGACATGAATTGGGAAATCATACGTTAATGCATCCTTGTGCCAATATTCAAAAAAGAAAAGTACAGTTACCACCAGAGAAAGATTTAAATAACTACAGTTTGCAAAAGGTGGTTGATGAAATAAAAATTACCAATAATTTACTACATCAAATAGATGGTAAATCTGAACGAACTTTTGCGTTTCCTTGTGGACAAACAAAAGTAAACGATACATTGTTTTATCCTTATGTTAAAAATAATTTTGTAGGAGCTAGAGGAGTAAAAAGGGCAATGAAATATGTAGAAGAGGTAGAACTTGAAAATATAAATGCTTATGGAATGAAAGGGCACACTGGAGTAGAAATGATTGAGTTGGTAAAACAAGCCATGAGTAAAAATAAACTTTTGGTGTTTCTGTTTCATGGTGTAGGTGGAGGAAGTTCTTTAAATGTAGAAATGGCTGAACATGATAAGTTAGTAGATTTTTTAGCAATCAATAAAAATAAAATATGGGTTGCTCCTATGGTAGAGGTGGCTAAATTTGTAAAAACAAACAAACAATCAATCAATAAATGAAACCTATTAAAAAGAAAAAATTATTCATTATATCAATCTTGTTACTGTCTGTATTTGTTGCCAATGCACAAACTAAATTGGCAAGTATTTTTCAAGATCACATGGTATTGCAAAGAAATACAAGTGTAAGTATTTGGGGAACAGACACCCCTAATACAAAAATAACAGTATCTGGTAGTTGGGGGGCAGAGGCGATAACGGTAACTCAAGCCAATGGTTGTTGGAAAACTACTTTAAAAACAAGTCATGCAGGAGGTCCTTTTTTTGTAAAAATAGATGGGACGACTACCAGAATTCTAAAAAACATCCTGTTAGGCGAAGTATGGATTTGTTCTGGTCAATCCAACATGGCTATGCCTTTAAAAGGAGGGGCAGGACAACATATAGAGGGAAGTTTGGAAACGATTGTAAATAGTAAGAATACTCAGATTCGCTTGCTAACCGTAAAAAGAAATCCTAGCTTTTTGCCAGTAGATTCCATAACAGGAACATGGCAAGAAGCAAACTCAAAAACTACAGCAGAATTTAGTGCTGTAGGATATGCTTTTGGGCAAAGATTGCATCAGGTTTTGGGAGTGCCTATCGGGCTGATTTCTACAAATGTAGGTGGAACACCTGCACAAGCTTGGACACCCAAAGAGACTGTTATTAGGCAGTTTCCAGAATTTCAAAAAGATTTTGAGAAAGATTTAACAACCAAAAGAGCTAGTGTTTTGTATAACGGTATGGTACATCCTTTAATTCCCTATACAATCAAAGGGGTTATTTGGTATCAAGGAGAAGGAAATCGTTGGAATCCTAAGCAATATGCAAGTTTATTTCCTGCTATGATTAAAAGTTGGCGTACCCAATGGCAACAAGGTGATTTTCCTTTTTATTTTGTACAAATTGCTCCGTTTGGTAAAAATATCAAAGGCTGGGTAGGCGTACAAGAAGCACAGCTACAAACCATGATGACTTTGAATAATACCGGAATGGCAGTTATCAATGACATCGGATACCAATCACGAATTCATCCTCCACAAAAATTGCCTGTAGGACATCGTCTGGCTTTGTGGGCTTTAGCAAAAGATTATGGAATAGAGGGGATAGATTATTCAGGACCAGTGTACCAATCTATGAAAGTAGAGCATGGAAAAGCGTTGCTCACTTTTGATTATGCACCTCTTGGTTTAACTAGTATGGGAAAACCATTGAATCATTTTGAGGTTTTAGATGCTGAAGGAAAATACCATTCTGCCCAAGCTAAAATAATCAACAAAGGTTCTGTGTTACAGGTTTGGAGTGATGAGGTTCAAAATCCTGTAGGCGTACGTTATGGGTGGAAAAGCTATATAGATGGATGTTTGTTTAATACCGCTAGTTTGCCTGCATCGTGTTTTGATACTTCTCATAAACAGGTGTTTGGACATCCTTAAATACAAATTTTAACGACGGGATATTTCTAGAATTTCTTCTTTTTTATTTCGTCCTTTTAAAGATATTTTGCCTTTGCTTTTAATGCAATAAGTATTTGTGTTAAGCAGATCAAACAATTCGGAAGATATCAATAAATCGGAATTAAACGGAGAGCAAAGACTTTGAATTCTTGCTGTGGTATTTAGTACATCTCCCGAAAAAACAATTTCTTTTTTTAAAGCACCTATTTTTCCTATAGCAACTTCACCAACGTGCATTGCAGCTTTAAAGTCAACCCTAAGACCAAATTGTTTTTTCAATTGTTTATTTTGCTTTTCAAACGTGTCTTTGATATTAAAAAAACAACGAAGGCAATTAGAGTTTTCGATTCCTTTATCAAGAGGCCAAGAAATAACAATTTCATCACCTATGTACTGATAAACCTCTCCGTAAGAGTTTATGATAGCATCAGACATAAAGTCGTAATACTTTTGTAAAAGATTAAAGTAAGTAAGATGTCCTAATATTTCTGCAATGGAGGTTGATGATTTCATGTCTAAAAACATAAAAATTCTTTTCTCAACTTTAGGCTGATGGTATTTGCCTGTAAATAAGTTTAAAAATACATGATGTCCAAGGTTTTCACTAATGGCAGAATAGATAAGGCTTAAGCTAAGCGAAACAGAAAGCTGAAACAGGGTGGTTAAAAAGGAGATGCTTGTTAAAAATCGTCCTAATTTTTGCCACACATAAATTTTAGTAATCGAAATTCCTGTTTCTAATAAAAAAGCAACAGGATAAAAGAAAATAATAACAAACAGAAATAAAGAAAAGTAGATGACAAATTTGAAAAGAAACTTAAGGTGAAATGAGTAGTTGTTGAATAATTTATCAAAATAAACTACTTCTAAAGTTCCTACAATAAACCCAACTATAATATTGGCTATGTTCGCAAAAATAAGCACCGGTATGGTAAAAGAAATATCGGTTTCAGGGTTTAGATTTTGGTTACGTGTTAGTCCTACTTCGGTAATAATAATCACCCAACCCATCAACAGCCATATTACCGAAAATGGAATAATTTTAGAAAGGTTTCTTTTGGCTTTTGGTGATATTTTCATAAAAACAAACAACTTTTTGAGTTTAAAAATAGTGAAGTTTACAAAACAAAGAAAGAGTGGTGGGAGTGGTTTTAGAGGAACACAATCTTATGCATGAAATGTAAAATACTAAATAACCAATTTATGGTTCTAAATCAGTAATTAGATTTAGAATAAAAGAAGCTAAAAGCAAGTTATCCGATAGGAAAATATTATTTTGCCTTACCAGAACTACTAAAAACAATCCGAATAATAAAAATACAGGCCATGACTGATTCATTAAAAAAACAAATTTTAGCACTATTGCTGTGTATATGTTCTTTTTCTTATGCCCAAAAAAACATTTTTAATGGAAAAACATTAGAGGGGTGGCATTTAATGAAAAATTCTCCTGAACAGACCTATGTTTCCTTAGAAGATAATTTTTATGTACAAGAACAAGCAATTACATGTAAGCAAATGAAAAACAAAAAAGGAGCTTTGATTTTGTCCGATAAGGAGTATGCCGATTTTGAATTGGAGTTAGATTTTAAAAGTGATTGGGGGTGCGATTCAGGAATTTTCTTACGTACCGATGAAAAAGGACGAGGCTTACAAATTTTAAATGATTTTTTAAAAGAGGGTTGTATAGGTTATTTGTTTTCTCAGGGAGCTGGGGGGTATATATCTAGACCTATTAGGCTGTATAAAGAAAACGGTAAAGTGATTGCTAAAGATATATATGATGGTAAGCAAAGAGATAGGTTAAACCACTCTGTAAAAGCTGCAGAATGGAATAAATTGTGGAAGCAAGATTCATGGAACCATATAAAAATTCGTTGTGTAGGCAACCAACCTATTCTAACAACTTGGATAAATGGAGTGAAAATTATGGAGTTGGATGGAACGACCTATCAAGGAAGGCAGTTAATGTATAAAGATGGAGAATGGAAAGGAGCTGGCGAAAAATGGAATCAAAAAAAAGTACAAAAAATAACCCAAGGAAAAGGAATGATTGGTTTGCAGATTCATCCAGGAGGAAGATGGAAAAAAGGAGGAGTAGCTCAATATAAAAACATAACAATTAAAGAATTATAGATATAAAATATCAAAAACAAATAAACCTCTTTCATGTAGTGTGAAAGAGGTTTTTTGTATGGTTCAGTTAAAATCTAGTTGATCAATGGAATTGATTTTTTTGAAGTTTTAGCACCAAACGACGTCAAAAATCAATTAATTGTGCCACAAATGGTTTGACGATGTTCGTTAGTAAAAACAAACTTGTAAATTTAAAATCGTTTTAAATGAAAAGTATTAAATAAGAGTCTTAATTGTAATATAAAATAAAGGTAAATATGAATTTTTTACAAAAAGTTGTCCGCTACAAAGTAAATTTTTGCATGATGTATGTACTTATTTTAAGTTTAATATTTTTCTCTTTAGGACATGCACAAAGTCCAACTGAGATTGATAAAGAGCTTGAAAAAAACAAAATTTGTTTTGCTCTGTATACCGTACACGAGCAAACATTAAAATTAACCGCTCAATTTTATCCTGTTAGAAGCTACGATCCTTTTGAAGCAACTCTACAAATAAAAAATAACGGACAATGGGAAACAGTACAGCAAAGTCGCATACAATATCCAGGATATACAGCACATTTTAGAATCGAAAATTGGGACGATACAAAAGAAAAAGAATACCGTGTGGTGTATAAAAAAAACAAATTTTATAAAGGTATTGTAAGAAAAAATCCCAAGGATAAAGATGAGATACTGATGGCTGCTTTTTCGTGTTGGTCTATTTACAAACGTCATGGTGGACAAGGACCTGCGGATGATATCATCAACAATTTAAAAAAATTACAACCTGATGTGTTGTTTTTTTCAGGTGATCAATCTTACGATCACAGCGATCACTATGGATATTGGCTTAAATTCGGAGAAGTTTTTGGAGAAATTATAAGAAACACCCCAACCATAGTTATACCAGATGACCATGATGTTGGGCAAGGAAATCTTTGGGGCAACGGAGGAATTCCAACCAAAAATAGAGACGGAAATTATGGAGGCTATTATATGCCAGTAAATTATATTAAAGAAGTAGAAAGAGCACAAACCAGTCATTTGCCCGATCCTTACGATCCTACTCCTATTGCACAAGGCATTGGTGTTTATTATACCGATTACAAATGGGGAGGGATGAGTTTTGCTATTCTAGAAGATCGAAAATTCAAATCGGGACCTAAAAGTGTTTTGTCCAAACAACGTTATACAGATACACATGCTATGGATGTAGCCGGAGCTACTTTGTTGGGAGAGCGACAACTGGATTTTTTAGAGGCTTGGACTACCGATTGGAAAGATGCAGAAATGAAAGCAGTTTTATCCCAAACCATTTTTGCCAATGTTACAACCCATTCGCCCACTTTGGCAAAAAAGCAACGTTATAGTGTAGATTCCAATGGCTGGCCCCAAGCAGGTAGGAACAAAGCTTTGTCTGTTATTAGAAAAAGTTTTTCATGTATGATTGCTGGAGATCAACATTTGGGCTCTGTTTTGCACCATGGAATAGAAGATTGGAACAATGCTGGCTATTCTTTTGCAGTTCCTGCTGCTTCAAATTTTTGGATGCGTTGGTGGAAACCCGATGTTCCTGGAAAAAACCATGTTAAGGGAATGCCAGATTATACAGGTGAGTATTTGGATGCTTTTCATAATAAAATGACGGTGTTGGCCATTGCCAATCCCACACATAAAGACAACACAGAAAAGGAAAATTTGTTAAATGGAAGAGCATCAGGATACGGTATCATCCGCTTTCACAAAAATAAGAGACAAATAACTTATGAGTGTTGGCCGAGAAATGTAGATATGTTTGCTCCCGATGCAAAACCTTATCATGGTTGGCCTGTAACTTTTGAACAAACGGATAACTTTAGAATTGCCCAAGGATATGAGCTACCTATACTTAGCATTGCAAAAGAAAATCAGGTAGTAACGGTGAAAAACCAATATACCAAAGAGGTTATTTCTTCTTTGCGAATACGAGGAAATCAGTATCAACCGAAAGTACTACATCCAGGCCATTACACTGTTGAAATTGGAGAGGGAGCTCATCAAACCAGTTTGTATAACTTGGAAGCAACTACCAAAAACAACAAAAAAATCAACATAGTGTTTTAAAACAGTTTAGTATGAAGTTTAATCATTTACAATGGATCTTTCTGAGTTGTTTGTTAACAAGTTTATCGTATACAGCACAAAACAAACAACCAAATGTTATTTTAATTTTAACCGACGATCAGGGAATTGGAGATTTAGGGTGTCACGGAAATCCTTGGTTAAAAACACCTAATATAGATGCTTTTTACACCAAAGCGGTGCGTATGACGGACTTTCACGTTACCCCACTTTGCACACCGACAAGAGCTGCAATTATGACGGGACAATATCCCATAAACAATGGTGCTTGGGCTACCTTTAAGGGGAGAGATGCTCTTAGTGGAGATGCACAAACCATGGCCGATGTTTTTCAACAAAACGGCTATAAGACCGCTATGTTTGGTAAATGGCATTTGGGAGACAATTATCCAACACGTCCAACCGACAGTGGTTTTGAAACAGCCATTCATCACTTAGCAGGAGGGGTAGGAGAATTATCAGACTATTGGGGAAATAGTTACTTTAACGATGTGTATTATGTTAATAATAAACCAAAGCAATTTGACGGCTATTGTACAGACGTTTGGTTTGATGAGACTATGAAATTTATTGACCAAAATAAAGAAAAACCATTTTTTGTGTACTTGCCCACCAATGCACCTCACGATCCGTTGATTGTAGCCGAAAAATATGCAGCTCCATACAAGCATTTAGAGGGCAAACAAATTCCAAAAGCCAATTTGTATGGAATGATTGCTAACATTGATGAGAATTTTGGAAAGTTTTATCAATTTTTAGGAGATAAATATTTGCTAGAAAACACCATTTTGATTTACATGAGTGACAACGGAACCCGTTATGGTTATACCCATGATGGAAAACTGGGGTACAATAAAGGATACAGGGGAATTAAAGGGAGCAAGTTAGAAGGAGGACACCGTGTGCCGTTTTTTATACGTTGGCCCAATGGAAAAATTGAAGGAGGAAGAGATGTAAATGCTTTGGCAGCTCATGTTGATTTGATTCCTACTCTAGCTAATTTATGTGACTTAAAGATTCCTGAAAATATGCCTTTGGATGGAGAAGACTTTTCGTCTGCCTTAACAGGAGAAAATAAAAAATGGGAACGCAAAACAGCTTATATTCATCACAATCAAGATTGGAGACCTCCAGCAGATGTTGCGCAAACCTGTATATTAAAAGGAGATTGGCGTTTGATAGATGGTCATCAGTTGTATAATGTTAAAACAGATCCCAAGCAAAGAAAAAACGTAGCCAAAATGCATCCTGAGTTGGTAGCGGAACTTTTGAGTCAAAACCAGAAGTTCATCTACCAAACAAAAAAAATAAGGCTTATCAAGAATTGCCTTATAATACTATAGGAAGCCAAGAACAAAAAGAAATAAAATTGACCATACAACATGCAATAGGAGAAGATGGGGGAATTTGGAAACCAGAACAAGTAGCAGCGGGAATGAAAAACACTAATAACAAACACACAATTAGAGTAGAAAAAGCAGGCTGGTACCAGATTTCTTGTCGTCGTTGGCCCAAAGAATGTACAGGTAGAATACAGGGCATACCTTCTGAAAACCCTAAAAAAATGTTTGAATACAAAACAATTCAACCCACCCATGTACGCATTAGTATTGCAAATCAAATGTTTGAAAAAGCAATTGAACCAAACGATGAATCGGTGGATTTTAAAGTATATCTAGAGCCAGGAAAAACTTTGCTGACCAATGATTTTATAGAAGGAGATAAGCAGTATGGCGTTTATTATACCTATATCAAATCTTTATAATATCAAACCCAAAATACTATATGAACTTATTAATAAAATTTTTTACAGTACTCTTTTTATTGTTAGCACCTCAGGGATTTACTCAAATAAAGGTCTGGAAACAGTCTACACAAACAACAAATTTTACAACGCAGCAATGGGAAGTAAACGATGTTGTTTTTACGGCCAAACACGTAGTAGACAAACCTTTTTTAAAAGATATTTTTGCTTTGGTAACTCACAAAAAGAAAACCAAAAAAATCCCTTTGTTTTATAACGGGGCTAAGCAGTGGGTGTTTCGTTATTCTAGCTCGGATGTTGGACAACAACACTATCAAATTTTGGGAGATCTAGAAGGAGTAAGTGGTCACAAAGGTACAATTGATGTAGTTAAGAATACCAAAACAAACAGACATGGAGGTATTGTTACAAATCCAAAAGATCCAAGGCATTTTTATTACCAAGACGGGAGTGCCTATTTTAATTTGGCTTTTGAGTGCGATTGGCTTTTTGCTTTAGATTATGCTCAAAAAGAATTAAAAAAAACAAATCATTTGCTAGACTTGATAGCAAAAAATGGTTTCAATCAAGTTGTAATGAACGTGTATGCCTATGGGTTAGATTTAGATTGGGTAACCGACGAACGTCTGCAGGAAAATCCACAACATAATTATGGAGCAAGAGAAGATATCTTTCCTTTTAAGGGATCTAACTTAAAACCAGATTACAGCACGCTGAATGTAGAATTTTTTAAACATTTTGATCGCGTAATTTCTGCTATGCACGATCGTGAGCTGGTATCTCATTTAATGATTTATGTATGGAATAAGCGAGTTGCTTGGCCCAAGGCAGGTTCAGAAGCAGACAAGATGTATTACGAACATGTAATTAAAAGATATCAGGCTTTTCCTAATATTATTTGGGATGTATCTAAAGAAGCGGCCAATAAAATTGCACGAGAGCAGAATATAAATATCATAGCTCATCTAGAAGCTTGCATAAAAAAAACGAGGGAGTTAGACAGTTATCAACGCTTGTTGTCTGTACATGATTTTGGTTTTTGTAAAAATCATCAAGAGGAAGTCGATTTTATTTCAATTCAAAATTGGAGATTTCAAATTCACGACGATATGCAAAAAGCCTACAAAGCATTTCCAAATAAACCAATATTTAACATAGAGCATGGTGGTTACGAAGCCTCGCCTTACGAAGTGTTTCCGGGAGGATATTCCAATGCAGAAGCTTGTCTAAGACGTAACTACTTGTGTTTGTTTGGTGGAACTTACACTACCTATTATTGGCAAGGAACTGCTTGGACTGCTATAATTCACAATCCTTTTGAACAAGACGATAGCTTTGTGAAACCTCATTTTGATTACTTTAAATACTTAAGTGATTTTTTTAAGACTTACAAATTTGAAAATTTTGAACCTGTGATGGGGTATAACACCCGATCTTACAACTTAACTAATTATAAAGAAGGGCAAGTTTTGTTGTATGTTCCCAAAGAGGTACATCATGCCGATGTAAAAAGACAGTTAGATAAAGAATTTGACTATAGCCAAGCCACCTGGCAATGGTTTAACACGCAAACAGGAGTTTATACATCAGAAAAACCAGTAATTTTTGAGCATAAATATGGTTTTTGGGATTGGAGACCTTATCGTAATCAAGCCGATGCGATACTTATAGTTAAAGGATTAAAATCAAAAAAAAAATAAAAAAATGAACCTTAAAGTTAGTGTCATTAGTTCTCTATTGTCCTTTGGGATGGTAGCACAAAATTCTAAAGAAGCAATTGAGCAAAATCAATTCACAAACCCAGATGCCATTTCTGTAGATGTAATTATTCCAGAACATGGAATGGCAGATCCGCATGTATGGGTACAGAACGATACGGTGTTTGCTATTTGTGGTCATGATGAATCTTGGGATGGCAAAGGATCTTTTCGTATGGATCGATGGGAGATTTGGTCTTCAACCGATTTAAAAACATGGAATTTTCATCGTAATATTTTGCCTAGCGATACCTACATTGGCAATCAACCTAATTGTTGGGCAGGTGATATTACCGAAAGAGATGGTAAGTATTATTGGTTTTTTTCTAACCGAAATATTGATACAGGTGTGATGGTAGCTAATCAAATTACAGGTCCTTACAAAGACTTGTTAGGCAAGCCTTTATTGCCCAAAGACATTGTGCCAGAGCATCCGTACGATCCTGAAATCTATATAGAAAACAACGTTTATACTATTTGTTTTGGATCGGGTACCTATTACATGGCTACTTTGGCTAAAGACATGAAATCGTTAAGCAGCAAACCCAAAGCGATACAGATTTTTAAAGATGGAAAAAAGTTTTTGTCTGAAGACAAACCTACCTTGTTTAAAAGAAATGATTGGTATTATTTGGTATTTGGTAGTCGCTATGCAATGGCCAAAAACTTGTACGGTCCTTATGAGTTTAAAGGAGCTTTTTTAAGTGGAGGACACACTAGTTTTTTTGATTGGCATGGACAAAAGTACGTGTTGCAAGAAAACCACGATATTAGTGCGTTTTACAGAGGGGCTAGTCTAAAACCTGTATATTTTAACGATGATGCAAGTATTCTGATTCCTAAGTCAGACCGTATGTATCCTGCCCCAGGTAGACCTTTTAAATTTATCAACAGTACCATGGGGTGGAAAGGCCTAAAAGGTACCGATGTACAATTTACTAATGGAAAAATTTATGGAAACATTCATGCAAAAAACGCCTTAATAACCAGTGCTCCTTGGTTGTATACAGCTTCAGATTTGTGTACTACAATTCGCATCAAACTAAAAAACAATACTTCGGCCACCACTTTAAAAATTGCAATTTATAGTCGAGATAAAAAAGGCAACTTTTGGACAGATACAACTCCTGTATCGTGGACCGATCAGCAGTGGTTAGAAATACCAATAAGTGCAAATGATCAAGAGTTTAAAACGTACGAGTTAGAATTATCAGCTTTTAAAGCTATTAAAGAACGCATTATGCAAGTAGGATTACAACCAGTTGTAGAAGCTTCTAGCGGAACTTGGGAGTTAGACGAATTGTTGATTGAATAAATTTAAGAATAGATAAAAAAAACACTTTTGCCTTTGGTAAAGGTGTTTTTTTTGTTCAATTATTTAGAAAAAAACAAGTCAATTTTTTAACTTGAAAAATAGAAATTTAGCATGATGAAAAATTTAGTATTAGCAAGTTCAGGTTCTGTATACGGAACAGGATATTTAGAATATTTATTACCAACCTTAGAAAAACTATACAAAAATGTAACCGAAGTTTTATTTGTCCCTTATGCTCAACCAGGAGGGATTTCTTATGATAATTATACTATTCAGGTACAAAAAGCATTTGATGCATTGCGAATTAAAGTCAAAGGAATTCACGAGTTTGATGATCGTAAAAAAGCAATAGCCAATGCACAAGGAATTTTTATAGGAGGAGGGAATACTTTTTTGTTAGTGAGTAAAATGTATGAACAGGATCTTTGGGATATTTTAACATTTAAAGTAGAAAGCGGTGTTCCTTATTTAGGAACTAGTGCAGGAACCAACATAGCAGGCCTAACCATGCAAACAACCAACGATATGCCTATTGTTTTACCTCCTAGTTACAAAACATTAGGCTGGGTACCTTTTAACTTTAATGCACATTACATTGCTCCGGACAAAAATAGTACGCATAAAGGAGAAACCAGAGCTACTAGAATTAAAGAGTTTCAAGCAATAGAAAACATTCCTGTCTTAGGATTAAGAGAGGGGAGTTGGTTGCGCGTACAAGGAGATACTATTTTTTTAAGAGGAGGATTGCCTGCGGTTTGGTTTGAAAAAGGAAACTACAAAGAAATACTAACCTTTTAATGGTGCTTTACAATGGTTTAATCATTGTTTTAGAAATGATAAAAAGCAAAAAAAATGCTTAATAAATACCGTAGTTTTGCTAAGATTACAAAGAATAAAAAGATAAAATAAAAGAATGGCTAACTCCTTTAATAAAAGAGCGAGATGTATTTTTATAAGTGTTTTAATGCTTGTTTTTTGTACACAAGCACAAGAAAAAAAACAAATAACATCTGAGGATTATGACAGAGCTGTGAGTATGTTGTACCCTAATACCAGTAAATTGTTAGATAATGATATTTATCCACAATGGTTGCCTGATGGTAGAATTTGGTATAGAAACTTAACAAAATCTAACAAAGAATTTAAATTGTACAATCCTGAAACCAATCAGTTTTTAGTTACTAAAAACCAACAAGATTTGGTTACAAAGGGACAGATTGACACCAAAAGTAAAGGAGATAGCTATACAGAAATTCTATCACCCAATGAAAAGTATGTTGCTTTTGTTAAAGATTGGAACTTATGGATAAGAGAGTTGGCAACACAAAAAGAAACTCAACTAACTACAGACGGAATAAAAAATTATGGATACGCTACAGACAATGCTGGGTGGAAGCATACAGATCGTCCTATTCTTAGTTGGTCTCCAGATTCAAAAAAAATAGCTACGTTTAAACAAGATCAGAGACATGTAAGTGATATGTATTTGGTTAAAACTCAAGTTGGGGCTCCAGAATTAGAAGCGTGGAAATATCCGTTACCCAGTGATAAAGACATTATTAGAATTGAAAGAGTTGTTGTTCATCTAAAAAAACAACCAGATGTAGTGTTCCTAGAGTTAGCTCCAGATGCAAGAAGGGGGACTTTGTGTGATGATATTTCTTGCGAAGGAGGTTTTGATGACGTAGAGTGGAGTACAGACAGTAAATCTTTAGTGTTTGTGTCTACAACAAGAGATCATAAAAAAGCTTATTTAAGAATAGCTGATGCAAAAACAGGAAACGTTAAAGAATTGTACAAAGAAGTAGTTCCAACGCAATACGAATCGGGTAGAGGAGCCGTAAATTGGAAGTATTTAGATGCTACTAAAGAGTTTATTTGGTACTCTCAAAAAAGTGATTGGGGGCATTTGTACTTGCATGATGCGACTACAGGAAAATTAAAAAATCAAATTACATCGGGTAAGTTTGTTGTAAAACAAGTCTTAAAAGTAGATAAAACTAAAAGAATTATTTATTTTACAGCTAGCCATCATAAACAAAAAGGCAATCCTTACTATACCTACTTGTATAAAGTCCGTTTTGACGGAAGTGATTTAACAATGTTAACGCCAGAATATGGAAATCATAGCATTCGATTTTCTCCTAATAAAAAGTTTTTTATAGACTCATATTCTCAAGTAACAGAACCTCCTGTTCATCAAGTAAAAAATCTAGAAGGAAGTTTACTTACAATACTAGAAAAGACAGATATTACAAGATTAAAAGCTTCTGGTTGGGTGGCTCCTAATCCTTTTACTGTAAAATCGGCTAATGGAAATTGGGATTTGTATGGTTTGTTATTTTTGCCGAGCCAGTTTTCTAAAAATACCAATACAAAATTACCTGTTGTAGTTTACATTTACCCAGGACCGCAAGGAGGAAGCGTTTCTTCTTGGGATTTTAGAATAGGAACGAGAGATTGCCAAGCGTTGGCAGAATTAGGGTTTGCTGTAGTACAATTAGAAGGAAGTTGTAACCCAGGACGATCCAAATCTTTTCATGATGCATGCTACGGAAATATGGGAGAGAATACCCTGCCCGATCAGGTATACGGTTTGCAGCAATTACAGAAACAATATCCGTTTATGGATTTAGATCGAGTAGGAATTTGGGGCCATTCAGGCGGTGGTTATGCAAGTACAGCAGCTATGTTTCATTATCCAGATTTTTTTAAGGTAGCAATTTCTGAATCAGGAAATCATGACAATAGAAATTACGAAGATGATTGGGGAGAACGTTATATTGGTTTAGAAACATACGATAACAATGGAGTATCTAATTACCAAGTACAAGCAAATCAGGAATATGCAAAGAATTTAAAAGGAAAATTATGGTTAATCCATGGAGGGATGGACGATAATGTACCACCTTACAATACTTATTTGGTGGTAGATGCATTGATAAAGGCCAATAAAGATTTTGACTTTCTTTTAATTCCAAACGCAAGGCATGGATATGGAAAAGATGCTAGTTACATAATGCGCAGGCGATGGGATTATTTTGTAAAGCATTTAATGGGAGGAACACCACCTAGAGAATATAAAGTTCGATTTACACCAGACATAAGAAATTAAACATCCGTAACAATGTCCATATAAACCAANAANA
>NZ_AFPK01000030.1 GCF_000220525.1 Ochrovirga pacifica | reverse complement strand
TTACTAACTAAAACTTCCTTTTGACTAATTAACAAAGGGATTTTTTTGTTTTTTTATACAGAAAATATTAAAAAACAACCGCTGCAATTCTTTTTCAACAACTTTGTATTTATTTTTAACAAAAAAATCAACATGAAAACCCCACTAAACATCCTTAGCAAAGAATTATTGTCCAACGATTATTATACTTTACACAAAGTAAATTATCAATTCATCAACCAAAATGGTGTATGGGAAAAAGCCTCTAGAGAATCTTATGACAAAGGTAATGGCACTACCATACTGTTGTACAATACAACAACCCAAAAAATTATCTTAACCAAACAACTTAGAATCCCCACCCACTTTAACGGCAATCCAGGAGGAATGTTGTTAGAGGCTTGTGCAGGAGGTGTAGAAGGGGCTGAAAGTCCAGAAAGTGCTATCTTAAGAGAAACTGAAGAAGAAACAGGCTATAGAGTACCCAAAGTCCAACAAATTTTTCAAGCATATATGTCACCGGGTTCTGTAACCGAAATTTTGTACTTTTTTATAGCTCCTTACAACGAATATATGAAAGTAGGTTCTGGAGGTGGATTGATAGAAGAAAATGAAAATATCACAGTAGTTGAATTAGATTTTAACGAAGCTTATAAAATGATTGGTCATGAAATTATAGACGCTAAAACCATTATGTTGTTACAATATTTAAAAATTCATAAATTGATGTCGTAGTTATGTTATTTTAAAACATTATGATGTGATAGCTTATTAATCAATACCCTATATTTGTAATACAAAAGCAATCTTTTATTTTATGCAAAAAATAAAATTATTTTTTAGTTATCTCTTTATCTTATTTCTAATAGGATGTGCGGCCAAAGATGTGGAAGGAAAATTATATAAAGAAGAGGAAGAAGACCTACCAACTGGTTCGGATATTGTATGCAAAACAGGAGGCAATACTCCTTCTAGTAGTGATTTGCTAAACAAAAACGTACTCATTATTGCATCAGGAGTTTCAAATGAATCTGGTTCTATAGAAACACCTGGTAATGTTGTTTACATAGACAGTGATGGAAGCATAACTTCTAAAACTTTGTTTCAAGATAAAAATGATAAAGCTCTTGATCAAGCTATTATAAACGCTTTTGCCTATAACAACAATCTTAACAACCAAAAAACAATACTTTGTTTGAATGATAGAATTGTTTCTTTAAACACTTGTACTTTTACCGTTCCATATGCTGAAGATGAGTCCGGTAATTTAGTTGAAATAGTAGTACTGGAAGGACTAGCACAAGCTAGAGATATAGTCATTGAAGGAAACTCTGCTTATATAACGAATTGGGGAATTAACACAAACGACGGTACCGAAAAACCTTACATTGCTTATTTTAACCTTAATGGGGAATGGCCTGTTTATCAACCTACTAATGTGGAAGCACTCAATATAAAAAAACCTGAAAAATTAATCTATCAATCTCCTTATTTAATTGCCAATCATATAGAAAGTTCTGTTATTTCTATTGTTGCTAGTGATAATAATAATCTTATCGAAAAGGACTTAAACGATTACCCTATAGATCTAACCAAACTTTCTAACGGAAATATAGCGGTATTGTGCAGTGGTGATAAAATAAAACAAAACAATAATGGATTAACAAACACCCAATATCAGCCCGCAATATTTGAAATAACTCCTTCTACGGGTAATATTGTAAAAACCCTATTACTGCCATACCAATCTGATTTAGTATTGGAAGCAACTTCTTTGGCTGTTGACGATAACACTTACTATTATGCTTTATCGGGGAATTCATCTGGTAATAGTGTTTACAAGTTAGGTATAAATCAAGAAGTATCAGAAGCTGAACTTATCTATACTACATCAGGAAATGTACCTATTGAAAAAATAGCTGTTAACGATGGTGTTTTGTACATGATTCTTAGATCTGAAGGATCTACGGAAGGAAATTTTATTGCCTATGATATAGCTGAGAAAAGAGTATTGGTAAATGAAAATACTGGAGGTATTGGTTCTCACAAAATCTATTTATTAGAAGACGACTTCGAACTAAACCCTTAATCGTATTTTTAATGATAAACAAAACATTAAGACTATTCGTTTTATAAATAACTGTCCAAAAAAGCCTTACAAAACAATTGT
>NZ_AFPK01000031.1 GCF_000220525.1 Ochrovirga pacifica | reverse complement strand
TTTTTTTAATAAAATTGTAAAAAAATGTTGGTGCCACAGCACCAACATTCTAAAACAAACAAAACAGTACTTTATGTTAAAATGAATTTTTCAGTAAGACTTTGCTAAGTACAGTAACAAAACCTTGTCTTAAAGTTAGGGTTTACCAACTTTTTTAAGCTATAAAACAACTAACCAAATAAGACACAAAACTAACAATCCCCGACATTATTAAATATAATTTCTAAAAAAGAAAAATGCTGACCCAAACAAATGAGCCAACATTTTTGAATACCTACCCCTAAGTATTACACTATAAAGATACAATAGTATTGCAACACTCGTCAAAAAACAATACAACCAAACTCGTCAATTTTACGTTCATTTCAGACATTTTTTTTCTAGACACAGATGCAATTGTTTTTAAAAAAAAAAGAAAACATTAACCTAAAAACTCTGCTTAAAAAAAATATTACGATCCTAAAAACAAAAAGCCATAAAAAAACAACAAAGTTGTTTCTTAACAACATAGCATAACATTGCAAGTAGTAATCTAAAAACTATTGGTTAAAAATGATTATTTTTACCTTAGACAATGGTAAAAAAAACTCTAAGATTTACCATTGTTTTAAATACCCCCACATTGTATTGAATTTGACAAAGCTGAAAAGAAAAAGACTGACTACAAACGACTATTTTGGACAAAATAAAATTCAATTCAGACAGTTATACTGTTATTCGTTAAGCCTATGCACATAGCATAAAAAAAATTAGTCAATGGAATTAAACTCTAAAGAAAACTCAATCAAATCCCAAATTTTAGTGGTTGAAGATTCGTATGAGTCTGTTTTATATATCAAATCAATTTTAGATTCAAAATCTTATAATGTCTTAGAAGTAAATTGCGGAGAAAAAGCCTTAGAAATTATTGATACACAGCCTATAGATTTAGTCATTACAGATTATTTAATGCCTAAAATGAACGGATATGAATTGATTAAAGAAATAAGAAAACGTAATTATAACTTTCCTATTATTGTAATTACCGCCATGGAGTCTAGCTCTAAAAAACTTGATATTTTAAGGCTAGGCATAGACAATTATATTCAGAAGCCTTATTTTAAAGAAGAAATTACAGCTGTTGTTGATAGAGCCTTGGTGTATCACAAAACATTATTACAAAATGTAAATTCTAAATCCTTTAGTCAAGATCCAAATGAAACAGAAATCTTTAAAAGAAAATTCGAGAACATTTTGTTTGCTAATATAGACAACCATCAGTTTGGTGTAGAAGATATTGCCGATGAATTTGATATTTCTTCAAGAACTTTAACTAGAAAAACAAAGGCTGTATATGGTCAAACCCCAAATCAATTAATTTTAGAGTTTAGATTGAGAAGAGCCAAAGATATTATAACACAATACCCCAGAACTAGCTTAACACAATTAACCAAAATGGTAGGCTTAAAAAATAGTAGCTACTTAAAAAAGCGATTAAAAAATCGTTACAGTTAAACGTTAAGTTTATTTTTGCAACTATAAAAGAATTGCTTAGACAAGCATTAAAAAACGGGCACTAAATAAGTATAGTCCTAAAACATATTGTATGGAAAATAAAGATTTTTATGTTGTAGCCATAGGGGCTTCTGCTGGAGGCTTAGATGCAATCCAGCAATTATTTGATCATTTGCCAAATAATACAGGTGTTGCCTTTGTTGTAATACAACACTTATCACCAGACTTTATTAGTTTAATGCCCGAACTGCTAGCAAAACACACTAGCATGAAAATCTATACAGCGGAAGACAAGCAAGAAATTAAACCCAACTGTATCTATTTAAACCAACGAAACAAAAACTTACATATTAAGGGCAACAAACTTTACCTTTTAGACAAGGGCCCAAAAAACAATTTAAACTTACCTATAGACATCTTTTTTCATACGGTAGGTGAAGAATTTAAAGAAAAATCTATTGGTATCATCTTATCAGGAACAGGTTCTGATGGCTCTAGAGGAATTAAAACAATAAAAGAAGCTGGAGGTATCATAATTGCTCAAGACCCAACTACAGCACAATTTGATGGAATGCCCAATACTGCCATTGGTACCAATTTGTGTGATTTTATATTACCCATTGAAAAAATAGCAGAAGTGATTTCTAAAATACCAGGACAACGAATTTTGTTAAATACTGAAGTAGACAGTAAACAATCAAATGATGTTATCTTTAACAAAATACTAGAAGAAATACACAAATCTTCTGGAATAGACTTTAGACAATACAAAAAAAACACCTTGATACGTAGGTTGGAAAAACGTATGAATATAAATAATATAGAACTTTTATATGACTATCATGTATACCTAAAAAGCAATCCGAAAGAAAAAGAAATGCTAAAACAAGATTTCTTGATTGGCGTTACTAGCTTTTTTAGAGATATTGAAGCATTTGAGTCTTTAAAGAAAAGTATTATACCTAACCTTTTTAAATCTCAAAACTCTAAAGACCCAATCAGGGTGTGGATACCAGGATGTTCTACTGGAGAAGAAGTATTTTCTATTGCTATACTGATAGATGATTACATGCGTAACAACAAAATCAATCAAGATTTTAAGATTTTTGCCACTGATGTAGATAGTACTGCTCTAGCAACAGCAGGTCAAGGAAGCTTTCATATTAATGTAAGTAATGAAATAGAAAGTTATTACTTAGAAAAATACTTTGTAAAAGCTGGAGATAAGTTATTGATTCACAAACGAATTAGAGAAAAAATAGTTTTTTCTAACCACAACCTTTTAAAAGACCCTCCTTTTATTAGGATGAATTTAATTTGCTGCAGAAACTTATTAATTTACCTAGATTCTAGAACGCAAAGAAAAGTGATTCTTAACTTTCAATTTGCTTTAAATAAATACGGTTATCTATTTTTAGGAAACAGTGAATCTTTAGGTGAAATTGATAAGTTTTTTAAAGTAATAGATAGCAAATGGAAAATTTTTCAAAACGTATCAGACACCAAATTAATTCCAACACAAACCACTCCAGACGATAAAGTTACTACTATTTCTTATCGAAATCCAGTAAGAGACATCCAAAATCCTGAATATAGATTTAAAGAAAATCCAGAAAATGTTTTTCATAGGTATTTAAGTAAAAAATTTAGTCCTTCTTCAATTTTTATTGATAGTGAATTTAACATTCTATTTATTAAAGGTGATGCTGGAAAAAAACTAATGCACAGCGAAGGTTTATTTCAAAACAACCTATTAAAAATGGTTTCTACTGAAATTGCAACCGTAATACGTAATGGAATTAGAAGGTTAGAAATAGAAAACAAAGATATTTTAGTAAAAGATGTTGCGTTTAAACAAAACAACAACGTTTATACTTTTGACCTAAGTTTTCACAGACCCAAACAAGAAGAAGAAGATTTATCGGGTGTTTATCTTGTTCATTTTAGTGAAGACAGAGTATTTAACAGCGATGTTTATGTAATTGAAAATGTACCTATTGATAAATTTTCTAAACAACGACTAGAAGACTTAGAATCAGAACTAAAAGGAACCAAGGCCGAACTACAAAACGTAGTAGAAGAATTAGAAACCAGCAATGAAGAATTACAATCTTCTAACGAAGAACTAATGGCTTCAAACGAAGAGCTACAAAGCACCAACGAAGAGCTGCAATCTGTAAACGAAGAATTATACACCGTAAATGCCGAGTTACAAGAAAAAAACAAACAATTAGAAATTGTTAACAACGATATTACCAACTTACTTAACAGCACAGAAATAGGTACGCTATTTTTAGATGCCAACTTGCGCATTAGAAAATACACCCCAGCATTACAACGTATTTTTAATTTAGAAGATACAGACATTGGAAGGCCTATCACTAGTTTTGCCTCTAACTTTTCAGACACAGTTAGAGAGTTAATTACAAACAAATCAGAACTGGTATTAAAAAAATTATCCTCTGTAGAAGAAGAAATTATGGATCGTGATGGAAATCACTCCTTAATGCGTATTATACCCTTTATTACCATCGATAAAAAAATTGATGGAGTAGTAATTACCTTCGTTGATATTACCAAAGTCAAAGAAGCAGAAATTAACTTAACCAAGAGCGAAAATCTTTTTAAATCAATATTTACCAACGCTGGAATTGGAATTGCCACTGTATCAACCAATAGAAAACCTATTTCAGTTAACCCTGAACTAGAGAATATTATTGGCTATACCAATGATGAAATTTCTAAAATGTCTTTTGAAGAATTTACGCATCCTGAAGATGTAGAAATAGATGTAGTTCAATACAAAAAGCTAATCGAAGGAAAGATTGATTGGTACAGAATGGACAAAAGATACATTCATAAAAATGGGTATGTAATATGGGGACAATTAACTGTTACCGTTGTACGCGATGTTAACAACGAGGTATTGTATTCCGTAGCCTTGGTAAAAGATATTACCGAACATAAAGAAATTGAAAACAAACTAAATCTAGAAAAACAGTTCAACGAACGCATTGCAGAAACCTCTCCTAATGGGATTTATATTTACGACATTAAGAAAGGAACTAATATTTTTACCAACAAGCGTTACAAAGAAATTCTTGGTTATGATATAAACGAAATCAATGCAATGTCTCAAAGTCAATTTACGACTCTTTTTCATCCCGACGATCATCAGGCCATAGACTTGCATATGAAAGAAGTTATTGAAGGTAAAGAGAACTCTAAAATAGAATACCGTTTTAAACACAAACAAGGACATTGGGTTTGGTGCTATTCTATAGACTGTCCTTTTGAGGTGGATGAGAAAGGAGAAGTTGTTAGCTTTATAGGTTCTTTTATTGATTTATCCGAAAAAAAGGATTTTGAAGAAATGCTAAAACAAGCAAAACAAAAAGCCGAAATAGCCAATATTTATAAAAATCAGTTTTTGGCCAACATGAGTCATGAAATTAGAACTCCTATTAATGGAATTGTTGGTTTTGCCGATTTGCTAAAAGAAAAAAATCTATCTATTGAAAAAAGAAATAAATATTCTGAGGTCATCAAAAGTAGCTCAAATCAATTACTAATTCTTATCAACGATATTATTGACATTTCTAAAATAGAAGCTGGTGAATTAAAACTTTTAAAAAAACCATGTCACCTTGGTGAATTGATACAGGATCTAGAGACTACTTTTATTGGAATTAAAAATCAAAAGCAAAAAGAACATTTAAAAATAATTACCGAAATCCCTAAAAAGCATGCCAATCTAACTATAGAAACAGATCCGTTTAGACTGCATCAAGTTCTTTCTAACTTAATTAACAATGCTATTAAGTTCTCCGATGAAGGTACAATTAAATTTGGATTTAACTTAGAAAACAACATTGTAAAATTTTATGTAAAAGACGAGGGGATTGGTATACCTCAAGAAAAAATTAATTTAATTTTCAATCGTTTTGAGCAATTAAGCTATGGAGACTTGGCAAAAAATGAAGGTACTGGACTGGGACTAACCATATCCAAAGGTATTATTGATTTATTAAACGGTAAGCTAAATATTATATCTTCCGAAAATAAAGGTACTATGGTTACTGTAGAGTTGCCTTATATTAAGACAGATGTTTTGCCCAGCAATTTAGAGCAAATCAACATCAAAAACTATCAACAAACCTTATCAGGATCAACTGTTTTGGTTGCTGAAGATGTGCTTATTAACAGAGAATATTTTAAAGAACTTTTAAACTCTTGCGGATGCAACACCCTTTTTGTAGAGAACGGAAAAGAAGCTGTAAAAGTTTATTTTGAAAACCCTGATATAGATATTGTTCTAATGGACATTAGATTGCCTATTATGAGTGGCATAAAGGCCGCGAAACAAATTTTAAAAAAAGACCCAAATGCAAAAATTATAGCACAAACAGCTTACGCTATGGAGTCTGATTATGATAAGTTTTTAGATTTAGGGTTTATAGACTATTTATCCAAACCTATCATTAAAGAACAATTGCTTAATAAAATTGCCATTCATGTAAACGCTAAGTAGTTTGTAAAAACAGAGTGGCACTATTACCCCACTCTATTTTTATTTTATTCTTGTCCTGCTTCTCTTTTTTTAGGACTGTAGCCATTGTCTAATATTTCCCATTCACTTTCTGTAAATGCCCTATTATTAGGCTTATGAATTTCTGGTTTTCTAACTGCAATGCCATCGGTATATTCCCATAGTGTGCCTGTTCCATCTTCATTGGCATTTCCGTACACATCTATCAGTTTTCCAAAAGGATCTATCAACTCATAAGCATCATCTCCATTTCCGTCTAAAGAACTGTTTTCTAAATTAGCAGATAATCCATAAAATGTTCGAAAAACAGTTGTATCTCTTGCAACCAATATAAAACCTTTTGACGGAATTGACAATCCATCCAAAGACATTGGCAATGCAGCTGATGCTTTGGTATTTTTAGAAGAGGTATAATTGTACCGAACCAAAGACCAATTTTTAAGAGAAACAGCCTGGTTTGTTGGGTTGTACAATTCCACAAAACGGGCTTTTGCTTCCGCTGGTGGATCGGCCACCTCTGTAATCATTAAATCTGCTGTTTGGATAGGCTGATAGATTTCCTCTGATTTTCTAGAAAAAGGACTAAAATGATGCGGAGCAAGTTTATTAGCTACCTCTATAGTCCATTCTTCTGGTGTAAAAATAGCATTGGGTTGGTTTATTTCTAAATTTCTATACACTCTACCATCTGTATACTCCCAGTAAGTTGCTGTTCCGTCTACATCTGGTTCTCCAAAAACATCAACTACTTGTCCTTGCTCATTTTTTAATATATAGGCATCATCTCCATTTCCATCAAGTTGATTGCTTTCTAAAGTTGGCTGTACATTAAAAACATCTACAAAATTTGAGTTGTTTTCTGAGGATATTGCTTGTTTTGCAATTACTACAAAACCTTTAGGATTCATTATAATTCCATCCAAAGAAATGGAATAAGCTGTAGTTCCGTTATTCACCCGAACCAACTGCCAGTTTTGCAAATCTACTTCTTGCTCTTCTGCGTTATACAACTCTACATATCTGGCGTTCGATGCATTTTTAGGATCGGCAATTTCGGTTAACAAAACATTAGGTTGCTGTACCTTACAATTAACAAGATTGCCAGCGGGCTGCAAGTCTTTATGCTGATTGAGTATTAAAACAGGTTGCTTCTGAAAATTAATACTATAAATTCCCGTAACATCAAGTTGTTCTTGGGGAATAATTTGATTAGAAAAATCAGCAAAATTACTGGTTTCTAACAAAATAGAATCTTTTCTAAAAAGACCACAATATTCAAGCACACGTTTTCCATCAAAATCATCGGTAGGCAATCCTGCCAAAGGTTTGGTAAATTCCGAAGACTGAAACTGTACAGAAGGAATACGAATAAGCGTATTTAAATCTTTTGAATTTAGCTCTGAAATCAACACACTTTTAGGTATTATTTCTTTGATTTCGTCTAGCTTTACCAAATGCTTTTTAACATCAAACTCTAAAATATCTTTTATGTATGTACTGCTTGGAGCACCTAAAGTTAAAACATTATTGCTAGTTGTTTTCTTAAGACCTTCTAAATTTACCATTACTTTTCTTCCCATTGCAAAATAATTAGAAACAGCTCTTAGTCCCACTCTAACACGCAATCCCATTCTAGGATTGTTGGTTGATGGATTGTTTGCTTTTTCGGTATTTTGCAAATACAGTTCTTTGTAAAAATTTCCTTCTACATCTGTAGAGATTACATACCCTACCACAACCGTATCTTTTCCTATAGAATTGTTGTGCAAATTGTAAAGTTGCTGAAATGTAATTTCTGTTTTCTCTGAAAAATCTATCTCATTGATGGTAGTTTGTGGGTTATTATGATCAAAATCTTCTACACAAGCTATACAAAAAATGGCACAAACGGTATAAATTAAATGTTTCATCTGTTTCTTTTTTTAGAATGAGAAATACAACCCTGTAAAAAACGTTCTTCCGTTTCCTACAAAATATCGATTGCCAAACAAAGCCTGTTCTCTTTGATATTCTTGATACTGTTCGCTATAATTAGCAGCTCTACTACTCGCAAAACCTCCTGTTTTGTAATTGGTTCCTAAAACATTTTGCACCGTCCAAAACACACTAAGATAGTTTTCCTTAAGCTTCCAAGATTTTCCTCCAGACAAATTGATGAGTGTAAAGTTTTTTAACTGCTCTTGTGTTCTAAATCGCCCAACCAAATTACGATCTAGGTTTGCTATAGTGATTCCATTAATTTCTTGAGTAAAATTGTTTGTATATCGGATAGGAGCAATGTCTACAAAACTATTTCTAAAATGGTTCCAACTGACTTTAATTCGCCAATACTTAGAGTCGTTGTATTCTAAAATACAAGAATACGCTTGTTGTGGGCCTACGGATAATTTCTTTCCCTGAATATAGGCTGCTCCCAAATCTTTTTCTCCAGAAACAAATCCTAAACTCTTGGCTACCGCGTCGTTTTCTGCAAACAGCAACAAATTAGGATTGTTGTTGTACGTATAGTCTCCATACCCGACAACTGCTTTTACTCGTGTAGAACTGCTTACATCGTACGATGCTGCAAATTCTACCCCGTAAAACTTTTTCTGTATTCCGTTTAAAACTTCTTGCACAAACAAACTATTTTCATCTAACAACTCGTCATTGGGTTGATCTTGTGCATCGGTACCAAAACCCTCTGCATAATAAAAACCTGTTTCGGTAACATTGCTTTGTATATTGTAATAAGCTGTTAATTTTATAGAATGGTTTAGTCCTCTTCTAATGTAAGACAAAGCATTGGACCACAAGTTTTCAGTATCCAGATTATTCAAAACACGATTGCTTACCCTTGCATTCGGAAAAACCAATTTTACACTGGGTGATTTTTGTAAATAAGCCGATTTAAATGATAGTAAATTACGCCCCGAAAGCTTGTACAATGTGTTTACCTTTCCTTGCAAAGCAAACAACTCAATCGGTTTGCTTTTTCCTTCGGCATCTGCATAATTTTCGTACTTGTACAGACCTTCTCTTTGATGTTGAGTAGATGAAGCCCCCAAAGCAGATACTAGTTCCCACTTTTTAGATGTATACGTTGCTTGTACAAATCCTTGAATATTACTGCTTTCTACTACATAATTGTACTTAAACCGATCTCCTTGGGTAACAATTCTGTCAGGATAATTTACATCGCTTTGAGCTCCTGTAAAACTTGCCACATCTAAATATCCTGTCCCTCCTAATAAATCCAATACTTTTGCATAATTCTCTGAACGAGTTTTGCGATAATCCAAACTTGCATTTAGTTGCCACCTTTCGTTTATTTTACGAGAAAAATTAGAATTCAATTGCCACCTTGTTTCCTCTCTTTGATCGCTGTATAAAACATAAGCATTAGGATTTCCGCTTGCTACCATTTCGGCATTGGCTCGATACAAAAAATCCCAGTCTAACTGTCCGTCTTTTATAAATTGCTGTTCGTAACGATATACATTTTCATAATCTACCGTATTTCTAGACAGCCAATAACTAGGTAAATTTTGATAGTAAGTAGGATCGGGATTAAGTCCTCCGTTGTAATCAATTCTAGAATAGCCTATTTGTCCTTTTTGAAACATCAACGAGTTTTGCCAATAGGTTTTTTCTCCATTCTGATACGTATGTGTTAACAAAAACAAGGGTTCTTCTATATCTCTAACACGAGCATTTCTTTTTTTACCATTTTGATACCCCCAATTTCCATTGTATTTGTTCGATTTCAAGTCAAAAACTTCTTGAGTGTATACTCCTGCTGCTCCCCTTCTATTGGGTGTGTATAAAAAACTTCCTGTAAAACTGTGCTTGTCATCCAAATACTTTTCTGCACTAACCATTACAGAATTTGCTTCGTAAAAAGTACCTGTTCTATACCCTTCATCTCCCCACCTTCTACTAGCCGATACAACGTAATGCCAACTATTATCCAAACTACCAACATGACTTACAGAAGCTTTATTTTGATAAGATCTGTTAGAACGAGCATACGATACTCTAGTTCCTTTTCTAAACAAAGAAGCACGAGTGGTTAAGGCATTTACTCCAAGAGCTCCTCCAAAAGTTTTACTAGCAGCTCCCAAAGGCTCTGTTGCATCTTGGTTTCTATATATTCCATCTACACCTCCCCAATTGTTCCAAGCAGGACGATCGTCGTACAAACGGTTTTGATTAACTCCATTCAATAAAAAAGTAACTTGTTCTGCACCTAAACCACGAGCTCTGTAGAACACTCCTTGATATTCAAATCCTACCGTGTTGAGATAAATATCATCCGAAACAGAAAAAATTCCTGCAATGTTGGCTACTTCTCCATTTTCATCATTCAAATCATCGTCTGTTAAATTGATGGTATGAAACAAATTTTTAGATTTTTCTGTATCAGAAACTTTAAGAGTATCTTGAGCATATAAGCCAACAAAAGAAAACGTTGCACAACAAACACAACGCATACTAAAAGTATATAAATTCATTTTCTTTAGCATTTTTTCAGTAAATTACAACATATGTTATATAATCACAAAATAAAACCTGTAATAATTATATTTTTACTAGTTCATTTTCTGAGTTTTGGGCAAAAATCATATCAAATACAAACGGTTGCTTTCTATAATTTAGAAAACCTTTTTGATACCATTAATGACCCCGACAAGAAAGACGAATTAAGCCCAATGATGGAACTAAAATCTAACAGAAGCTACGTATATTATGACAAACTAAAGAAACTAGCCTCTGTACTTTCAGAAATTGGAAAAGAGCAAAATCCATCTCCTCCAGCACTTATTGGAATTGCAGAAGCAGAAAACCGATCGGTATTAGAAGATTTAATAGCCACACCTCCTTTAAACAAATTTCCTTACGACATCGTTCATTTTGATGCTCCTGACCAACGAGGAATTGATGTAGGTTTGCTTTACCTAAAAAACGTATTTACTCCTATCTTTAGTCAAAACCACGATGCCGAATTGTACAAAGACGGTTTTAAGATAGCCACACGAGATATTTTATTGGTTAGTGGTTATTTAAACAACGAAAAAATTCACTTATTGGTAAACCATTGGCCGTCTAGACGAGGTGGAGCTAAAAAAAGTAGTTTTTTACGAGAACATGTTGCCTTTAGAGATTTACAAATTGTAGAAGAAATTCAGCAACAGGACCCCAATGCTAAAATTATTTTAATGGGCGATTTTAACGACAACCCCAACAATAAAAGCTTTAAGAAAATTTTAAAGACCGAAAAAACCAAAAAGAAAACCAAAACAAAAGAACTCTTTAATCCATTCGAGAAAATGTTCGAAAAAGGGCACAACACACTTACCTATAGAAATGATTTGTTTTTGTTTGATCAAATATTATTTACTGGGAGTTTGTTGTCAAAAAATAATCAATTTAAAGATTTTAGATTTTACAAAGCAGGAATCTATAACCCTAGCTATATGACTCTACAAACAGGAAAATACAAAGGCAGTCCTAAAAGGAGTTTTGCCAACGGAAATTACACGGGTGGCTACAGTGATCATTACCCTGTGTATATCTATTTATTAAAAGAAGAGCATCCTTAAAATAAAATTCTTTAAAGTATCTTTGCCAAAATTTAGATCATGGCACTTATCCTTAATCTCGAAACTTCTACAAAAAACTGTTCGGTTGGCATTTCTAAAAACGGAGTATGCATTGCCTTAAAAGAGCAAAACGACGGACAATATTCTCATGCAGAAAAACTACATGTGTTTATTGAAGAACTTTTGAATGAACACCAATTAAAAGTTACTGATTTGGATGCCATAGCTGTAGGAAAAGGGCCAGGGTCTTATACTGGCTTACGAATTGGAGTATCTGCTGCTAAAGGTTTGGCTTATGCTGCAGAAATTCCTTTAATTTCAGTACATACTTTGCAAGTTTTAGCAAACACTGTAAAACCTAAAGAAGGGCTTATTATTCCTATTTTAGATGCTAGAAGAATGGAAGTATATGCTGCCATTTTTACAAACAACCATCAATTTAAACGCCAGGTACAAGCCGAGATTATAGACCAAAACTCTTATGGAGAACTGTTAGACAATCATCCTATTTATTTTGTAGGTGATGCGGTAGATAAATGCAAAGAAGTTCTTCAACATCCAAATGCTATATTTATAGAAAACCAATTTCCATCAGCTAAAGAAATGAGTGCCTTGTCTTATGCTAAATTTATAAACAAAGATTTTGAAGACGTTGCTTATTTTGAACCTTTTTATCTGAAAGATTTTATTGTTACCCCATCTAAAAAGTAAGTTTTTATTGATTGTGTACATACACCTCTCTTTGAGGAAATGGAATTTTAATACCTGCATCGTCTAAAGCAATTTTACAAACCTCTAACGTATCAAAATACACTTGCCAATAGTCGTCGGGATGTGCATAAGGACGAACAGCTAGTTCTACAGAGCTATCTCCTAGATTTAGAACATTGACACTTGCTGCTGGTAATGTTAACACATTAGGAACCGTAGCTAAAGCAGTTTCTAATACTTTTTTTGCTTGACGGATATCTGCCTCATACGCAACACCAATCACCAAGTCAACACGTAACCTTCCTTCTTCTGTATAGTTTTTTATATTTCCGTTAGACAAAGGACCATTAGGCAAAATAACCAACTGATTTTTTAAGGTGACTATTTTGGTTACAAAAATCTGAATCTCTTTTACCCTACCAGATTCTCCCTGAGCTTCTATAAAATCACCTACCCTAAAAGGCTTAAAAAGCATAATAAGAGCACCTCCTGCAAAATTTCCCAAAGCTCCCTGCAAAGCCAATCCAATGGTTAAACCTGCTGCTCCTAACATGGCCACAAAAGAAGTGGTTGCAATACCTAATTGCCCCATAACGGTTACCAATAGCAATGCTTTTAGAGCCCAGTTCAATAAATCGGACAAAAACTTTTGCAAAGACAACTCTATCTTAGACTTTTGAAACGCATTAATTACCCAAACATCAATTCGTTTTATCAACCAAAGCCCTACAAAAAGAATTACCAAAGAAATGGTAATTTTTACCGTATACTCGGTAATTAGAGGTAAATATTCTTGGAACAATGCTATCAAATCTAGTTCTTCGGTAAAATTTTCCATGAGTAAATTGTTTGCTTAAAAGTAAAAATTATTTGTTGGGTTTTGAATATGGAATACAAAATTTGAAAAAGCCGAAAAAAAAGTAATATTAACTTAACAATAACACCGCTAGACTTGAATACTTTTGTACCGTTTAAAATAAACGATAAATGAACGATATTTATATTTTGATGGTCATTGCTTTGGCCATCTTAGCAATTATTGATTTGGTTGTAGGGGTTAGTAATGATGCGGTTAACTTTCTAAATTCCGCAATTGGTTCTAAAGCAATTCCTATCAAAAAAATTATGATTATTGCTAGTTTGGGTGTACTGGCTGGGGCTTTGTCTTCTAGTGGTATGATGGAAGTTGCTCGTAAGGGAATTTTTATTCCTAGCCAATTTCAGTTCAACGAAATTATGTACATTTTTATGGCTGTTATGATTACAGACATTATCCTTTTAGATGTATTTAACACTTTAGGAATGCCAACATCTACCACCGTATCTATAGTTTTTGAATTGCTTGGTTCTGCCGTAACCATTTCTGTAATTAAAATTTTAGGAAACGATAGCCAAACCATTGCAGACATTTGGTCTTACATTAACCACAAAACTGCGGTAACAATTATTTTAGGAATATTACTTTCGGTAGTGGTGGCATTTAGTGTGGGTGCCATTGTACAGTTCTTTTCTAGATTGATTTATTCTTTTAACATCGAAAAAAGACCTACTTACATCAATGCAATTTTTGGAGGTCTTTCTATAACAGCAATTACTTATTTTATTGTGATTAAAGGACTAAAAGGTTCTAGTATTTACGATCAATTAAAAGACGTAATTACCAACAATACACTAGAAATTATAGGGATTGCTTTTGTAATCTGGACACTTATTTCCTTTTTATTAATTAGTGCTTTTAAAACCAATGTTTTAAAAATTATTATCGGAATAGGTACGTTTTCTTTAGCCATGGCCTTTGCAGGAAATGATTTGGTAAACTTTATTGGGGTGCCCATTGCTGCCTGGAATTCTTACGAAGCTTGGCAAGCTTCTGGTTTACCTGCCGAACAATTATCTATGGGGATTTTGGCAAAAAAAGTACCGTCGAACGATTTGTTACTGATTTTAGCAGGTGCTATTATGGTGGTAACTCTTTGGTTTTCTAAAAAAGCGAGATTGGTTATTGAAACAGGTGTAAACCTTTCAAGACAAGGTGAAGGACACGAAAAGTTTAAACCTAATTCTGCATCAAGAGCAGTAGTAAGAGCAGGAATTAGCATCAACAACTTGTACACTAAAATAGTTCCTAACAAAACACTAGAAGTTATCAACACAAAGTTTAGCAAACCTGTGGTTGAGTTTAACAGAACCGATATTAAAGACTTGCCTGCTTTTGATATGGTAAGAGCTTCTGTTAATTTAGTAGTTGCTGGAATCTTAATCTCTATAGGAACTTCTTTAAAATTACCTTTATCTACAACTTACGTTACCTTTATGGTGGCTATGGGTACCTCTTTGGCAGATAGAGCTTGGGGAAGAGAAAGTGCTGTATACAGAATTGCAGGAGTACTAAGCGTAATAGGTGGTTGGTTTTTAACGGCCTTGGTAGCTTTTACTGCTTCGGCAGTTATTGCTTATTTAATTTACTTAGGAAACATCTTTACTGTTGGTATTTTATTAACTTTTATCTTTGTATTACTTAGTAAAAACTACCTTAAAAAAGACAAAACTCCTGTTGAAGAAAAAATTGAATTAGAGATAGAAAGAAAAGCTACCATTGATAGTATTAGTGATGTTATTGCCGAAAGCTCAGGAAAAATACATG
>NZ_AFPK01000032.1 GCF_000220525.1 Ochrovirga pacifica | reverse complement strand
AGTTTGCGGTATTTTCGGCTTTTAAGCGGTCTTTTACAAATTCTACTTCTGTTTTTCCGTGTGGTTTGGGTTTGCCATCTTCGCCTAAATTTACCATAATAATATTGTCTACCTTAATAATCGTTTCACGAGTCATTTTGTTTCTAACCTCGCAGTTTAAGGTAAGCGATGATTTTCCAAACTTTTCTACTTCTATTCCAATCTCTATAATGTCTCCCTGTTTGGCAGAACTCATAAAGTTAATTTCTGACATGTACTTGGTTACGACCCTACTGTTTTCTAGTTGAATGATGGAATACAAAGCAGCTTCTTCATCAATCCAGGCTAGTAATTTTCCTCCAAATAAAGTTCCGTTGGCATTTAAATCTTCGGGTTTTACCCATTTTCTTGTGTGAAATCTCATAAGTTCTAATCTTTTGTACAAAGTTACGCTAAGGTGCTGGTTATGGCAATCAAAAGCAATAGATTAAAACTGTTAAGGTATAAAGAATTATTTATAATTCAGTTTTAAAAAAGATTTGGTAGAATTACGCATCACCAAGTCTGTCTTAATAATTTTAGTTTCGTATTCTGGGGTCTGTTCTTCGCACTCAATTCTGTAAATCAATAGCTTTGCTGCTTTTGCTCCCATTTTTTCTCCATGTTGACTGATAGTGGTCATTTGTGGGCTTGCGTGCCTTGCTAAAATACCGTTAGAAAATGCAATTACCGAGAAGTTGTTGGGGATAGAATAACCTAGTTTTTGAGCTACTTTTTGAGCTGCAATGGCTGTGGCTTCGTTGGTAGTAATAACACTGTCTATATGGTTATTTTCAAAAATAGGAGTAATAATTTTTTCGTATTCTTTGTAATGGTATTCTGTTAAATCTATCATGATGTTTTCATTGATGTTTAACTGAAATTCTTCTAGCCCTTTTATGTATCCTTTTTTTCTTTTTTTAGTACTTCCTAGTTTTTTATTGGTAGAAATAAAACCAATGTTTTTGCATCCTGTGTTTTTTAAATGCTCTACTGCGTTATAAGTAGCTTTATGGTCTTTAATCATTACTTTATCGCAATCTAGTTCTTTGGGAACACGATCAAACATCACAATTGGGTAGCCTTCTTCTATAACATTTTGAAAATGCATGTAATCTTTGTTAATGCTAGTTTCTAGACAAGGGGAAATAATAAATCCATCAATACTACCATTGGTTAGCATGTCTAGAATTTCTTTTTCTTTACTAGTCTTTTCGTTAGAAACACAAGTAATAATTTTGTATCCTTGCTCGTTTGCAACTTGCTCTATACCATTAAATACTTGTGCATAGATATACTTAAGCATGTTTGGAATAATTACAGCAATGGTCTTTGTTTTTTTGTTTTTTAGACTTAGCGCATTAAAATTAGGTTTGTATCTAAATTCTTTTGCGTAGGCTTGAATACGTTTTTTGGTAACTTCTGCAATCTCGTGGCTATCGTTAAGGGCTTTAGAAACAGTAGATATAGAAACGTTTAGCTCTTTAGCAATGTCTTTAATGGTAAGTTTTTTCTTCATAGGTCAAAAAGAATGCAAAAATAATCAAATAATCCTGTTCTAAGTTCAAATATACTCATAATTAATAAGTTAATTTCATTTTTGAATATCGTAAATTTGTAATATGCAAGTAGATTATATCATTGTAGGTTTTGGCTTGGCTGGGATGGCTATGGCAAAAGTATTAGAAGATTATGGGCACTCTTTTATTGTACTAGAAGATTCCTCTCAGGTTTCATCGCGTGTTGCAGCGGGTGTTTTTAATCCAGTAATCTTAAAAAGATTTACACCTGTTTGGAATGCCGATGAGCAATTGCAAAATTTATTTCCTTTTTATCAAGATTTAGAAAAAAGATTAGGAAATAACTATCTAACCTATTTTGATACTTACAAAGTCTTTAAAAATGTAGAAGATCAAAACAATTGGTTTATGGCTTGTGACAATCCTTTGTTAGAGAAATACTTAAATCCTAAAATTAGCAAAGAACCTAAAAAAGGAGTGATTTCTTATGAAGGATTTGGTCAGGTTAAAGGAACGGGAAGGGTATTGATAAAAAAAGTTTTGGATGATTATATTGTCTATCTAAAAAAGAAGGGTCTTTTTCTTAATATCTCTATGAATCACGAGGAATTAAAGCTGGATGGAGCTGGAGTTAATTACAGAGATATCGATGCAAAAAAAATTGTATTTGCTGAAGGTTTTGGTTTGAAAAAAAATCCTTTTTTCAGTTATTTGCCATTAACAGGAACCAAGGGAGAAATGTTGTATATAGAAGCACCAGGGCTTAAACTAACCTCGCAACTAAAATCTACGTTATTTTTGTTGCCTATGAAAAATAATAAGTATTGGGTAGGAGCCACTTTTAATTGGACAGACAAAACGGTAAAGGCAACAGAAAAAGGTAGAAAAGAATTGCTAGAAAAATTAGACACCATGATTGATGTACCCTATAAAGTTATCAGTCAGTTTGGTGGAATTAGACCCACAGTAAAAGACCGTCGACCTTTGGTAGGCGTACATCCAGAATATAAAAATGCCATTGTTTTTAACGGAATGGGAACTAGAGGAGTAATGATTGCTCCTACCATAGCCAATCAACTGTACCAACACTTAGAAAACAAACAACCTTTACCTAAAGAAATAGATATTCAAAGATTTAATTAAAACGCACAAAATTATGCCTTTCTTAAGCGATGAAGAAGTAAATAGTCTGAACCATCAGATAGATAATTTAGAACAGAAACGTTCTCAATTAGATGAGCTGAATAACAATTACCTAGAGCAACTAAAAAAACAAAATGCTAAAATTAGAGCTTTAATAGCTTTGTGTATCGTGTTGTTTTTGTTGCTTATTGCAGCCGTTGTTTGGGCTTTGTTTGCTAAAAAGACAAACAAAATAGAAACAGTAAGTACACCTGTTAAAAAAGTATCATCTATAGAAAAAACAGAAAAAGATACAGCAAAACAAGTAACAAAAGAAATACAGTTGGCTAATAAAGATGCAGAAAAAGAGGTGATGACATATGGAGTTCAGATAGGGGCTTACAGAAAATTTGATGTAGAATTCTCATCAGGAATTAAAAAAATCAAAAATCAATATGGGTTGATTTGCTACGTAATTGGAAACTTTAGCACTTTAGAAAAAGCTCAAGAGTTTCAGTTAATTCTAAAAGACTTAAAATTAACTGAAGCTTTTGTGGTAAAAATCTACAAAGGAGAAATTGTAGAATAGTGATTATTTTACTCGCTGGCTTTTGTCTTTTTGGTATTTAATAAAAAGATGAATCCAAATGACACGAGCCAGACGTAAACTCCATGGAGCCAAAGCAAAAAGCCCTAAAGCAATTACAATTAAACTTTGTTTCATGTCTAAGCCAAAAAAAACTGCACTGATGATATATAAAGCTACAGCAATTGCTACACTAATGGCATAACCCACGTACATGGCACCATAAAAAAACGAAGGTTCCCTCATGTATTTTAGTCCGCAGTTGGGGCAGTTTTCTTTAGTTTCTGTAGCTTTTAAAATATTAAAGGAGAATTTGTTCTCAAAAAAAGCTCCTTCATGACATTGTGGACATTTAGAGGTAAAGATGCTGTATAGTTTGTTTCCTTTGTTAAGCATGATGTATTTATTTTGGTACTTTTGTCTCATCAAAAAAGAGATAAAATAGTTATGTATTTGTACAATACTACAAATATACTTCCATTTATTCTGATATAAGCAACAATTGTTACATATGGTAAACGTACATAATTTAACCGTTACATTTAACGGAACAGACTTGTTTTCGGGGATTACTTTTAAGCTAGAAAAAGGAGATCGAGTAGGGTTGGTAGGAAAAAACGGAGCAGGAAAATCTACCATGTTAAAAGTACTGTCCAAAGATTTGCCTAGTGACGGAGGTACGTTGGCTTTTGACAAAGACATACAGATTGGTTTTTTACGTCAGGATATCGATTTCATACCAGGAAGAACCATCATAGAAGAAGCATACCAAGCTTTTGAAGAAATAAAAAAAATTGAAACTGAGATTGCTAGAATTAATCATGAGTTGGCAGAAAGAACAGATTATGAAAGCGAATATTATTCAGGTCTAATTCATGATTTGGAAGAAAAAACAACACGTTACGAATTGTTAGGAGGATACAACTACCAAGGAGAAACCGAAAAAGTGTTGCAAGGTTTAGGGTTTCAAAGAACAGACTTTAACAAGCTAACAGATACGTTTTCTGGAGGTTGGAGAATGCGAATAGAATTAGCAAAGTTATTGTTGCAAAACAACGACATTTTGCTGCTGGATGAGCCAACGAACCATTTGGATATAGAGTCTATTATTTGGCTAGAAGGCTTTTTAAAAAACTATGCAGGAGCCGTAGTGTTGGTGTCGCATGATAAAATGTTTTTGGACAATGTAACCAATAGAACCATAGAAATTTCTTTAGGTCAAATTTACGATTATAAAAAGCCTTATTCTCAATTTTTATTACTGCGTGATGAAATTCGAGAAAAACAATTGCAGGCTCAAAAAAATCAAGAAAAAGAAATTAAAGCAAAAGAAGAACTGATAGAACGTTTTAGATACAAAGCAACCAAAGCATCTTTGGCACAGTCTTTAATTAAACAACTAGATAGGGTAGAAAGAATTGAGGTAGATGGTGAAGACAATGCGGTAATGAATGTGCGTTTTCCTTTGTCTAAAGAACCCGGAAAAGTAGTTGTAGAAGCGGAAAATGTATCTAAAAATTACGAAACCAAACAAGTATTGTCTCAGGTAGACTTACAAATTGAAAGAGGAATCAAGATTGCATTTGTGGGGCAAAATGGCCAGGGAAAATCTACCTTAGCAAAAATGATTGTAGGAGAAATTTCTTATACGGGAAATTTAAAATTGGGACATAATGTAGAGATTGGTTATTTTGCACAGAACCAAGCAGAGCATTTAGACGGAGAACAAACGTTATTAGAAACCATGGAAAATGCAGCCAATGATGGGAATAGAGCTAAGGTAAGAGATATGTTAGGGGCTTTTTTATTTAGAGGTGAAGAGGTAGATAAAAAAGTGAAAGTGCTAAGTGGTGGAGAGCGAAACCGATTGGCCTTGTGTAAAATGTTGTTAGAGCCTTTTAACGTTTTGGTGATGGATGAACCGACCAACCACTTAGATATTCAATCTAAAAATGTGCTAAAACAAGCCTTAGAAAATTTTCAGGGAACTTTGATTTTGGTTTCTCATGATCGTGATTTTTTACAAGGACTAACACAAAAGGTTTTGTATTTTAAAGATCAAAAAATTAAAGAATATTTAGGAGACTTAGATTATTTTCTAGAGACACATCAATTAGAAAATATGCGAGAAGCTGAGATGAAAACAGCTGTAGCATCAGAAAAGAATAAAGAAAAAAGTACCGGGAAACTAAGCCGAGAACAAGAAAAAGAGCTTAAGAAAGTTAAGAATAAGTACAGCAAGATAGAACGTCTGATAGCTGATTTAGAAAAAGAAATAGAAAAAATGGATGCTCAACTGGCCGAAGATTACGAAAAACACGCTGCCGATGGAACTTTTTTTGAAACGTATCAGAACAAAAAAAATAGTTTAGATCAGTTAATGGAAGAGTTGTTTGAGCTAGATGAAGAAATAGCTTCTAAACAAGCTTAATTAAATTTATCAGATATAAATTATAAATGGAATTGCTAAGAAACTTCTAGAGCCGATGCAGTCTAAAAACATACAAATTCATTTGCCTCTTCTAAAAGAAAAAGAAGTGGAATTGTTTGTAAAAAGAGAAGATTTGTTGCATCCTTTTATTTCGGGCAATAAATTCCGAAAATTAAAATACAATTTGCAAAAGGCAAAAGAGCTTGGCAAAACAAGTTTGTTGACTTTTGGAGGAGCATATTCCAATCATATTTTGGCTACTGCTGCCGCAGGAAAAGAATATGGATTTGGTACTTTGGGAGTTATAAGAGGAGAGGAACTAGGGGAAGATGTATCAAAAACTCTTAGTAAAAATGCAACGTTACAAAAGGCAGCCAATTTTGGAATGGAATTTTTGTTTGTTTCTAGAGCAGCTTATCAGCAAAAACATCAAGAAGCATATATAAAGGGCTTGTTAGAAATGTATCCAAATAGTTATGTATTGCCAGAAGGAGGTACCAATGCTTTGGCAATTAAAGGGTGTGAAGAAATATTAACATCAAGTGATGATTGTTTTACGCACATTGCTTGTGCAATGGGTACGGGAGGAACTGTAACTGGAATTATCAATGCTTCTAAAAAATATCAAAATGTTGGTGTGTATCCTGCTTTAAAGGGAAATTGGATACAAGAGGAAATGTTAAAGTTACAGCCAAATAAAAACAACTGGACGTTGTTTAAAGAATATCATTTTGGAGGTTATGGAAAAGTCACCCAAGAATTGGTTACTTTTATCAACACATTTAAACAACAAACTCAAATTTCTTTAGATCCCATTTATACCGGGAAAATGATGTATGGTTTGTTAAAAGAAATAGAACAAAATCAACTTAAAAAAGGAAGTAAAGTGTTGGCTATTCACACAGGAGGACTGCAGGGCATTGCGGGAATAAACACACGGCTGGCACAAAAAAACAAACCCTTAATTATATGAAAAAAATATTTGTAATTGTCGCTATTGGCTTATTAGCATCATGTGGATCTAGTAAAAAAGTAGCAAAAACTACCCCAAAACAAAATATTCCTGCCGATACTGAGGTTAAGGTAACACCGACCAGGGAAACGGTTAAAGAGGTAAAAAAGGTGATTAAAGATACTCAGAAAAACACCAAATCGTATTTAAGTCAGAAAACGTTAGATTATATAGAAGAGTTTGCACCTTTGGCTATGGAAGAAATGCAAACGTATAAAATTCCAGCAAGTATTACCTTGGCTCAAGGTATTTTAGAATCGGGAAGTGGTACCAGTACTTTGGCTAGCAAGTCTAACAATCATTTTGGAATTAAATGCCACAGAGGATGGACAGGGAAAAGGGTTTACCATGATGACGACCAAAAAGGAGAGTGCTTTAGAAAGTACGAGTATGCAGCTACATCTTACAGAGATCATTCTACATTTTTGGTTACAAGGTCTCGTTATTTAAGCTTGTTTAGACTAAGAGAAGACGATTACAAAGGATGGGCAAAAGGGTTGAAAAAAGCAGGGTATGCTACCGATCCAAAATA
Source organism: Ochrovirga pacifica (assembly GCF_000220525.1). Taxonomy (GTDB): domain Bacteria; phylum Bacteroidota; class Bacteroidia; order Flavobacteriales; family Flavobacteriaceae; genus Ochrovirga; species Ochrovirga pacifica. The sequence goes on along the minus strand of NZ_AFPK01000032.1, from coordinate 15,992 downwards.
TCCACAAAAGTTGGTTACCTATATAGAAAAATACAATTTGGATGCATATGATGCAATTGTGTTAAAAGGAAAAGTAAAAACTGTAGCAGTAGTAGAGGAAACTTCACAGCCTACAAAAGTGGTAACAACAAATACGACTAAAGTAAACAAAGCTGTATTGCCTATAAATGGTATGCATATAGTAGGTAAAGACGATACACTGTATAGTATTTCTAGAACCTATGGCGTAAGTATTGATGAGCTAAAAAAATGGAATGATTTAGATGATAACATCATTCATAAAAATCAAGTGCTTAAACTAAGAAAAAAAAGAAATCAAAATCAAGTGTATATTGTTAAAAAGAAAGATACGCTGTATTCTATTGCTAAAAAATTTGGACTGACTGTTCTAGAACTCAAACAAATAAATGATTTACAAAACAATGATTTAAGTATAGGGCAAGAATTAAGGATTAATTAGAACAAAAGCACTTCAGAAAAAGAAGTGCTTTTTATTTAGGCTTCAATAGTTTTAAAACTGTCTATAATCTCTTTGTAAATTACTTTTCCGTTGGCAATATTCAATCCTTTGTGTAGTCCTGGATCACTATTTAGAGCATTTTCCCAGCCCATATTGGCAATTTTTATGACATACGGAGTAGTAACATTGGTAAGTGCAAGAGTTGAAGTGTAAGGTACGGCCCCAGGCATATTGGCCACAGAGTAATGTACCACATTGTCAATTATATAAACAGGGTCTTGATGTGTGGTTGGTCGCGTGGTTTCTACACATCCTCCTTGGTCTACAGCCACATCAACAATTACAGTTCCTGGTTTCATGGTTTTTAGCATGTCTCGGGTAATTAGGTTGGGGGCTTTTTTACCTTTTAGCAATACACCTCCAATAATTAAGTCATGAGACTTTACATTTTCTCTTATATTGTATTCATTAGAATATTGTGTGTTGCAATTGCTAGGTAAAACATCAGCTGCATAACGCAAACGTTTCACATCTATATCTAAAATAGTAATATCTGCTCCAAGGCCAGCAGCCATTTTCGCTGCTTGTATCCCTACTACACCGGCTCCTAAAATCAAGACTTTAGCAGGGGGTACACCAGGAACGCCACCTAGTAAAATTCCACGTCCCATCATTGGTTTTTCTAAATATTTTGCTCCTTGTTGTATAGACATTCTACCTGCTACTTCAGACATGGGGGTTAGTAAAGGCAAGCTACCGTCTTTGTCTTCTACCGTTTCGTAAGCAATGCAGATTGCTTTTTGTTGAATCATCGCCTCGGTTAATTTTTGATTCGAAGCAAAATGAAAGTAAGTAAACAAGATTTGGTTCTCTTTTATGAAAGCATATTCTTGTTCAATAGGCTCTTTTACTTTTACAATCATTTCAGACATAGCGTATACTTCTTCTATGTTGTTTAGCAATTCTGCACCAGCATTTAGGTAGTCGGCATTCGAAAAGCCACTAGCAAGTCCAGCAGTAGATTGTACAAACACTTTGTGGTTGTTTTTTACCAATTCAAAAACACCGCTTGGGGTCATGCCCACACGACTTTCGTTGTTTTTAATTTCTTTAGGGATTCCTATTTTCATATTTAGGTAGGTTTGGTTTATAATGTTTTTCTAAATAACACAAAATATACCAAAGTAGTATCACTTGCTTAATAATTAACAAGTTAGAAAGCGCTTAGACAAAAAAATAGTCACTAGAGAAAAATGACGAACAAAAGTAGTAAGATTGTTAACAAAACTATTTTTTGATTGATAAACTTTTGTTAATCATCATAAATTTAGATTCTTGTTTTAAGATAAAAATAGCAAAAACAAGAAAGAGGTTGATGTATTTACTAATCAACCTCTATTTGATTTCCTAAAAAAGCTTTGAATTTAGAAGGGTTTCCATCGTCATCATCAGTAAGTAGATAATAGACCATTCCAGCATCCGAAATATCGGCTCTTTTTTCTTTGTGCTTTTTCATACAAGTCCAAATCCATGCAATATCCTTATTGGGATGATTTTTTAGCCAATCCCACACAGACCAATCATGATAAGAACTCCATCCTTCTGTTGGGATGTTTTTTTTATTCTGATCTTTTATTCTTTTAAATTTTAATCGGTTTTCACTTAACGAAATTACCTGTTCTATAGTGTGATGATTGGGTCTTCTAAGGTGATGATCGTTATAGTTGCTGTGCGACAAAATGTAAACATGGTCTAAGCTTGCTGTTTTGTTGTTTTTGACGACATTTTTTACCGCTTGGTATAAAAATTCAGAAGGTCCCATGTTGATAAAAAACAAAGGGTTTTCTGCCGATGATTTTTCTAGTTCCTTTTGCAAATGTTCAATTGCTTGATTTTTGTGTGTACCTACATCAAAAAACACAGTAGGGTCAAAGTTCCAGCGTTCTATAGAACCCTCTACACCTTCTTTCATGTAATTTCTTACAGTAGTGTGTGCAGGTGATGGCATAAAATTGTTGTAAGAAAAATGCACAAGTTTGTTTTGCAATTTTTTTTTGGCCAACATAGCCAATGCAGCAGGTGTTGCTCCCCAATCATCGGGGTCTGCATAATTGTATTTTCCGGTGTATGCCAAATCGGGTTGCGCATTACCATCGGCACTACAAGCTATTCTATGTTGGTTGTAGTTTATAAATTGTGCAGATGTGCTAAAGGAAATGCATAGAAAAACAAAAAGGAAAATTCTCATAAATTTAGTTTTTTTCAGTGTTAATCGCAGGTATTAGATTCTGTTACGGTTTTAGAAGTAGCAGCAACAGTGTCATTGTCTAATCCTATAGACAGTACCATTTTATCTAATTGTAGGTGTTTGGATCTTGCACAAATTTTTAGTGTGTATTCTCCAGCATCTGGAAAAGATACAGTAAGCCAAGAGCTAGACTTTGGGTTGTGTAAATCCAAAGCACCTCCAAAAGCAAATTCACCGTCTTTGTCGCTTCTGCTTACAAATTTTTCATAATGTTCTAATACTTTAGATTGGTTGTTTACCCATGCTCGACCCAAATTTTCTGGGAAATAAATCCAAACATCGTTACCTAAATCTCCTCCTGCTTCTTCTTCGGGCTGTCTCATAAACCATTTTACACGATAACCTCCTGCAGCAGGAATGTAAAACTTAATGTCTATTTCGTTAGCTAAGTTTTGTTGTTGATAGCTATTCGGTCCAATATATTCAATATATTTTCCTCCTGAAGCTCTCTCGTCGTTAACAGTTCTCCATTGACCTTTTAAATTAAAGCTTTCTCCTTCTAATATAAGAAGTCCGTCTTTAGGGGTAATGTAACATGCTGTTGGGGTTTCTTCTTCCTCTTCTTCATTTGGATTTTCATCATTGGGTTGTTCTTCGGTAGGAGGTACAAAAGTTTCTTCGTCTTCTTGGGAACAAGAAATCATTAAAGCCAATAGAACGAATGGTAGAAAAAGAAGTTTTTTCATGGTGGTATAATTGTTTATAGTTAGTTCTTAGTTTTACCAACCTTGTGTATAAAATTTTAAGAAATAGGTTGGGCTGTTTAGAATAGTATCACCTCCAAAAATAGGAGTAAAATCACAAAAAGTTCCTCTAGATCTCTTTACAATAACTTTACAATTTATAGTTTATGTCCAGTATTTGCTTATTGTTGGCCTTAGCAGTCGATAAAAAAGCATAAATTGCGACTTATGAAAAGATGTCTGTGTGTTTTTACAGTTTTGGCTTTTTTTACGGCTAAAGTTTTAGGAAATGATAATCTAAAGAAGGTAACTTTTTTAGACAAGGAGAAGCGATTTTTAGTTCAAGAACAAATTGATTCGTTGCAAATTAAAACGAATGATACGCTTCTTTTGATTGATGATTATATTCAAAAATCGGACGAGTATCTTGATAAAGAAATGTATGCCATGGCCTATGATTTTTTGTGGAAAGCTTTGGAGTTGGCAACAGCTACAAACGACAAAAGAAAATTAGCAGTTATTTATTATGAGTTGGGGGTGCTGTATGGGATTTATAGAAAAGAAGGAGAGGCAATTGAGTATAAGAAAAAAGCCTTAACACTAATCAAACAAGATTCAACGCAAAACAGAATACGAAAATTAAATAAATTGTCTAAAAACTATTATGGTTTGGCTGTTCAGTATAGAAAAGCAAGACAGTACAGAATAAGCGAGAAGTATTTAGACTCTTGTACCTATATACAACAAATACATCCTAATAAAAACAAAGAAAATCCTTTTGTATATGCAGAGCGTGGAAAGTTGTTCTTAGAGCAAAAAAAGCTGAACGAAGCAGAGCCTTTATTACTAAAAGCTAAGGATTTGTTTGAGCAACGCAACATGAATTATTTAGTGATTGTTTATTCTTTTTTGGGAGACTTGTATACAGAAAAGAAAGAAATTTCTAAAGCAATTATGTACTACGAAAAAAGCTTATATACAGTTAACAAAGTAAAAACTCATGGAGATTTAAAAACTCACGTACTGCAAAAAATAGCTGCATTGTACAAGCAGCAAAATCAACTTCGTAAAGCATATGCTTACTTAGAAACTTCTAGTAAAATTATAGATAGCTTGTTTGATATGCGAAACATAAAAAATGACGAACTGTTTGAAATAAAAAATAAATACGAAGAAAACTTATTGGTAAAAGATGCACACATACAAGAACAAGAACGCATTATAGAAAAGAAAAAACGGTTACAATTACAGCTAATTCTTGTCATTGGCTTTATTCTATTAAGTTTGATAGGTTTGTTATTTTTATTTTATCACAAAGCAAAAGTAAAAAGGTTGCAGGTAGAAAAAGAAAATGCAGCCATTAATATAAAACACAAGCAAGAAAAGTTAAATGCAGTAGTAGAAACCAAAAGCAAAGAGTTAACAGTTTCCGCATTGCAGCTGATAGAAAAGGATAAAAATATAGACAAATTATTAGATCTGTTAAAAGAAAAAGCTCCTGAAACATATAGAAAAGTTCAGAAAGAAATTGTTAGAGGAAATAAAGATTTGTGGGAAAGCTTTAATTTAAGATTTACCGAGGTAAATACCGATTTCTATAAGCGATTAAGAGAGAAACACAGTACACTAACACCTACAGAACAAAAACACTGTGCCTTAATAAAACTTAAGTTTGATAGTAAAGAGATGGCTCGCTTGTTGAATATTTCGGTAAACAGTGTGCATATTTCAAGACACAGAATTCGAAAAAAAATAGGATTGCAACGAGACGAAGATCTAAGCAATTATATAGGGAATATTTAAAGCGATTGTTAACATTGTAAGGTTTTTTCGACTGACAGCAAGAAAAATTTACAGAATGTCTTTACAGTATATTAAAACCTATACCTATAAGAATCTATTTTCTTTGCAATCGGTAGCTTTTCAAGCTGCTTGTGTTTTTAATCAACCAGAGCAAGTACTAGGATACAGCATTTATTGGATAAAGCAAGGAAAAGGAACTTATCACATAGATTTTAAAACGTACGATTTTCAAGACAATGTGTTGCTTTTTTTATCGCCCGGACAGGTGTTTAGTGTAGCTAGTGAGCAAATCAAAGAGGCTTATAAAATTACTTTTACCAAAGATTTTTACTGCATACAAACTCACGATCAAGCTGTTGCTTGCAATGGGGTTTTGTTTAATAATGTATACGAAATTCCTTTTGTAAAACCATGTAAAAGCGATACGCAAAAGCTCCATTTTATTATGAATAGTTTGATGGAAGAATTTCAGCGTAATGAAGTCGCTCAACACGATATGCTACAAGCCTATCTGAAACAATTTATTATAGTATCTGTTAGAATTCAGAAAGAGCAAGCTTCTGTAAAAACAGATGTAGAAACCAAGCTCTTTAAAGACTTTAGTACTTTGGTAGAAATGAATTTTAAATCGCTACACAAAGTATCCGATTATGCAAATAGACTGGGCTTATCTCCCAAGTCGTTGACTAAAAACTTTCAGAGAGTGGGCGTAGAATCACCTAGCGACTTTATTAAGAACAGAGTTTTATTAGAAGCCAAAAGGCAATTAAAATATTCATCAAATCCTGTAAAAGAAATTGCTTATGATTTGGGTTTTAATGATGCTGCTTATTTTTCTCGTTTTTTTACAAAGGCTGTACAACAATCTCCATTACAGTTTAGGAAAGAAAACGAAACAATTATCCGATAGCTACTTTTTTGTGTTTTTTACCTAATTGCCACATTAAGACACTTGCAGTTACATACATCCATACGGAATAAGCTGCAGTAGGAATGGCCATTTCTATGTTTTCTAAAATAGAGGTTGTAATTACAAAGGCTAGGGTTCCGTTCTGAATTCCTCCTTCTATCCCTATGGCAATAGCATCTTTATAGCTTAGCTTAATAGATTTTGCTATAAAATATCCCAAGCTAATGGTAGCTAAGTTCAGTATTAAGGTTACATGGCCCACTCTTAGTAAAGCATCTCCCAAAATGTTCAGATTGGTAACAATAATCCCTATAAAAATCAAAATAAAAATAGAAGTCGAAGCAATTTTCATGGGTTTTTCCATAGCAACTGCAAAATCTGCTTTGTACCTACGAACCAGCATTCCTAAGGAAACAGGAATCAAAGTAATCGTCATTATTTGTAAGGTAGTGTCTAGTACAGGAAGTTTTATAGAGGTGTTTTCTAAGTCAGATCCAAAAAAATCTAATGCAAAAGAAGCAAGAAGATTAATGGTAATCATGCTGGTAAAACTCGCAATGGCTGTTAAGCTTACCGAAAGTGCAATGTTTCCGTTGCATATTTGTGTAATCATATTGCTTGTGGGGCCTCCTGGACAAGCTGCTAGAATTACAATTCCTACAGCCATAGTAGCATCCAAATGAAATAAAAGAGCAAGTAAAAAAGCAAGTAAAGGCAACAAAATGATTTGATTGATAAGCCCTGTTATCACGGCTTTGGGTTGTTTAAAAACATTGGTAAAGTCTTGCAGTACTAAAGTCATTCCCATTCCAAACATAATGATTGCTAAGGATAGTGGTAAAAATATTTTAAGTAGTAATGCTGCCATGATTAGGTGTTTAGTTTTGGGGTAAGATATTTATTTTTTAGGAATCTATACTTGTTTTTTTGGGTGAATGCATCATTCTTGTAATGTTAAGATTCTTTTTCCTGTCCAACTATTAGGAACTTTTGTCCATTTTTTCAGGCTAGTATCGGTTGCATCTTTGTAGTGTTCAAAAGAAACAATAAAAATTAATCATTTAAAAAATAGAAATTATGAGTACAAAAATTGAAACATTAAATCCGGTAACCACTACAGGAGAAGCTAAAGATTTGTTTAATGCAGTAGAGAAAAAATTAGGGTTTATTCCTAACCTAATCAAAGTTTTTGGAAACTCGCCAGCTACTTTAAAAAGTTATTTGTCTTTAGGAGAATTGTCTGCCAGTGGAACTTTTAGCAATAAGTTTAGAGAACAATTGGCTTTAACCATTGCACAAGCAAACAATTGTGACTATTGTTTGTCTGCCCATACTGCCATAGGGAAATTAAATGGATTGAATTCAGATCAATTAACTGCTAGTAGAAAAGCACTAGCCGAAGATGCCAAACAACAAGCAGGGTTAATTTTTGCTAAAGAAGTTACCCAAAACAGAGGTAAAGTTAGTGCGGTTAGCTTACAAGCGGTAAAAGATGCTGGGTACAACGATGGAGAAATTTTAGAAATAGTGCTGAATGTAGTTGCAAACACCTTAACCAACTATGTAAATCATATTGCAGAAACAGAGATTGATTTTCCAATAGTAAAATCAGAAGAATTGGTATAAATAAAATCTTTAAAAACAGTAAAAATCATCATATCATGAAAAATTTAATCTTAGGAATTATAATCACACTAGCAACTGTATTTACAGCCAATGCTCAAGAAGTAAAAACAGTAGCCTTAGCACAAACAAAAGGAGAGTTTACTGAAAAAGGATTGACTTTGTCTGAGGGGACTTATGTCTTTAAAATTACCAACCAACAAGTGGGTCACGATGTAGGTTTTGTTTTAGCTCCTAAAGGAAAAACAGATCAAGCACATCATATAAAAAGTGCTTATGTAACTTCTTTGGTAAAAAACAACACTACAGAAAGCACTCAAAAAGTAACTTTAAAAAAAGGAGAATACGTATATTTTTGTCCTTTAAACCCAACTCCACAATACAGCTTGGTGGTAAAGTAAAACTTATAGCCAAAATAGAGAAAGGAATGTCAGTATAGATGTTCCTTTTTTTTGTTTGATAACAAGGGGTTTATGAAACTTTGTTAACCGTGGCATTAAATTTGATGAGCCGATGTTTGTTTCTAACCCATACTTTGCCTACTTTAGAGGTAAAGGCACTAGAACAGATAACAACGTATGCTAAAACAAAGCTTAAACTTAAAATTATCCCAAAAATTATCTCCGCAACAAATTCAGTTGATGAAGATGATTCAATTGCCTACACAAGCATTTGAACAAAGACTGAAACAAGAAATAGAAGAAAATCCAGCCTTAGAATCTGGGAAAGAAGAGGACGAATACGATGCTTTAGACGAAGATTACAGCGAATACGATCAAGAAGGGAACGAAAGCATCGAGGCAGATGACATCAATATTGATGATTATTTAAGTGATGATGACATACCTGATTATAAATTGCAAGCCAATAATTATTCTTCAGATGACGAAGAAAAAGACATTCCTTATGCAGGAGGTGTAACTTTTCACCAATCACTCATCAATCAATTAAACACATTTTCTTTGAGTGATGAGGAGTATGCTATAGCAGAATTTTTGGTAGGAAGCATTAACGAAAATGGGTATTTACGTAGAGAAACTATTGATATTGTAGATGACTTGGCGTTTACCCAAAACATTTTTACCGATGAAAACAAAGTAGATGATATTTTGTACGATGTAGTTCAGAAATTAGATCCGATAGGCGTAGGAGCTAGAGATTTAAGAGAGTGTTTGTTAATTCAGTTAGAAAATAAAGTGCAAACTCATTCGGTAGAATTGGCCATTCAACTACTAGACCAGTCGTTTGATGCTTTTGTAAAAAAACACTATCAAAAATTGCTGTCTAAATTCGAAGTTACCGAAGACGAATTAAAAGCAGCCGTTAAAGAAATAGAAAAGCTAAATCCTAAACCGGGGAGTTCTGTTGTGGGCAATGCCAAAATAGCAGAGCAAATAGTTCCTGATTTTACGATTAGAATTGCAGATGGAGAGTTAGAACTATTGCTAAATTCTAGAAATGCTCCTGAGTTGCACGTGTCTAAAGAATACCACAATATGTTAAAAGGGTATCAAGAATCTAAGACCAAAAGCAAATCACAAAAAGATGCTGTTCAGTTTATCAAACAAAAGCTAGATGCTGCCAAATGGTTTATAGATGCCATTAAACAAAGACAGCAAACTTTGCTGGTAACCATGAATGCTATTATTGAAATGCAACGAGAATATTTACTTACAGGTGATGAAAGTAAATTAAAACCGATGATTTTAAAAGATGTGGCAGAAAAAATAAACATGGATATTTCTACAGTATCTCGTGTAGCCAATAGCAAGTATTGTGCTACTCCGTACGGTACCAAACTGGTAAAAGAATTTTTCTCTGAGTCTATGAAAAATGAACAAGGAGAAGATGTGTCTACCAAAGAAATTAAAAGTATCTTAAAACAAGTAATTGCAGAAGAAGACAAGAAAAAACCACTAACAGACGATAAGTTGTCGGGAATTCTTAAAGAAAAAGGCTATTTAATTGCCCGAAGAACTATTGCTAAATACAGAGAGCAACTAGATATTCCTGTTGCTAGACTTAGAAAAGAAATATAATTTATGCAAAAAGTATCCAAAATACTCTCTTACCTTCTTCATCCTGTATTGTTGCCCAGCTACGGAACACTTTGGTATTTACAAGCTTTACCAATTCCGCTATCAGCTATGCAAAAATACATGGTGCTTTTTATTGTGTTAGGAGGAACGTTTTTGGTGCCTTTGCTAACTTTGGTCGTGTTGCGATTAACAGGACATGTAAAAACCAATGATGCCAAAACGGTAGAAGAACGTAAGTTTCCTGTGCTAATTATGATTTTTAATTATTTGTTTTTAGCTCAAGTACTACAAAGCATTTGGCAGTTAAGAGAGTTAACGATTTTGGCCTATGCAACCGCTGTAGGTCTAGTAATTGCTTGGTTGTTTTTGTACAACAAGGTAAAAGTAAGTTTACACATGCTGGGAATGGCAGGGTTGCTTAGTTTTGTTTTGGTATTTGGAGCGCATTATCAATATCCCAACCTGGTAGTGGCTCTTTTGTTGGTTTTGTTAGGGGCTTTGGCTACGGCAAGATTGCACCTAAAGGCACACAATCTAAAAGAAATATACATGGGGTTAACTGTAGGTATATTGCTGCCTATAGTGTTTAGCTTTGTGCTATAGAATATAAAACATTACACCCAATTTTAGCTGATGAAAATCTAGAGATGTTCCGTTGCTAGTTTTTGTATGGGCTGTAAAAGGAGAGCTTAGATGGTATTTTAAGTGGATGTTCCACGTACCATATCCAATAGAAGTGTATACAGTGTAAGCAATTTTTCTAAAAGCATTTAACTGCTTATAAGTGATTTCTGTTGTGCCTGTATTTAATACCACTTGATTGCTGAAATTGTAAAGCAAAGATGCACCTGTATAAATTCTCCAAAAGCTAAATTTACTAGCCGTAGAAGTTCTCCATCTAAATTCTACAGGAACTTCTAAGCCGTGCAACGTATACCTGTAACTTTCGTAGCTGTTGTCAATATCAAACTGTAGCTTATTGTTGTTGTCCTTAATGGTAATATTGGGTCTTAACAAGTCAAAGTTGTAGCCTAAACCTAATGCAAACCCTATGTTTCTTTGTTTGTTGATGGGCAAGTCTTTTAAAAAACCTATTTGAAAACTATAAGGAATTCCGTTGTTGTCTATATTGTTATTAGGGCTTAAAATGCTGTTGTATTGCACCCCTAAATAAATTTGATCTTCTAAGTATTTAGTATCTACAAAACTAGAATCTTGAGACCAACTTGATAAGGTTGCGATAAGGAATAACAGAAACCACCCTTTTTTCATATGGCAGTAGGTTTGTATTTTAGTGGAATATGTACTACTTTTTTGGTTTCAAAAAAATCTTCGGTAAAGTAATCTGTCAGAGGATATAGTGTGTGACTAGGGAAGTCGCGTAATTCTTCGGTTAAATCTCCTCCTTTAAGATATAAAATTCCGTTTTTTAGCTGATGTTGTTGTTTTTTAGTTGCTTTCTTTTTAATCCATTTTACAAAATCGGGCATGGCTGTTACTGCTCTACTTACAATAAAGTCAAATTCACCTTGTACTTTTTCCGCACGCATATGGTGTGCAGATAAGTTTTCTAGACCAATTCCCTCAGCCACTTCTTGTACTACTTTTATTTTTTTTCCTATCGAATCTACCAAAGTGAAAGAAGTTTCTGGAAACAAAATGGCTAACGGGATTCCAGGAAAACCACCCCCAGTACCCACATCTAATATTCTAGCACCTGGATTAAAAACTTGTACTTTGGCAATTCCTAAAGAATGCAATACATGTTTTAGGTACAATTCGTCTATATCTTTTCTGGAAATTACGTTGATTTGTGCATTCCACTCTTTGTACAAGCTTTCTAACTTTTCAAATTGTTCTATTTGAGTAGGGCTTAAGTTCGGAAAATATTTTAGGATTAGTGCTGTTGTCATAGTAGTACAAAAGTAACGTATTTTAAGCAAATTGTTGTTCTGTTCTTTCAGTGTGATTTTTCTATTTTTTGGAATAGAATTGTAGATGCAGTTTATAGATGTTATGGCTTGAAAAAGGTTTTTTTCGAGATTGGTTCGACATTGCTTTCAAAAACCTCCATTTTTTAAAAATAACCCAAAGCCGTTTCCGAACAAAATCCGAACAAGACTCGAAGAAAACCCCTTAAAAATCGAAATTTTGTGTCAATTAGGGTCAGTTTGTTTCAGAGCGTGTCAGCGTGTGTCACAGTGTGTCAGGATGTGTCACAAATTTGTTTTTTAGAGTGTTTGTTTTTGCTTATAAAATGGAGGTAATTAGCTGTAAAAAAGGCACAAAAGGGAAACATAATTTTGTTTAAATAACCTCTGTGATTTTTTTATGCTTCTTTTATAAGTGATTGAGTATATTTGAGAGTAGGTGTTGATTTAAATTTTAATAATCAAGATGATAATTAGGATTAGGAATCTAAGCCATCTTTAAACAAACATAGAATAAAACTGTAGAAACAATGAAAAAGATATTATTATTTTTTTGCATTTTTTTTGTGTCAAAAACTTTTGCACAAATAGATTCTAATAAAATTCTATATGTTAAGTTTCAGTTTGCTCATTCATCTAGAATACCGTATCATTCTGTTTCGGTAGAGTTGACAAAGTTTCGTGACAAAGTAGAGGTATTGGTAAAATCAAAAGCATCATCAGAAGAACAACAATGGTCATATAGCACATTTGAAAAGAGATTGACTCTAAAAAAAGAGGATTATGACGGTATAACTAAAGCCATAGCAGAATTAAATCCTTACAAATTATCAGAAAATTTTGAATACATGCTAATTGATGGTTACCAATGTAGTATAGAATTTGGTAATTACTCTAACTCTATTACTTATAAAATAGGAGGTCCTGGTAATAAATCAAATGAAGAGTCTACAAAACCATATTTTAAAGTTTGTAAAATGATTTTAAAAGTAGCACAATTCAATCCAAAGGAAATTTTGTAAGGTATAAGAAATCAGGTTGTAAATGCAGACTATTGATGTATTGACTTAAGGCTTTAATTACGTAATAAGTAGTAAGGATTTTTAATCTAAATGTTTGTATTGATTTACAAAAGCTATAAAAGTGTTAAAAACTTAAATTTCTTAGCGTTAAGCTAAAATAATCTGAGCAAAAAACAGTTATTTTGTATATTGAAGTCATAGCTACCCATACAACAAATGCAACAAGTAAATTTTACCAAAGACAAAAACAACCTCTTTTTTAAGACTTTAAATCAACGAGTTAATAATTATTTTAGAGACAATAACCTAAAGAGAACAGGAAACTGGGTGTTGTATAGCAAAGCTTTTTTAATGTTTGCTTTGTTATTTGTGCCCTATTTTTTATTGCTTATAGTACCTATGTCTAACCCTTTACGGTTGCTAATGTGCGTATTGATGGGCTTAGGAATGGCTGGTGTAGGAATGAACGTAATGCACGATAGTAATCATGGTTCTTTTTCTAGCAAATGGTGGGTAAATCAGTTGTTAGGAAACAGCATTTATATCTTGGCGGGAAATGTATACAACTGGAAGGTACAGCACAATTTATTACACCATACTTATACCAATATAGAAGGTTTGGATGAAGATATTGATATCCATGGAGTTATTCGATTGTCTCGATACGAAAAGTGGAAACCAATGCACAAATACCAAAAGATATATGCTTTTTTCTTGTATGGCTTATTAACCATACAATGGGCTTTGGTGGTAGATTTTAGACAAACTCCAAGATATTTAAGTAAAGGATTAAGTGGAGAAGGAGAACTGAATCCAAAGAAAGAGTGGACTTTGCTTATTCTTACTAAAATTGTATATTATTTGTTTTGGGTGGTATTGCCTTTGTTGGTTTTGCCTGTAACTTGGTACCAATGGCTTTTAGGCTTTTTTGTAATGCACTACGTAGCAGGTTTTATTTTAAGTACTGTTTTTCAGTTAGCACACATTACCGATGCGGTGCAAGTAGTAATGCCACAAGAATTAGACAAAGAAAAAAGAACATGGGCTGCACATCAATTGTCAGAAACCGCTAACTTTGCCACGCAAAATAAATGGGTGTCATTTTTTTTAGGAGGATTGAATTTTCAGATAGAACATCATATTTTTCCCAACATCTCGCATGTACATTACAGAGATTTAGCAAAAATAGTAAAGAAAACAGCCAAAGAATTTCAACTGCCCTATCACGAATATGAGACCTTGGTTCAGGCTTTTAAAGCACATGTAAACCAATTAATTATTTTAGGAAAAAAACCTCAATTAGGATAAACTATTATAGAATTTAGAAATGAAGCAACAATTATCAGACAGAATTACAAGCTTACCAGCATCTGCTACTTTGGCAATGGCTGCTAAAGCAAGAGAGTTAAAAACTGCAGGAAAAGATATTATTAGTTTAAGTTTGGGAGAACCAGATTTTAATACACCCGATTATATCAAAGAAGCTGCAATTCAGGCTATTAATGATAATTACAATTCCTACAGTCCTGTAGATGGATATGCAGATTTAAAAGAAGCAATCTGTGCAAAGTTTAAAAGAGACAATAATATAGACTACAAACCAAGTCAAATTGTAGTATCTACAGGAGCAAAACAATCGTTGGCTAACATTACCCAAGTGTTGTTAAATCCAGGGGATGAGGTTTTGTTGCCCTCACCTTATTGGGTTTCTTATTCGGCTCAATCTATTTTAGGAGGGGCCACGTATACAGAGATACCATCAACTATAGAAACAGATTTTAAAATCACACCTGCACAGTTAGAGGAAGCAATTACGCCAAAAACAAAGTTGATATTTTTTAATTCGCCTAACAACCCTAGTGGTACTGTATATACAGAAGAAGACTATAGAGGTTTGGCTGAAGTGTTAGAAAAATACCCAGATATTTACATTGTTTCTGATGAAATTTACGAGCACATCAATTACGGAACTCCTAACTTTAGTATTGCTGCTATTCCATCTATGTACGATAGAACTATTACTGTAAATGGATTGGCAAAAGGTTTTGCAATGACAGGGTGGAGAATTGGATTTATTGGAGCTCCTGAATGGATTGCTAAAGCGTGTACAAAAATGCAAGGACAAATTACTTCGGGTACCAACTGTATTGCACAAAGAGCAGCAATTACAGCTTTGTCTGAGCCTGTTTCTAGAATTCAATACATGGTAGACGAATTCCAAAAACGTAGAGACATGATGTTGGAGTTGCTAGGAGAAATAGAGGGAGTAAAGTTAAATGTACCTAAAGGAGCGTTTTATATTTTTCCAGATGTATCGGCATTCTTCGGAAAAACAATTAAAGGAAAAGAGATTCAAAATGCAACAGACTTTTCTATGTTGTTGTTAGAAGAAGCGAACGTAGCAACGGTAACAGGTGAGGCTTTTGGTGCTCCAACTTGTATTCGTATTTCGTATGCAGCTTCTGAAGCACAGTTAAGAGAAGCCGTAAAAAGAATAAAAGAAGTGTTGGTGTAATAAACTACATTTTTTACTATATGGGCAAAAAAAAGCTCCATTCTTTTCTAGAATGGAGCTTTTTTTATGGATAGAGTTTTGTAATTCAATTTACTCTTCAATCATAGATTTGGTTTCTGTATAATGCCCTTGGTAATGAGAAGATAAGTTTACCAAAGCATTGATTAAATCCTTGGTCTCTAAAATAATTCCAAAATACAACGTACTGTTTTTTGCTGAAGTTTCTGTTGTTCTAATTCTGTTGATTTGTTGCTCTACAGATTTAGAAACATCGTTTAATAGCACTTGTTTGTTCTCTATCAGTTCAGGTAATTTATCAAAATCGTTATTGCTAAAGAAGGTAAGCATCTGTTCAAAAACATGGTTCAGTTCTCTTTCGGTTTTCTTTAAGTCCTGAATTTGCTCTTTCTTTAATTTTTTATGATTGTTGTGTACGTGTTGGTAGCTAATTTTACTAATGTATTCTACCGATTGTGCAACGTCCTGAATATATTCTAAGGCTACAATATAGAATTTACTAGCGGCTACCGATTGATCGTTTAAAGACTTGATAAAATAGAAAACATTGGAACGTAACGATTCCATGTCTGTATTTAGTTTCTTTACAGACTTTTCACTTTTACGTAGACCATCTAAGTTTTCTTGAGTAAGGTTGTCTATTACACCAGAATAAATTTTCATTACTCTTCTGGTAACAT
>NZ_AFPK01000033.1 GCF_000220525.1 Ochrovirga pacifica | reverse complement strand
TTTTAAGTTTGAACCAAAAAATTCCCAAACATTAAAATTGAGTGAATTGATTCAGTAGCTACGTGTTTGAATAAATCGTAACAATGCTGAATTGAAAGTTACTGCGTGAAAAAATCTGTAGTTGCGTGTTTGAAAAAGCGTAGCATCTCTGAAAATTCTATATCCGAAAATTTATTTTTTTGCTGAAAAATTATCGGAAAACTTAAAATTTAAAAAAGTAACTCTGCTAAATTGAAAGCTGAAACGTGTAGATTTTCAGTAAGCTATGTTTGAAAGAATTGTAGCAGCACTGAAATCTAATCTTAACGGCGTGAATAGAATCAGTAGCATCGTGAAAGATTTGGTAGAAACCGTACAACAGTAGAAACGCAAAAACCTAAAACCAACAACGCATATGCTCGATTTTGGGCTTTGTTTCTAACATTTAGTTTTCTACTTTTACAAAGCTTGGTCTTGGCTGAAAAATTATCTTTCAATTTGCCCAAAATCCAGCATATGCAACCCGTT
>NZ_AFPK01000034.1 GCF_000220525.1 Ochrovirga pacifica | reverse complement strand
AATCTTTTTTTATTTGTAATTTATTTTTTTTAAGAATAAGTAATTGTATGTTCTTTTTCGGCAGTAAAGTTTTTGCTTTCTATGGTGTTTACATAATTCCACTCTGCTTTTACATCGTTTTGTGTAAAAGTAGTTAATACAAACCCTCTTTTAGAAGCATTAAAATAATTTAAATTGTCTATTAAGGTGGTTAATGCTTGCTGAAATCCTCCTACATCTACAGGGTTTAAACCCGTATAGACTTCAAATCCAGGTGAACTTACACTTGATGTAGCAATTTCTATTCCTACTTCTGTACCGTCTTCTTTTTTAAGTGTACTACTCCATCCGTTATGAGTATCTCCTGCAAAGGTTACAATTTTTTTATCGCCTAAAGCATTAAAAATAATTTCTCTTTCAACAGGGTAGCCGTCCCATGCATCTAAGTTGTAAGGAAAAACGGTTAGCACTCTTTCAGTTTCTTGTGGAGTTAAAGTAGGATCTCCTTGTAAATACCTTGCTTTTAACCCCACCAAATTTGTAAGTATTTCTGTAAAATTATCAGAACCAAAAGCGGTTAGCATTTCTGCTGGCACTTCCATTTTTCCCATTAACACTTGTTGTCCTAGGACTTGCCATTTAGACGTTGCTCCTTGCAACTGATCTAACAACCAATTGCGCTGTGTGTTCCCTAAAATAGTTCTATCAAGTTTATAAATAGCTGCTGTATAAGCATTGGCATCAAAACCAGTAGTAGTAAAATAATCAAAAATATTAAGTTGTTTGTCTCTCCCTATAACGCGGGTATCTAACATAAATAAATCCACCAAATTTCCTAAGTTAAAGGCTCTGTATATTAGTTCCTGATTGTCAGCCTCCAATCTACTAAAAGGCAAAAACTCGCTATAAGCCTGTAGGGCAGATGCTTTTCTTACCTCAAAAGGGCCTTCGCTTGGTGAATGGTTTTCTGCCCCATCTTTGTACGTATCGTTAGCAACTTCATGATCATCCCACACACAAATAAACGGCTTTTTTTGATGAGCTAACTGCAAATCTTCATCCGACCTGTACTGTTTGTATCTTGTTCTATAATCTTCTAATGATACGATTTCATGTGCTGGTTCGTGAATACGATTCAATCCTCCTATTGTTCCGTAACCATTTGCTTGATACTCATAAATATAATCTCCTAGATGGACTATTATATCTGCTTCAGAGTTTGCCATAGCATTGTATACATTAAAATATCCAGCAGGATAATTAGAACAAGAACAAATAGCTAGTTTGATACTTTCTGCCTGAACTGGCAATGTAATTGTTTCTCCTGTTACTGAAACTTCTTTGTCTTTTTTATTGATAAATCGGTAGTACAATTTTAAATTTTCCTCCAATTCTGTAAGCTCTACAGCTAACGTATTATCTCTGTTTGCTTCGGTTACAATAGTTCCGCTTCTTAAGATGGTTGTAAATGCTGCATCGGTGGCTACTTCCCAAACAATTTCTTTGTTTGACTGGCTGTAACGTGTCCAAATAATCACTTTAGAATCTGTAGGATCAAAACTAGCAACCCCTTGTGTAAAATTGACATTGGTAAAACCTGAGGTATCTATTTTTCCGTTGGCTACATCATCGTCACTACAACTTATAAAATTAGGAGCTAACATTACCCCTCCTGTAGCCATTAAAGCATTTTGAATAAATTTTCTTCTACTATTGTTATATTTTTCCATGGAAATTGTTTGTTTGTGGCTAAGTTCATCTCTTAGATAGAACTCCAAGTTAGAAAAATCTTATCATTATATTACACTGTTCTTGCAGATGTTAATAAATTGTAACATCTACAAAAACCTAATCTATTGCTTTGAGTACAGTTTATACTAGTCTAACTTTAGATTAACTTTCTATCAACCTTTTTTTGATTTTTTGGTTACGATAGCCTAACATTAACACTTGTTTAGATTACATAAGTTTGAGGCATAAAACTTAAAAACTAAACAATGAAAAAATGGATTTTAACGAGCATGTTCTTTCTATGTACTTTGATAGGATTTGCTCAGAAAGGAATTATTAGAGGTAAAGTTACCGACGAAAACAACTTGCCTTTACCAGGAGCTGTTATTACAGTAACAGATTTAAACACAAAAACAATTACTGACTTTGATGGAAATTTTATCATTTTAGGATTAAAAGACACTAAATATATGGTAGAGTCTTCTTACCTAGGATTTAAATCACAAAGCAGTAACGTTGTGTTAAAAAACAATTCTGCCGTTGTTAATTTTGTACTAGAAGCCGATGTAAACAGTTTGAATGAAATTGTACTAAAAGGAAGTATTGGAAAAGGACAAGCAAAAGGACTAAACAAGCAAAAAAACAACATGAACATTACCAATGTTGTAGCTTCAGATCAAGTAGGTAAATTTCCCGATGCCAATATTGGAGATGCTATCAAGCGTATGCCTGGTATAGCTGTACAAAATGATCAAGGAGAAGCAAGAAATATTATTATTAGAGGATTGGCTACACAGTTGAACTCTGTAACTCTTAATGGCGAAAGAATTCCATCTGCAGAAGGGGACAATAGAAACGTACAAATGGACTTAATTCCGTCTGACATGGTACAAGCAGTTGAGGTAAATAAAGTGGTAACACCAGATATGGAAGGAGATGCTATAGGTGGTTCTGTAAACTTAGTAACTCGTGCAGCTAATGCAAGAAGAATTACAGCAACAGC
Source organism: Ochrovirga pacifica (assembly GCF_000220525.1). Classification (GTDB taxonomy): domain Bacteria; phylum Bacteroidota; class Bacteroidia; order Flavobacteriales; family Flavobacteriaceae; genus Ochrovirga; species Ochrovirga pacifica. Next base: position 118,213 of record NZ_AFPK01000034.1, on the reverse strand, counting down.
TGCTTACGGACAAAACCCTATTAGAAAAGATGGGTTGATTCATAACTTCTCTGTAGTTTTGGCAGATCGTTTTTTTAACAACAAATTTGGAGCCGTGTTAAGTGCTTCTTCTCAAACCAATGAATTTGGTTCTGACAACGTGGAGTTTGAGTGGGACAAAAACGATGATGACAAAATGGTAGTTACCGATCAAGATATTAGACGTTACGATTTAACCAGACTAAGACAAAGTCTTGCCTTAAACTTAGACTACAAGTTTAACAACGAAAACTCTATTTATTTCCACGGAGTTTTAAATAATAGAAAAGACTGGGAAAACAGATACAGAGTTGAAATTAAGGACATTGAAGAAAACGAAAACAGACCTGGTTTGTACAATGCAGAAATAGCAAGAGAAACCAAAGGAGGAACAGAGAAAGATGCACGTTTAGAAGAACAACAAATTCAAAAATTTGCTTTAAACGGAGAGCATATTTTATTTGGTACTGTAAAAGCAGACTGGAAAGCTAGTTATTCTAAAGCTTCGGAAGCAAGACCTAACGAAAGATACATTGCTTATGTGTTAGACGAAACTCAGTTAAAACAAAATTTAAACGACACAAAATCACCTCTTATGGTGTTTTCTAATTACAATTACAACGATCCTTCTTTGTTTAAATTGGACGAAATTACTGAAGAAAATCAATGGACTGCCGAAGAAAATTATAGCTTTAAAGCTGATTTTGAATTTCCAATTAACGAAACAGGATTTTTTGCTAACAAAATCAAAACAGGATACAAATATCAACAAAAAAATAAGCTAAGAGATAACGACTTTTTTAAGTATGATGCTGTTGAAGATTTAACAAATGTACCTTTTAAAGACAAAACTTTAAGCGATTTTGGACCAGGTAGCAAATACAAACTAGGATACTTTGTTCCTGCCAACTACCTAGGAGGCTTGGATTTAAACAATAAGTCTTTGTTTGACAAAGAAGCAGATTTAGAAGAGTTTGTGCCAGGAAATTACAAAGCACAAGAAGATGTAAACTCTGTATATGCAATGCTTACTCAAAATTTTGGAGAGAATTTTACAGTATTAGCTGGATTAAGAGTAGAAAACACAGAACTAGACTACACAGGTTACAGAATTGATGTAGAAACAGCAGAAAAAGTTTCAGATGCACAGGCATTAAACGAAACCAAATCTTACACCAACTGGTTGCCTAACTTACAGCTAAAGTACAACTTTACTAAAAACACTATTTTACGTGCAGCTTATTCTAAAACCATTGCTCGTCCTAATTACTACGATTTGGTTCCTTACGAATTCATCAATTCTGACGATTTAGAATTTGAAGCAGGTAATCCTGCATTAGAGGCAACAGAAGCGAACAACTTAGATTTAATGTTTGAACACTATTTTTCTTCTGTAGGAATTGTTTCTTTAGGAGGATTTTACAAAGAATTAGACAACTTTATTTTTAACTACAGAGAAGACGATTATATAGACAATGCCTATACTGATAGTTTTGAATATTCACAACCAAGAAATGGAGACAAAGCAAAAGTATATGGTTTAGAGGCTTCTGTACAATCTAGATTGAGCTTCATCTCTGAACAATTAAACAACTGGAGTGTATACTTAAACTACACCTACACAGGTTCAGAAACATCAGGAATTGAGGGTAGAGAAGAAGAAGACTTAGCATTGGTAGGAGCGGTACAAAACATGTTTAATTCTTCTTTAGCTTATGAAAACAAGAAGCTAACCTTACGTGCTTCTTTAAACTTTGCAGATGATTATATTGATGAATACGGTGACGAAGCACAAGAAGACAGATACTACGATAAACAATTGTTTTTAGATGTAAACGGAAACTACGAACTAATTAGTGGTTTAAGATTGTTTGCTGAAGTAAAAAACCTAACCAATCAACCATTAAGATATTACCAAGGATCTGAAAACTTTACTATGCAAAATGAGTTTTACGGAATAAACTGGAGTGTTGGTGTAAAGTACAACTTTTAACCCATCCTCCATACAAACCAAAGCCTATAGCAATTGTTATAGGCTTTTTTTAACTTAGAGACTATGATAAAAAAAATAATTTTGCCAATACTAATTGTTGGTATACTAACTTCATGCCAGCATCAATTTCAACAACCAGAATTGGTGTTTTCTGTAAAAGCTGCACTAGAAACCACTCCAGTAGCTACTAAAGAAGATGCTGCTGATGATATTTGTATTTGGATACACCCTAACACCCTTGAACAATCTACCATTATAGGAACCAACAAAAAACAAGGGCTATGTGTATATAACTTACAAGGAGAATTACGCTACAACTACCCCGTAGGAAAGGTAAACAATGTAGACATTAGATATCAAGTAAACATCAATGGCAAAAAAATGGCTGTTGTAGCGGCCTCTAACAGAACAAACAACTCCATCACCTTGCATAAAGTAAACCTAAACGGAACTTTAGAAAACATCGTCCACAGCCCTCTAAAATCAGAATTAGAAGAGATTTACGGTTTGTGTATGTACCAACAAAATGAACAACTATTTGTGTTTGTTTCTGGCAAAGATGGTGGGGTTGAAAAATGGACATTGTCTGTTGTTGACAATAAACTAAAAGGGAATCTAACACAGCGTATTCAAGTAGGTTCTATTACCGAAGGAATGGTAGCTGATGACGAAACAGGAGCTATTTATATTGCTGAAGAAAACGTGGCTTTATGGAAATACAATGCCAATGATTTAAACCAAAAAAGAACACTTATTGCCAAAACTAACGACACAAATTTAAAAGATGATTTTGAAGGTGTAACTCTTTATAAAAAAGAAAAAGGTCAGGGATACCTTATTTTATCCTCTCAGGGTAACAATTCATACGCTGTTTTTGATAGAGCTTCTCACAAATATCTCAAAAGTTTTACTCTTGTTGATGGAAGGGTAGACGGCACCAACGATACCGATGGTATCGATGCAACATCTGTCAGTTTCTCTAACTTTAAAAAAGGTTTTTTTATAGCTCAAGATGGAGAAAACAAAGATGATGAAACTGTTAAAAATCAAAACTTTAAACTTGTTGATTTTAGAGAAATCCTAAAACATCTGCCATAATCTTAACGCAATCAAAACCTTAAAAATCTGCTAATTCTAGCGGATTTTTTTATGTTTATACTGTACTAAACAGTTATATTATGCAGCCAAGGATTATTACTTTAACCGAAAAGAAACTTGTAGGTTTATCTAAAAACATGAGTTTAACGGATAATAAAACACAGCAATTGTGGAGTGAGTTTATGGCATGTATTGACGAGATTCCAAATAGAATTTCTGAGGACAAAATCTCGATGCAAATGTATGATGAGTTGTACTTTATGGAGTTTAGTCCCAATCGTCCTTTTGTAAAATGGGCTACTGTAGAAGTCTATTCTTTTGATGAGGTTCCGGCATCACTTACTTCTTTTCAGCTAATGGGCGGTTTGTATGCTGTTTTTAACTACAAAGGTCTAAGTGACGATCCTAGTATATTTCAGTATATTTATACAGAGTGGTTACCTAATTCAGGGTACGAGCTAGACAAAAGACCTCATTTTGAAGTTTTAGGAAAACATTACAAAAACAATGACCCTAATTCTGAAGAAGAAATTTGGATTCCTATCAAAAAACTTCTTTAATCTTTAAAAGCAGAAACTTCTAAAATTCCCTGATTAGGAATGTCATTTAAATGCATAGCACCTATACGAACACGTATCAAACGTAAGACTGGTAGCTGAACAGCTGCACACATTTTTCTTACTTGTCTAAATTTACCTTCGGTAATAGTAATGCTTAGCCATGAAGTAGGTCCATGTCTTTCGTCTCTTATTTTTTTAGAACGATGTGGTAACTTTTCTGGGGGATTGATTAATTGTACCCTACAAGGCAAAGTTTGGTAATACTTTCCTTTTCCCAATCCTATCAAAACCCCTTTGCTTAACTTAGACACATGCTCTTGTTCTGCAATGCCATCAACCTGTACATAGTATTCTTTTTCATATTTCTTAGATCGTACTAACTCACTCTCTACCCCATCAGTAGTTAACAACAATAAACCCTCGCTAGGTTCGTCCAAACGACCAACAGCCATCGTACCCTGAGGAACACTGTACAAATCTCCTAAGTACTTTTTTTTATGAGCTAATTTTTCTCTACTTACAAACTGAGACAAATATCCATAAGGTTTGTGAATCATAAAGTGCCTGTGCATAAGTCTAAATAACAATTATAATTTTAAAACACTTTTACAAAATCTCTTCTATTTTATCTACAGGTCTTGCCACTACTGCTTTTCCGTTATTTATAACAATAGGTCTTTCTATTAATTTGGGATGCACTACCATTGCCTGAATAATTTCATCATCAGACCACTCTTTTCCTTTAAATTCACTTTTCCAAATAGTTTCATTTTTTCTTACCAATGTTATTGGTTTGATATTTAGCTGACTTATGATTTCTTTTAAATCGTCAAAAGACAGCGTTTCGTTTAAGTATTTAATTATTTTAAATTCTACTTTTTTCTCTTCTAAAAAAGCAACACCTTGCCTGCTTTTACTACATCTCGGATTGTGGTATATGGTAATCATGCTTTTTACAATTCGTTGTTATTTTCTTGTTGTCCTGATTTCATTAAAAATGATTTTAAAAAACCATCTATATCTCCATTCATTACGGCATCTACATTCGCTGTCTCATAAGCGGTTCTAACATCTTTTACCAGTTTGTATGGATGCATTACATAGTTTCTTATTTGAGATCCAAAATCAATTTTCATTTTATTGGCTTCAATCTCATCTCTAGCAGCCATTTTCTTTTGCAGCTCTAGTTCATATAACTGAGATTTTAGCAGTTGCATAGCTTTGGTTTTATTATCTAACTGCGATCTGGTTTCTGAATTTTCTATAATTATTCCTGTTGGATGGTGTCTTAATCTCACTGCTGTTTCTACTTTGTTTACATTCTGTCCGCCTGCACCACTGGCTCTCATTGTTTCAAAAGAATATTCTGACGGATCTATTTTTATTTCGATAGAATCATCCACCAAAGGGTATACATACACCGATGCAAAAGATGTATGACGTTTGGCATTACTATCAAACGGAGAAATTCTTACCAAACGATGCACTCCATTTTCTCCTTTTAAGTATCCAAAAGCAAATTCACCATCTACCTCTATCGTTACTGTTTTTATTCCTGCTACATCTCCATCTTGCAAGTTTAGTTCTTTAATTTTGTATCCTTGTTTTTGAGCCCACATGGTATACATTCTAAACAACATAGAAGCCCAATCGCAACTTTCTGTTCCTCCTGCTCCGGCTGTAATTTGCAACACAGCACTCATTTCATCTCCTTCATCAGACAACATATTTCTAAACTCAACATCTTCTAACAGCGTAATCGCTTGTTCTTCCAAATTATTCACTTCCTCTTCTGTTGCCTCACCTTCTTTAAAAAACTCTAAAGTAACTCCTAAATCCTCTACCAACTCTTTGGCTTTAGAATAGTCTTCTACCCACTTTTTTAGCCCTCTAAGATTTTTCATATGAGCTTCTGCTTTTTTGGGATCGTTCCAAAAATCGGGAGCTAGAGACTGTTCTTCCTGATTGTTTATTTCAATCATTTTTTTATCAATCTCTAAATATTGTTTTAGTTTCACAACTCGGTTGTTTAACTTTTGTATCTGTTCTTGATTTATCATACTTACAAAGGTAGGGACTTCTTTAAAACAAAAAAAGAGGCACAAAGCCTCCTTTTTTTGTTTCTATTTGTTTTTTATTAAAACCTTTCGGCTCTGTAATCTTCAATTTCTATACCGTCTTGTAACGCATCGTAAAGATTTCTAGACACAGCCAATTGGGTTGCTTTTCCTGCATTTTCTGTATTTATTTTTATCTGGTCTTCAGAAGGAATTTCTTTAGATTTTACAACCAAAGCAAATACTCCTTTATCTCCTACAACATCTTTTACCAAAGCATCTTTTTTGCTAGCTACAGCTGCTGCAATTACTGATGGTTCAATTCCAACTCCTCCTATTGTAGGAGCACCTAAGGTAATATCAGAAAAAGGAACAACTTGTTTTTGATTAGCATCTGCAATAGCTTTTAAGTTGTTTCCTTGCATTTTTTGCTTTAATAGTGCAGCCTTTTTTTCTTTAATTAAAATAGGCTCTACTTGAATAAATGCATTTTTTGCAGATTTCAATCCTTTTTCTTGCTTGTCTGACACCATAACAACAGCATATCCTTTTTCATCTAAATCCCATCTTTGTGCTGCATTTAAGTCTGTATCTTCTTCAAAAGCCCATCTTACAATTCTTCTATTATCCCCCAAAGAACCAACATAAACATCCAACTCTTTAATACCGTTTGCTGGACTTACATCGTATCCTTTTTCTTTGGCAAGTTTTTCAAAATCTGCACCCTCTAATACTTCTTTTTCAAAGCTACTAGCCTCTTGGAAGACTCTGTTTTCTGTTTCTTCTGATGCTTCAATTTTTCTTGAAATGGTTGCTAATTTGTAAGCTTGATTAAAGTTTTTCTGTCCGTTTACTTGAATTACGTGAAAACCGTAAGCTGTTCTTACCACTCCTACATCTCCTTTAGATTGTTCAAAACAAAAATCTCTAAATTCTGGCACCATACTTCTGTAACCAAACCATCCTAAATCACCTTTTTTACTAGCAGACCCAGAATCTGTAGAATAATTTTCTGCTAATGTTCCAAATTTGTTGGGTGATTTTTTTATTACCGTTAACAAACTATCTGCCAATTGCTCTGCCTCTAAAGCAGTTCTGGTAATCGTTGGCTGAGCACCTTGTGCACCTCGGAAAGGAATTAAAATATGACTAGCTTGTACAGAGTCTGGCAATGTTTTAGTATCTAAAATTTTAGTGATTTTGTAGTACTTAGAAAACTTATAAGGTCCTACTACATCTCCTTTTGCTCCGTTGATAACGTTCTCTTTTATTACAGTTGGAATTTCTCCCTCTGTTTGAAATCTATCCACTAAAGGCAAATCCGTACCTGCTTCTTCTGCAAACAACTGTACATCAGTAGCATTTCTAAATCCAGATTCTAAACGCAATTCTGCAACGGCTGTTTTGTCTTCTATCATTTTAGTCAACTCTGCCTTAATTTCTTTTTCATCTTCTTCTGATGCTTGAAAAGGAAATCTTACAAATTTTAAGTTTCTGGTCGCTTCTGTTTCAAATTCTGCAGCATGTTTTTTAATGTAATTTGCTACTTCGTCTTCTGTAACTTTTACATCTGTATTAGGGATAGAAGCATAAGGTAAGTACACATAATCTCCACTAACTTTTGTATTGTTAAGTATGTAATCGTTTTTTGCTTCTTCTTCAGAAACTCCTACTCCCATTCCAATCAACTCATTGTAAGTTCTGGTTAACAATCCGTTTTTAATGTCTTGCTCAAAATTTAACCAACCTCTTAACATGGCTTTTCCTTCATCCGAAGTATCCGATTGCAGGTTTGCAATATAGTCCTTTAGAATCTCTTCGCTAAACTGCCCTTGTGCATTTTTAAACTGAGGTGTGTTTTGTACTTGCTGACTTTCTAAAATAGCTTTCCACAATTCTCCTTCTCCTACAACAATTCCAGCTTCTTTTAACTTAATTTCGTAGATTTTTTCTCTCACCATTTGGTTCCACACCATGTTCTCTATGGCCAAACCTCCATAATTAGATCTGGATTGAGATTTGTACAACTCTACTCTCTCTGCAAATTCCCTATAAGAAATTTCCTCACCATTTACTTTACCGATAGCATCGGAATTTTTGTTGCTAAAAAAATCGTAAATATCCTTAGGACTCACTACAAAAGATAGCATTGCCAATCCAATTGCAGCGATTAAAAACCCTGAGCGATCTCTGATTTTTGATAATATTGCCATGTTCTACATTAATTTTTTTGATTGTCCGCTAAAATACAATTTCAATTGAAATCCTAAAATAAATTTTAACTGTTTTAAAGAAAAACAATTAGTCCGTGATTAGATGAGATTTTAGATACACTTCTTCTATTCTTGTGTGGCTTACTTTGGTAACTTTTATGTACAAATGCTCCATCACAAATTCTTCTCCTTGCTCAGGAATATCTTCTATGGTTTCTATAATAAAACCTCCTAAAGTTTCGTAAGATTCTGATTTGGGAATAGCCAATCCATAGGTTTCATTGATATAATCTACCTCTAATCTGGCTGACAGTCGGTATTCATTTTCTGATATTTTTTCTTCTACCAAAGCAATTTTATCATGTTCGTCTTCTATTTCTCCAAACAATTCTTCTATAATATCTTCTACCGTTATAATTCCGGATGTTCCTCCATATTCATCTATTACTACTGCCATGCTTTTGCGTTTTCCCATCATGGTATTTAGTACATCGTTAATCATCATTGTTTCAGGAATAAACTCTACAGGCAAAATAACAGATTTGATGGTTTTAGGATTTTTAAACATATCGTATGCATGCACATAACCTACAATATCATCTAATGAAGTTTTGTAAACCAATATTTTAGAAAAGCCTGTATTTACAAATAGTTCTTTTAATTTGTGCACTCTTTCATGAATTTCAACAGCTTCGATGTCTGTTCTTGGCACCATAATTTCTCTTGCTTTTACACTGTTAAAGCTTAAAGCATTTTGAAAAATCTGAATTTCAGAATCAATTTCTTCTTCATCACCATTTTCAATTTGTTTGTCTATGTAATGTCCTAGTTCTTCTTTACTAAAAACGGATTCTTCTCCATCCTCATCAGACCCAAAAAAAACTTTTAGCAACCAACTAGAAAACCATTCCATGGCACTAGAAATCACATGGAATAACATGTAAAAAAAATAGGCTGGTAAGGCAAAAAAGCGTAGTGTTTCGTTGGCGTATACACTAAAAATGGCTTTGGGCAAAAACTCTGCACTAACCAAAATAATTAAAGTTGATATGATGGTAACCAACAACAGCAAAGTATATTCGTTATAAGAATCGGGCAACAACCAAAGTAGTTTGTCTTCCATGTAATAACTATAAACCACCAATGCGATGTTGTTTCCCACCAACATGGTTGTTATAAATTTTGAAGACTTTCCTGTTAGTTTGGTTAGTAAGCGTGAGGTAAGCCCTTCTTTTTTCTTTTCTAAAGCAACTTGAAATTTATTAGACGATACAAAGGCAATTTCTAAGCCTGAAAAAAAGGCTGATAACAGTATCGATATAATAATGATAATAATTTCTGAATCCATTTAAGTTATTTTTCAAACCGTTTGTTCCTATATCTCCTTTTAAAGAAAAACATAAAAATTGCCAAAGCGGCCATCAGTAATGAAACCCATGACTTTTGTCTGTCTATATTCCAATTTACAAATACTTCTATGATAAAAACAATTCCGACTACTAAATAAGCCCAAGCAATAATTTTACTAAATTTATTCATTTCTTATTAATTCTCAATATTTTCTTCTAAGGTTATATCACCACTTGTGTTGTTTAAAATCCAATTGCTTAAATAATTATCAGATTCAAAACCAACACCTTTTAAGGTATCTTTTTGGGTGTAAAGGGTAAAAGGTGTTTCTGTAAAATACACACCTTCTTTATCATCACAATAAATTTGTTCAGAATTTAATACGGCTCCGTTTGTATGATTAATTACAACAACATCTCCTACAATTTCAGAAAAAGCAGTTTTGTCATAGCTTATTGCATAATTTCCTGTAATGGTCACAGAATCTCTAGTAACTCTATTAATAGAAACAATCTTAACTCCTTCAGGAAATTCAGAATACGTATTTAATTCTCTATTGCTAAAATCCCAAAAAACGGGAGCCATCATACGTCTGGTTACTCTACCAGAATCTTTGTAAACAAAATTTACATTTTCTGCTACACCGATGGGTAAATTTCTATCAGCTAAAAAATCGTTAATTTCTTTGGTAGAGTTCTTACAACTCCATAACAACAGAGCTGTAATTATAGTTACTGCCAAAGGCGTATAAAATCTTTTTTTACTTTTATGCATTGCTTTACAAACTTTAACAAAGATATAATTATAAATCTTATTATATGACTAGGTACAAAGCAAAAAAAGAGCCAAAGAAATTTCATTTCTTTGGCTCTTTTTAAATTGATATTATTCTTTATTAAGGAACTCTAACGGTTTCGTTTATCCAACATTTAATCGTGTAACTGTCACCAGACTTTAGTCCTAAGTCGTTGTTAAACACTAATTTTTTATTTGGTTTATTAGCAGCAAAAGAGCGAGCTAATTTAGAAGCATATGCAGAAAGACTTGGGTCTACTCTTGCAGCTTTTAATGCGTATTGCTCTGCTACTACATATACCATTCTTTTTTCAAACTCTCCTTTACCACAAGTATTTGCTCCTTTTTGGTAAGCCACAGCAATTAAGGTATAAGCTCTACCTAAGTTAGATTTATAGCTAATTGCTTTTTTTGCATAAGAAACTGCTTTGGCATATTGTCCTTTTTTTCTAAAGATATCTGCTACTTTAAATAAGTTTTTGGCTTTTTTCTCTGTATCCGTTTCTTGATCGATAGCCTTTTCAAAGTATGTAATTGCTTTGTTTGTTTCTCCTTTGTCCATTAAAATTCCTGCATACAATACAGAGGCTTGAGGAGATGGAGCAACTTCTTGATATTGTCCTACCAAAGTTACATACAATGGATCTTCTGTACAGTCTTTTTTGTACATACGGTTAATTGCTCTTTCTAACCACAATTTGTCCGTTTTGTTAGCTTCATATTCTTGTTTGTATAAAGGCACTAAATATTCACAAGTAGAAATCTCTTCGATTTTTTGATCCATTATGATTTTTACCTTACCTAATGAAGTTGAGTTCTGTGTGTAAGCCTTTAATTTTCTCTTTTCAGAAGACAACAATGTTTGTCCTTCGTCTTCTTTAGCGTGTAAATCTTTAATTTCTTCTAAGTATCCATCTACTTTAGCATCAATTGCTTCAACAGTAATATCGTAAATATTAAAGACTTGCTTTAAATTGGTTGATTTGTTTCTTTCTACTACCTCTGTAAAATAATATATAATAGATCCCACACCTAATTTGGTAGGCTCTATGTCAAAGGCCTTTTGATAGTGTGAAAAAATTTCTTCTTTATCTCCACCTACATCTACTAAAAAGTCTGCATAATCACTATGTGCTTTTGCTGGATCTGCATTTGGGAAATTTTCAAAACGTTTTTGGTACATTTTTTTTCCTAAAGCTGCTAATTCTGCTTTTTTCTCTGGTGATTCTTTTAATACTTTGTTGATTAAGTTTCCTCCGTAGATATAAATATTAGCGGTTAATTTTGCACAGTTTTCTAAACAGTAATTTAAATTTTTAAGTGCAGATTCGTAATTTTTGGTTTTGTAATCAGTCTTTAACATGTTGTACTTTAGAGCACAATCATCCTGAGCTTGTACAGATGTTAAAATAAACACTGAGAATACAGTTGTAAATAATGTAATTAGTTTTGTTTTCATATTAATTAATTTAATCAATCACTCGTTTGTTAAACCATTTATCAGACAAAGAGAATTCTACTCCTAGGTTAAAATAGTTTTCTTGGTATTTGTTTTCAGAAAAATCTCCTAAAGTTCCTAGTTCTAAAGAAAAGTTGGCATAAGAAACTCTTCTACCCACTGGTAGCCCTAATCCAAATGTTATGCCAAAATCTTTTACACTTTGGTTGTTCAACATCAACCCTGTCTTTTCATATTTAACTCCAGCCCTGTAAGCTACTCGGTTAAAATAGTTTTTTAGAGCGTATTTTTTAGGAATATAATAGCCTCCTAAACTAATTTTACTTGCTTCTTCGTAATTATAAGAAATATTTGTTGATGCAGTTTGGTTAAATGCATTACCCGTATAGGTAACAGCATCTCTAAACTCATAAGACAACCCTGCAAACCAATTATTTTCTTTTCCAAGTCCTAACCCCAACGCTGTTTTAAAAGGTGTTTTTTCTTGTCCGTTGATACCATTTTCAATAGCACTCCCTGAGATTTCAGAAAATGTTTTAATATCGGACTGAATGGCCTCATAAAATCTAGAACTTCCTTCTGCTTTTAAATCGTAACCTAAAATTCCGTAAGCACCTGCTACGGCTTGTATGGCATCAGAAAAATCATATGTATACTGTATCCCAACACGTGTTGAAATTCCTTTTACATTAAAGTTGTTATTTTGTACCGATGCCTTTTGCACTCCTTTAAAAACTTGTTGTTTTTCGATTTTCCCAAAATAGCGACTAAATTGAAAACCTACATTTAAGTTTTTTACGACTTGATACCCCAATCCTACAAAAAATTGATTTACACCTCCGTCTGCGTAATTGTAAAAACTAGTGTTTTGAGTTTCAAATCCTACGGCAGAATGTGGTCTTAATCCCATTGAAAAAGCTCCTCTAGTTCCTAAGGGTACTCCCAAACTTAAATTGGAAATTGATAAAGAACTGGTTTGATAATCTACACTTTGTGTTTCAACATTTGCACTAAAGGCTTGTAGTGATACTGTTAGCGATGTCAATTTTAAATCTCCTAACAACGCAGGATTGGCTATAGAATTTACCTCCTTGGTGTTATTGCTTACTGCAACCAAACCTCCTTGTGCTTTTTCGGCAATAGTTGCTTCAGAAAATACCGTTCCTATTCCATAATTAGACAGTAAGGATGAAACTTGTTGTTCTTGTGCATAAGCACCTACAGATAAGAACATTACCACTACTACGACTACATTACTTAAATTTTGCTTCATCTTTATTTTGATACGTTAGAACTTCATTTAATCCTTCTAACAAAAAATTTTGGTTGACAAATATGCTATTTTTTAATTGTTTACACAAGAAATTAGCATCCCCACCAGTTAATATTACATTAACTTTTCCAAATTGTTGTTGATATTGTTGAATTGCTCCTTCCATTTCAAATACCATACCATTCACCACTCCACTTTCCAAACACTCTTTTGTAGATTGTCCAATAAAGCTCACCTTTTCTTTAGGCACATCTAAAGCAGGTAGTTTTTGAGTGTATTGGTGCATGGCTGAAAATCGCATTTGTAAACCTGGAGCTATAGCTCCTCCCATGTATATCGCATCTTTATCAATAAAATCATAGGTAACACAAGTTCCTGCATCTATAACCAACGTGTTATTTTGTGAATATTGTTGACAAGCTGCCATTACCAAAGCAATTCTATCAACTCCTAAGGTCTTAGGCGTTTTGTATGCATTCGTAAAAGGGACTGGTGTTTCACTTGTTAAAATTACTTTTTGGGCAATGGGAAGTTTATTAAAAACAGTAAGTGTTTGATCTGTAACAGACGAAAGAATAGCTCCATTAATTGTATATCTTTCTAAAAGTTCGTTGAGTCTTATCTCACACAATTCAGAAGTTGTTTGAACAATCTCTTGCAATTTTTTTTTATAAAAAATAGCCAGCTTTATTCTGGTATTTCCCTCATCTATAATTAAATGCATATAACCTTTAGTTTACATTCAAAGATAATCACATTTTTTACTAAAAAAAGTTTGTAGAACTTTAAAAAGTGTGTATATTTGCAACCGCTAAGTTAAGCATGGTGCCTTAGCTCAGTTGGTAGAGCAAAGGACTGAAAATCCTTGTGTCCCTGGTTCGATTCCTGGAGGCACCACATTAAAAAGCTTTGATTTATTTCAAAGCTTTTTTGTTTTTTAAGAAAATCACCTACACACTTTCTTTATTTTATAGGCTCCCTATACAAGAAATACACAACAAAGTCTTAATATAATCTTTACATTATTAACAAACTTTAATACTATCATAGTAAGCTATTAACATTTTTGAAACACTGGTTCTATTTATTTGTGGCAAACAAAATTTAAATTAAAATGAACAAGTTTTTCAAATTATTTACACTAGGTCTATTAGGGACTTTAACAATTATTTCGTGTGGACAAGATGGTATGGATGGTCTTAATGGTACCGACGGAAAAGATGGTGCTGACGGGGCTGATGGAAACGACGGAAAAGATGCTGAAATCGTAAAAACGGTTGCTGAAATGAGCTTTACCAAAGTAGGTTCTTTTACCAACGGAAACGATGAAGCTTATGCCGAAATTTCTGCTTTTGATGCCTCCACTAACAAACTTTTTATTGTAAATCCAGAAGAAGATGAGATTTCTGTGGTAGATTTATCAGACGTAACTAACCCTATTAAAGGAACATCTATCTCTGTAGCTCCTGGAAGCCCTAACTCTGTGGCAGTACACAATGGAGTCTTAGCTATTGCTGTAGAAAACGATGACAAACAAGCTAACGGAACTATCGAAACCTACAATACAGACACGCAAGTATTGATCGCTTCATATCCTGCTGGTGCTTTGCCAGATATGGTTACCTTTTCTCCTGATGGAACTTATATTATTGCTGCTAACGAAGGAGAACCTAACGATGATTATAATGTAGACCCAGAAGGTTCTATAACAATTATAGAAGTTGCAACACAAAACGTTACTCAAGTTGCTTTTGATGGTTTAACCAATCCTGGAAACAACTTTAGAGTTTTTGGACCTGGTGCTACTTTACAACAAGATGTAGAGCCAGAATACATTGCCGTTTCAGACGATTCTAAAACAGCTTACATTGCATTACAAGAAAACAACGGTATGGCAATAGTTAATCTAGAAACAAAAACCATTAGTACATTGGTTGGTTTAGGGGTAAAAAACTTTAACATTGCAGGAAACGAAATAGATGCATCTGATAGAGATGGAATTGCAGGTAATTTAAAAAACTGGAATGTTTTAAGTTTTTATATGCCTGATGCTATTGATTATTTTACTTCAAATGGAAATGGATACATTGTTTCTGCTAACGAGGGAGATGCAAGAGATTACGACGGTTATTCTGAAGAGGATAGAGTTAAAGACCTTGAACTAGACCTTGATGCATATCCAAATGCAGACTGGCTACAAGAAGATGAAAATTTAGGTCGTTTAAAAATTACTACTGCAAACGGAGATGCTGATAATGATAATAAATACGAACAAATCTACGGATACGGAGCACGTTCATTCTCTATTTGGAATACAAACGGGGAAAGAGTTTACGATTCTGGTTCTGAAATCTCTAGAAGAACTTTATCATTAGCTCCAAGTATTTTTAATCAAGACGAAGGTGATGTTGACGGTAGATCTGATGACAAAGGTGCTGAGCCAGAAGCTGTAAAAACATTAAAAATTGGAAATGAGACTATTTTATTTGTTGGATTAGAAAGAACAAGCGGAATACTTGTTTACAATGTTACCAATCCTTTAAACCCTGAATTTGTGACTTGGTTGTACGATGCTAACGACATATCTCCAGAAGGAATTACTGTTGTAGATAAAGACGATAGTCCTACTGGTAACTACTTAATGATTGCTACCCACGAAGTTTCTAGTACTATTGCTATTTACGAAATTCAATAGTGTTATTTTTAAGAAATATCAAAAAGAACAAAAACATCGAGAATAAGGTTCTCGATGTTTTTTATTTTTAGCTTAGTTATCATTTTAAAATTCAACACATACCTATGTTAATTTAGAATCTCTTTATTATTCATAGACTTTCTTGCCCAATAAGTCTTTTAAAAAATAATTCTACAATTACCATCAACACTAGTGCATGTATTAGCCTTACACACCTACAATCGATTGTTGGTTTAAATATCAATTCTATATATTTGAAAATAAGAAACCCCAACCTATATTTACATATATTTTTAGCAGAATGAAGAGTAATAAAACCACCATACACGATATTTCTAAAGCTCTAAACATAGACAGCTCCACGGTTTCTAGAGCACTGAACGACAGTCCTAGGGTTTCAAAAAAAACCAAAGATTTGATCTTAAAAAAAGCTCAAGAACTCGGATATCAAAAAAACATCTTAGCTTCTAACTTGCGTACACAAAAAACCAATACCATTGGTATTGTGGTTCCTAGAATTTCAAGAAATTTCTTTTCATCAGTAATTTCAGGAATTGAGGAAACTGCTTACAAAGCAGGTTACAATGTGGTTATTGGACAGAGTTTTGAGAGTTTGGAACGTGAGCAAAAGCTAGTTTCTACTTTCTTATCAAACCGTGTAGACGGTCTATTGATTTCTATATCTATGGAAACTACGGATTTTAATCATTTAGAAAATTTTAAAACCCACGGTGGTCCAATTGTTTTTTACGATCGTCCTGTTCCTTTAAACAACTATACCTCTATTACTATTAATGATTTTGAAGCCAGCTATAATGCCACCAAACATCTTATAGAAAAAGGCTGCAAACACATTGTGCATTTTTCGGGAATTCAAAAAATTCTCTTGTACAAAAATCGAAAAGAAGGCTACATAGCTGCATTAAAAAAACATAACATACCCGTTAGAGAAGACTATATTTTTGAAGCCAAACTCTCAGAAAATGATGGCGTAGAATTCGCAAAAAAAATCTTACAAATGGATCAAATAGATGGAATCTATTCTTCTAACGATACTTCTGCCATCAGTGCTATGCAATATTTAAAAGCTAAAGGAATCAGAATTCCCCAAGATATTTCTGTAGTAGGTTTTAACAACGATCCTATTTCAGCTGTTATAGAACCTAATTTAACAACTATCAACCAACCAGATTTTGAAATGGGCACTATTGCCTGCCAACAACTCATCGATCTTATTGAGCAAGGAAACAACCATAAAGAACAACAATCAAAAGTGCTTCAAACAGAACTAATCATAAGAAAATCTTAGAACGTATATTAGGTTACCTAATCAAAAGATACTTTAAGTGTACTTTATTATTTTTAGACTATTACAAACACAAACTAGGGTAAAAAGATAGTCAAAGTGATTGTGTTTTTATAACCGCATCTATTATTTTTGAGCTATAACAGAAACACAGGCATAACCGTTCTTGGCATTTTTTAAACAAAACAAAGCTACTTCTTTACAAACAACTTTGTTATTTTAACTCCCACGTACGTACCCAATCGTAATAAGTAGTTCGCTCTTCAGTTGTCCCTGTTAAGCCACCATCTGCTGGCACAGGATTCCAATCGTAAGTTTCGGTAACCATTCTTAAATACATGGGCAAATCAAACCTTTCTTTAGGATTTACAGTACTTTGATACTCTCCGTCTAAAAAAAATAAAATTTCTGTCGGACTTTTCCACCAAGCTGCATAAATATGATATCCCTCCCAACTTTTGTTGTTAAACTTCACACTAGCTCCGGCACTTCCTTCTTTGGTTTCATCACAAGATTTATTTCTGCTATGAGTGTTAGAAAACATACCCGAATCGTGATCTGATGCCCAATTAGGAACTGTTTCTGAAATTCTCCCAACCGTTTCTTGAATGTCTAATTCTGTAGTTCGTTGATCACAACCTGAACCTTCATTTCTTGTATTGATCAACCAAAAAGTAGAAGACATAAAAGTTTTGCTAGCTTTCATTCTACACTCAAAATACATTCCTGATTTTGCAGTGTTTACAGAACGAATTAAGCTACCAGCATGCGTATATTCGTTGCCATTTACAATTTCTTTTTCAGGCAATTTGTAATTGGTTACCTTTAAATTGTCATCGGATAAGCTTACCGCATCTTCTTTAAAAATTCCTGGAGGCCTTCCAATCCAAGTATTTACCAAAACTGCCCATTTGTTAGTATTTAACGTTGTGCTATCAAATTCATCGGATAGTAATTCTACTTTAGTCCAAGTATTAGCACTAGTATTAGGATCTTCTCCTTCTAAAAAAGTGGGCACAGAAGCATCTGTTCCTAATTCTTCGTTATCAATAGGTTGTTCTATTTCTTTTGATGGAGGTATAAATCCTTCATTTTCTTTGGAACAAGAGCTGAATAGTATTGCTCCAAAAAATAAGATACTGATTCGTTTAATCATGAACTATTATTTTTAGACAAATCTAACCATCTCTTAAAAAAACCAACAATACGCTAAACTAATTTTATAGAATAGATGTATAATTCAATAAAAAACATGTTTTACAAAATATTTACTAACAAACATTACTCTTTATAAAGTAAAAAAACTTGAAGTAGGTACTTCAAGTTTTTTATTTTATTCTTTTAGCAATTATGCTAAGGTATATTTTCCGAAATAAATTTTAAACTCCTTTTGTAGTTGATGCAACTGCTCTACTTCGTTAGACAAAACAATTGCCAAAGACAAGCCTTTGTTTCCTCCTCTGGCAGTTCTTCCACTTCGATGCACAAAATATTCTGTTTTTTCTGGTAACTGGTAGTGAATCACATAGTTTACGTTAGGAATATCAATTCCACGTGCAGCTACGTCTGTAGACACTAGTAACTGACTGGCACCGTTTTTAAAAGAACGCAAAGATTTTTCTCGATCACGTTGTCCCATATCTCCTTCCAAAACTGCAATAGAAAACCCTTCTTCTTCCAATTCTTCTTTTAGTTTTTGAGCCCCTAATTTGGTTTTACAAAACACTATTCCCTTTTCTACCCCTCTACTTTCTACAAAAGAAATTAATGTATCTAATTTTTGATTTAAAGTTGTAGAAATGTATTTATGAGAAATGTTTTCGTTGATTAATTGATTGGCCTCTACTTCTACACGAACAGGGTTGTTCATGTAAGTTTTTACCAAACTATTTAGAGCATTTGGAAATGTTGCCGAAAACAACCAAGTGTTTTTAGTTCCTGTGGTAAACTTTAAAATTCGATTTAAATCGGGTAAAAACCCCATGCTTAGCATTTCATCAGCTTCGTCTAAAACCAACATTTTTATATGACTGATATCGATAGCCGATCGATCTAACAAATCACATAAACGCCCTGGAGTAGCTACGACTACGTGCGTTGTTCTTTGCAGATTTTTTATTTGTATGTCTATTTTTTCTCCGCCATACACAGCTTCACAAAAAATTCTTTCCGGAGCATATTTAGTTAGCTTAAATAGTTGTTTTTTTATCTGCTGAGCCAGTTCTCTTGTAGGGGCCAGTATCAAGCCTTGAATCTCGTCTTTTTTAGGATTTACTTTTTGCAACAATGGCAAACCAAAAGCTATGGTTTTACCAGTTCCTGTTTGTGCTTTTCCTATGTAATCTATGGATCCCTCTAACAATTTAGGCAATGTTCTTTCTTGTATTTCTGTTGGTGTTTTTACTCCAATCTCTTTCATGGCCTTTATAAACTCTGGAGTAGCCCCTAACTCTTTAAAATTTTTCAAAATCTTAGTGTTTAATTTCCTTGCAAAGATACCAATCTAATATTTAGATATTGAATTCTTTATTCAATGATTCTTTTAATCAAAAAAAGTCAGAGAAGTTATACTTCTCTGACTTTAAATTTTATGGTTATGTACTCTGAATCTGAATTAGATTCCTGCAATTTCTTTAATTTCATCAATAGCTCTTTGTGCCAAAGCATCAGCTGCTGTTTGAGAACCACTTTCTGTGTAAATTCTAATTATCGGTTCGGTATTAGATTTACGTAAATGTAGCCATTCTTTTGCAAAATCTACCTTAACTCCGTCAATGGTATTTACTTGTTCGTTCTTGTATTTTTCTGCCATGGCTTCTAAAATTCCATCAACATCTAAATCTGGAGTTAACTGAATTTTATTTTTACTCATAAAATAAGCTGGGTAACTCTCTCTTAGTTCTTTACAAGATTTTCCACTGGTTGCCAAGTGCGATAAAAACAAAGCAACTCCTACTAAAGAATCACGTCCGTAATGTGATTCTGGATAAATAACCCCTCCGTTTCCTTCTCCTCCAATTACAGTATTGGTTTCTTTCATGGCAGTTACCACGTTTACTTCTCCCACAGCACTTGCGGTATAGGTTCCTCCATGCTTTTCGGTTACATCTCTTAGTGCTCTAGAAGAAGATAGATTGGAAACCGTATTTCCTCCTCCTAATTTTCCTAATACATAATCTGCACAAGCTACCAAAGTGTATTCTTCGCCAAACATAGAACCATCTTCGCTGATTAAAGCCAACCTATCCACATCAGGATCTACTACAATTCCAAAATCGGCTTGTTCTTTAACAACCAATTCAGAAATAGCTCCCAAATGTTCTTTTAACGGTTCTGGGTTGTGTGGAAAATGTCCGTTAGGTTCACAGTATAATTTTACACATGCTACTCCCATTGCTTCTAACAAAGTAGGTATAAATATTCCTCCTGTTGAGTTCACTGCATCTAGCACTACTTTGAACTTTGCTTTTTTTACAGCCTCAACATCTACCAACTCTAAGTTTAGTACTTCTTGAATATGCTTTTCTACATAGGTTTTATTTTCTGTGTAAACACCTAAATCATCAACTTCTGCAAACTGATAAGCATCTCTTTCTACAAACTCTAAAATTTCTTTTCCGTCTGCTCCGTTTAAAAACTCTCCTTTTTCGTTCAATAATTTTAGAGCATTCCACTCTTTAGGGTTGTGAGATGCGGTTAAAATAATTCCACCATGTGCTTTTTCTAAAGGAACAGCTACCTCTACAGTGGGTGTGGTAGACAAACCTAAGTCGATAACATGAATACCTAAACCAATAAGTGTGTTGGTTACCAAACTACTAATCATAGCTCCAGAAATACGAGCATCTCTTCCTACTACGACCTTAATTTCTTTGGTGTCTTTATTTCTTGCTTTGATCCAAGTTCCATAGGCTGCAGCAAACTTAACTGTATCTAATGGCGTTAAATTTTCTCCAACTTCTCCCCCTATTGTTCCTCTGATTCCTGATATTGATTTGATTAATGACATTCTTTTTGGTTGTTAAAAAATTAAACAGTTCAAAGATTAGAATTTATTGTTAAGAAAAGTAGTTATTCAAATTATTTTTTGATAGTATTTAATTTGAAACACAACAACAAGCAATAGGCTCTTAATTAACCTTGTTTTTTTTCTTTAATGTATAAATACATTGCTACAATAGAAAATATTATATTAGGAAGCCAAGCCATAAATAACGGATTGGATCCTGGTGCAGACCCTAATACTTTGGCCACTTTCATAAAAAACACATAAATAAACATTAAAGCCACACCTATTGCCAAATTAATTCCTATTCCTCCTCTTTTTTTTCTAGAAGCAAGCGAAACAGCAATTAAAGTAAGTACATAGGCAGAAATTGGCAAGCTGGTTCGTTGATACAGCTCTACATAATATTCATTCAAGTTTTTAACCCCTCTTCTTTCTGATTTTTTGATAAAATTGTACAAATCAATCGAGGTCATTTCCATAGATTTATGCCCCGATGTAATTAAATCTTCGGGCGTAAAATCTAATGGTTGTTTTTTACTTTGTCCATCGCTAATAGAGTCTCTATCATTTAGCACAAAACGCTCTCTGTATTTTCCTAGAATAAAATTTTCATTAACCTCATCCCAAGTTACATTATCAGAAACAAGTTTGTACTTTACTTTAGTACCATTAAATTCAGTATAAGAAAAATTGTATCCTTTGTTGTTTTGCAAACTAAAATTTTTGATAAAAACTTTAGCACTATCATTTAACTGCAGGTTAAAGTTTTTTACATAGGTATTGTTTTCCTTTTTTCGTTTTAGATAAGTTTGCTCAAAATTGTACTTAGTATTGTTTCCTTTAGGTACCACAAAATGATTCATATACAGAGCAATAATCGCTAAAATGGTAGCTCCTATAAAATAAGGTCTTAAAAACCTTGTGAAAGAAATATTGGCACTATTAATAGCTATTACTTCGGTATTACTAGCCAATTTTGAGGTAAACATGATACAAGCCAAAAAGGTTGCTAAAGGCAAAAAGGTGTTTCCATAATAAATAATAAAATTCACATAATAATCCTGAATAATCTCTAAGATTCCCAAATCATCATGTCGCAAAAATTTATCTACCTTTTCTGATACATCTATTACCACTGCAATAGGTATCAAAATAAACATGGCAAACAATACTGACCTTAAGTAACGTAAAAGTATGTATCTGTCTAATATTCTCAAAATTACAAGCGTTTATCCATTTGTTTTACCATTTTGTCCTTCCACTCTCTAAAATCTCCGGCCAAAATATGTTTCCTAGCTTCTCTTACCAACCATAGGTAGAATCCTAGATTATGTATTGTAGCAATTTGCTTGCCTAAAAATTCATTCGAAACAAATAAATGACGTAAATATGCTTTTGAGTACTCCGTATCTACCCATGTGATCCCAGCAGGATCAACGGGAGAGAAGTCTTTTTCCCATTTCTTATTTTTTATATTAATATGTCCTTCAGAAGTAAACAACATTCCGTTTCTGGCGTTTCTGGTAGGCATCACACAATCAAACATATCTACCCCTAATGCAATGTTCTCTAAAATATTGATAGGTGTTCCTACTCCCATTAAATACCTTGGTTTATCTTCGGGCAGTACACTACAAACCACATCAGTCATGGCATACATTTCTTCTGCAGGTTCTCCTACAGACAATCCTCCAATTGCATTTCCTTCGGCCTCTACCGAAGCAATAAATTCTGCAGATTGTTTTCTTAAGTCCTTATAAGTGCTTCCTTGAACAATTGGAAAAAAAGTTTGCCCATAATCGTAAGTATATGGTGTTTTTTGTAAATGTTCTATACAGCGTTTTAACCAACGGTGAGTCATATGCATAGATCTTTTGGCATAGTTGTATTCGCACGGATATGGTGTACACTCATCAAAAGCCATAATGATGTCTGCTCCAATATCACGCTGAATTTCCATCACATTTTCGGGCGTAAAAAAATGATACGATCCATCAATATGACTTTTAAACTTAACGCCTTCTTCGTTGATTTTTCTTCTTCCTGACAACGAATACACTTGATACCCTCCAGAATCGGTTAAAATGGGACGATCCCAGTTCATAAATTTATGCAAACCTCCTGCTCTCTTTAGCACTTCTGTTTTAGGACGTAAATACAAATGGTAAGTATTACCTAAAATAATATCTGGGTTAATTTCTTCTTTCAACTCACGTTGATGTACCCCTTTTACCGTTCCCATAGTTCCTACAGGCATAAATATTGGAGTTTGTATGACTCCGTGATCTGTAGTTACTTCTCCTGCTCTTGCCTTACTCTTTGGGTCTAAACTTTCTATCTTAAATTTCATACGAGCAAAAATAACATTTTGTAACGGTTTCTAGTTTATCAAAACAAAAAAAGCCTACAATGTTTATTAAGAACATAGTAGGCCTATACTTTGTGATTACCTTTGTTATTCTAACTTCCAAGTTCGCACCCAATCAAACCTTGTATATCGTTCTTCAAGAGGGTTGTTAAAGCCCATTTCTTCGGCTGTAGTTTCTTCAATCCAATCGTAGAAATTACTAGACATAATCAAGCGCAAGGGGGCTGTAAACTGAACTGCTGGTGTTACTGATTCTACAAATTCGCCATCAATAAAAAAATCTACTTTCTTTCCATCAGGGTACCAGTAAGCACCGTATATATGAAACACCTCAGAGTTCTTTTGGTCAAAATTTAATTTTCCTCCTCTTGTTTGTTGTTCGCCATTATAACATTCTAAAGTTGAATGTCTATGAGTATTGTAGTGAAAAATTCGATCCCAATTGGATTTTATCGCCCAGTCATCTTTTGTCCATTCATCACCTAGTTCTCCTGTTAACACTCCTACACATTCCTGTATATCCAATTCCGATCGTTCTCCGTTGTTAGGTGTTTCCTTACATGGCTTGGGTTCAGACATCAACCAAAAAGCAGCAGACATAGCCGTTTTGCTTGCTTTCATTTTTGCTTCCATGTAGTAGCCTGGTTCAGACAACACTTTTCCGTACACATAGGCCCCACCATACCTTCTTGTTGCAGGTTGATTTGTTTTGTCTTGAGGAGAATATTTAGGATTATCAAATTTTTCACCTTCCAAGCACAACATCCCTTCGGAAATGGTTGCATTTTCAGGTTCAAAAAGAGATCTAGACGAACCATACCAACCTCTGTCTTGCTGATAACTTCCCCATAAATACTGAGGATTAGGATTCCACTTGTCTACATCTAACGTTTCGCCTTCAAACTCATCAGACAATGCGGTTACTTTTACCCATTTCTTGTTACTATGATTGGGATCTTGATTGTTGTTAAAAGTAGGTTTTGTAGGATCGTCTTTTCCTGTAAACTCTTCTTCTGTTGGAGTCTCAGTGTCCGTAGGAGGAACAAATACATCGTTAGATGATGAAGTGCATCCTAATATCAAAAAGATGATAGCAATCTTTAGAGCATAAAATCGTTTGTTCATTTTTACGTTTTTTGTGTTTGATAAACGTAAAATTAAAACAGCTTGAAACGAACTAAGGCACTTGTTCTGTTGATTGATAAAACAAATGTTTTTACATTACCACAAATCTCTAAAACACTACTCCAATCGCCAAGTGCGTACCCAATCAAAACGAGTATATCGTTCTTCAAGGGGTTTATTAAACCCCATTTCTTCGGCTGTGGTTTCTTCAATCCAATCGTAAAAATTACTGGACATAATCAATCGTAGCTCTCCTTTAAAAGGAATGGCCGGCGTAACTTGTTTTACTATATAACCATCAATAAAAAAGTCTATACGTTCTCCTCCGGGGTGCCAATAGGCTGCATAGATATGAAATGCTTCGGAGTTCTTTTGATCAAAATTTAGTTTTCCTCCTTTTGTCTGTTTTCCTCCTGTATAACAGTTTCCTGCATTGTGTCTGTGGGTATTGTAATGAAAAATACGATCCCACTTGGAGTCTACTGCCCAATCGTCATTTGTCCAAGCATCTCCTTTTTCTCCCGTAAATACTCCCACACATTCTTGTATATCTATTTCTAAGTTTTCTCCAAAACTTGCATTACTACTACAAGGAATTGGTGGAGTTTTTAGCCAAAAAGCAGCAGACATAGCAGTTCCACTTGCTTTCATTTTAGCTTCCATATAGTAACCCTCTTTAGCATATGTTTTGCCGTAAAGATAAGCTCCTCCGTATCTTCTATTGGCGGGTTTAGAAGTATCATCTTTAGGACTGTACTGAGGTGTATCGTATTTTTTTCCTTCAATTCTTAAATATCCCTCGGCTACACTAGCATTGTTAGCATCAAACAAAGAACGGGTAGATCCGTACCAACCTCTATCACTTCCGTTCCATAAAGTTTCTGGAGTTGGAGACCACTTGTCTGTATCCAACTCTGTTCCATTAAATTCGTCTGACAATTCAGGAACTTGTACCCATTGTTTGTCCGTTGTATTAGGATCTTGATTTTCGTTAAAAGTAGGTTGATTGGCATCTTGTCCCAACTCATTTTCTTCTGTAGTTTCTTCCGAGTTATCTTCTTCTGTATTTTCTATAGGTTCTTTAGGAGGAACAAATGCATTGTCTTCTCCTTTGCTACAATTTCCAAAAAAAATAGTGGTCAAAATAAATCCTACTTTTACAATAACTTTCATCCTTAATGTATTTTACCCTCAAAGCTAATTGATGTTTTATCACAAACACAACACGTTTATCTAAAAAAACAAAACAAATTCATCATAAAAATAAAAATACACTTAACATTTCCTTAATTTTAAACCAATAATTCATATTTCATAAAATTGTTTCATCCTTTTATAAAAGTTAAAGTTAACATGACTAAACATTCAACTTTTCTATTTTTATTCGCTATTACTCTACTAACTAGCTGTAAAAAAGAAAAAAAACAATCCGATCAGCCCAACATTATTTTTATTATGTCCGATGACCATACAACCCAAGGAATTGGTGCCTATGATAGTCGTTTGGCTAAACTAAACCCAACTCCTACTATTGATAGAATTGCCAAAGAAGGAGTGTTATTAGAAAACGCTTTTTGTACCAACTCTATTTGCACCCCTTCTAGAGCAAGTATTCTAACAGGTCAATACGGTCAGGTAAACGGTGTGGTTGATTTAAGTGGAAGACTAAAAAAAGAAAAACAATATTTGGCATTAGAAATGAACAAATTAGGTTACCAAACCGCAATGATTGGTAAGTGGCATTTAAAACACGCTCCTGATGCTTTTGATTATTACAACGTATTGCCTGGGCAAGGAGATTACTTTAACCCAACCTTATACACTAAAGAAGGAGGAACTAAAACCGAATTTAGATTTGAAGAAGATTTGGTAAGAGAAGTAAATGCCACACAATACCAAGGACACTCATCTGATGTAATTACAGACCTTTCTTTAGATTGGTTAAAAAACAAAAGAGACAAAAACAAACCTTTTTTTCTGATGCATCATTTTAAAGCCCCACACGATTTTTTTGAATATGCCCCTAGATACGAAAATTATTTAGCTGATGTAACCATTCCTGAACCTGAAAGCTTATGGGATAACAAGAACAACGGTTCTGTAGGAACTAGAGGTTTTAATGATACTTTAACAGATACCATTGGCTCTTCTATAGGACACAGAAATGTAATTAGAAATATGGGAATGCACATGGAAATTGATCCTAACATTCCTGACCCTGAATACAAAAGATTAGCTTATCAAGAATATTTAAAACGATATTTACGTTGTGTGAAAGGAGTAGATGACAACGTAAAACGCTTGTTTGATTACTTAGAAAAAGAAAATCTAATGGAAAATACCATTATAATTTATACCGGTGATCAAGGATTTATGCTAGGAGAACATGATTATATAGACAAGCGTTGGATGTATGAAGAATCTATGCGCATGCCATTTATGGTTCGTTATCCTAAAAAAATTAAAGCAGGTAGTCGCACCGATGCCATTGTTAACAATACTGATTTTGCCCCAACTATTATTAATATGGCAGGTGGTAAAACCCCAGAGTACATGCAAGGAGCAAGTTTTTATGATATTTTAACAACAGGTCAAGAACCTAAAGATTGGAAAAAGGAAACTTATTATCGTTATTGGATGCACATGGCTCACAAACATAACAATCCTGCACATTTTGGTATCAGAACCAAAGATTATAAATTGATTTTCTTTTATGGAAGAGACTACAATACCTCTAGAAATACCGAAGCACAAGAATGGGCACACAACCCAGCTTCTATGTCGTATTTTAATACACCTCCTGCTTGGGAGTTTTATGATTTAAAAAAAGATCCCAAAGAAATGAACAATTTATACGGAAATGATCAGTACAAAGAAATTATTAAAGAGCTAAAAGATCGACTAAAAAAACTAAGAACCAAAGTAAAAGAAGAAGACCATCAGTATCCCGAAATTCAAAAAGTAATTGATGAATATTGGGATTAAAACTCTTTTGGTTAAAACAAAAACATCTTATACTTAAAGAATTGTTAAAGTATAAGATGTTTTTTTATGTTTATAGCTCAAAAAACACTCCTCCACTATACGAAGGAGCTGCCACAATAATTCTTCCAGAAACTGCAGATGCGTAGTAAAAAGAAACACCTATTTTTTTAGTAATATAATACGCAAGTTCAGCTCCCAAACTGGTATATTCAATATTATTCGCAAAAATGCTTCCATTTATACTTCCTGCATCCCCTAAGGATCCATTTCGGGTTGATTCTAAGACAGCAACACGACCAATAAGCCATAATTTGTTAAAAAAACGAACTCCTAATTCTCCACCAAAATAAACCTCATCAGAAAAACCTTCTGTTCTATGGTTGTAGGCCAAGTGTGTTTTTGCATAAGCATCAGATGCCCCTAAAGAAAACGGCACTCCTACATCTAGTTGCAAATGCTGATTGAACTCTCCATCTCCATTTTGCAGTACAGCTCTTTCATTTCCTCCCTCTGTTTTCCCTAAAGGGATTCCAAATTTTAAGGTCGATGAAACTGCTAATCTACTCGACTTATAAAGCGAATAACGAACCCCTAAATCTGTATCACCAAAACTATTAAGAGAAGCTCCTTCGGTTATTGTATTTCCTCGGGTTGCAGACACCGATTTGTTTTGAAAACTTCGAACAAAAAAAGGAATATAGGCCACAATATCAAACTTATCTGTAATTCCATACTCACCGTACAAACTTACATTAAAAACACCTCTGGTTGTTAAGGGAGATTTGTCTCCTTCATCGTTAAAGTGTTCATCAGCTTGTAAATACCAAGAACTTAGTTTAAAATAACCTTTTCCCTTTCCTTTCGTCCACTGTGCCATTGCGTTTGATGCAATCAAAAGAAGGGCAACAATTATTACTTTGTTTTTCATCTGTTTTTGTTTTTTTTATTCAAAAGTCCCTCCTCCTAAGTACACATCAAATGGATCGCACCAAAAAATGATATAGGTATAATTGTTAATATTGATATTATCTAAGGTAATGCTCCAGGTTCCTGTTCTTTCTGTTACTTGCCCTCCTACTTTTACAGCCGCACTAATAGAATTTGGGTTGTTAGACAGATAAAAATATCCACCAGGAGCAGAACGAACGCCAAAATCTTCCGAAAACTCTAAGCTAGAGCTCGTAAAAGTAACCGTACCTGTTAAACCATAAGAACCTGACAAACTAGCTTGTTTGGACTGAGTTGCAACCACGCTTAATTCGGTTGTATCAGTAAGTAAACTTCCGTTATCGTTTACAGCAACGGTAATTCTAGTATTCCCTGCTGATTTAGCAGTTACCAAACCACTAGCACTATCTATACTTGCTACAGATGGGTTAGAGCTTGTCCATTCTAAAGTTCCACTTCCTACATAATCAGCATTGTAATTGTATGTTGCACCAATAGCCATAGGACTTGTTCGTGCGTTGTTAATCGCTAATGTTCCTTCTTGAATTTCATCAACAGTAAGAGTTGCAATGGTTTTAGTTATCGTTTTAGAATTATTTTTAGGATTGTCATCAGCAACACTTGCTGTAATAACGCTTTGTCCTGTTCCAACAGCAGTAGCCAGTCCTTGACTGTTAATGGTAATAACTCCAGTATTAGAGCTTGTCCAAGTAATAGGCACATTTGTTTGTTGGCCTACATCGTTAAAAAAAGAAGCTGTAAATTGATAGGTGTTGTCCAAACCTATTCTTTCCGGAATGGGATTTTCAGTGTCAATTCTAAATTCTGGCTCTACATAATCGTTTACCAAATCTTCCTGAATACAAGAAGTAAAACTCAGAAAAACCAAAATTATCTCCAAGTAGTTTTGTAGTTTTCTCATTATCAAAGTTTTTCGTTTATTAAAAATTAGGTCGAACCATTAAACATCTGTTTACAAAAAAAATAAACTTTATTTGTTTTGGAATATTTATTCCAAAACATCTATCTTTGCTACATGAATAAGAAAGATCATATTATTAAGGCTGCTTTAACCTTATTAACCCGTAACGGAGTTCATGCTACCCCCATGTCTGCTATCGCCAAAGAAGCTGGTACTGGAATGGGAACTATATACAATTACTACCCTTCTAAAGAAGTACTTATTAATGAAATCTACACGATGATTAAAAAGGAAGAAACAGCTTTATTTGCTAATTTTTCTGAAACACTACCAATAAAAACACAATTTGAATCTTATTACAAAGCAACCTTATTATTTTTTATAGAACACCCTTTGTACTTTAATTTTATGGAGCAACTACACGCCTCTCCGTTAATTACTGAAGCTAGTAGAAATGTAGGAAGAAAAACCATTGCCCCTGTATTATCTATGCTTACATCAGGCAAACAATACAGGATTATTAAACATATTGATACTGAAGAACTTCTTCAATTTATAGGAGGTTCTATCTTCTCTTTTATTAGATGGTTTCAGACACAACCAAAAATCAATAAAAAAACATCCCTAAAAAATCAACTAGAAATGGTTTGGGATGCCATTAAAGAATAATTTTTTTAACTTAAATTGGAATGATTATTCCAAAAAACCAATTTTATATCAAATGAAAAAAAATGTATTAATTACAGGAACCTCTACAGGAGTAGGTTTGGAAACTGCCCTCCTTTTTGCACAAAACGGATACAAGGTTTTTGCTACTATGCGTAACTTAAAAAAAGCTTCTGCCTTAAAAAAAAGCCGTAGAAGATCAAAAACTAGACATAGAACTTTATGAACTAGATGTAACCCAAAACGACACTATTGAAGAGGTGATAAGTACGCTGATATTAAAACATAAGAAAATAGATGTTTTGATAAATAATGCTGGAGCAGGTTTCTCTAAAACTTTAGAACAAGCTAGTTTTGATGAAATTCAATGGGTAACCGAAGTTAATTATTTAGGTGTTGTACGAACCACCAAAGCTATGTTACCTTATATGAGAAAAGCAAAACAAGGCCGTATTATTAATATTAGTTCTGTAGGGGGCTTGGTAGGACAACCCTTTAACGAGCTATATTGTGCAGCTAAATTTGCTGTAGAAGGTTTTACTGAGGCTTTGGCCACTTATATCTCAGATCCTTTTAACATTCACTTGACCACAGTACAACCAGGGGGAATTTCTACTGAATTTATGAACAATGCTATTAGCAAAACAGTTACAGAAAAAGGGGAATTTGCTACAGGAGAATACGCAGCTATTTTTCAAAAATATTTAGAAGGTGTACAAACAAGGTCTGCAAACTCGGAAAACTCTCCTTATCAAACAGGAAAAGAAGTAGCACAAATTATTTTAGATATTGCCAACACAGAACAACCTCCTTTAAGAGTTAGAACTTCTGCATGGGCTGAGGACTTTACTAAATTAAAAACAGCTGCAGATCCAGACGGTCGTTTAATTTTAGAATCAGTAAAAAAAGATATTTTATAAATCTTACTAATTACCAAACAAAAAAGGTTCAAAAAAAACATTTTGAACCTTTTTTATTGAATAGTATATCTCAATTAGTTTACTATAAACTTACCACTTTTAGAACCTATTCCCTCTTCTTCTATGGTATAGACATAAATACCGTTAGACAATTTTGTTTTGTAAGTAATTGTTTGGTTTGATTGATTTACAGAAACTTGTTGTGTTTCCACCAATTTTCCTAAAATATTGTACACCCTTATAATTGGATTAACCATACCATTGGTTACCTTAATACGGGTTTGATCTGTGAATGGATTTGGATAAACTTCACTACCTATGTCTGTAGTTTCTTCCTGAATCACCTCATCATCATTAGGCATCATAGAAACGTTTGTAAAAGTAACATTCTGTATTGCCAACTCAAAATTCTCAAAACTGTTTCCATTTCCGTTGATAGAAAACACAATTCTTTTTACATCCTTAATGGTTGCTTTATTGCCATATTTATCTGTAAAATCACTAATAGCAATCGTTTTTAAAACCTCTTTGTTACTAGCTTCTAGTACATATGAATATCTATCTTCCCAATCTTCTAAACCACTCTGCATTAAGACTAATTCTACAGGATGTGTGCTTTTATTTTTAAACTGAATAGCATTGTAGTTCTGTATATCTAAAGCTTGATCTCCAGGAAGAACTTGTCTAAAGGCGTTAAAAGTATTCTTTATACTACCTGTAGCCAATAAATTTCTTTCAACCGCATAGGTTCCTTCTTGTACTTGTGTATTGTTCTGAGTAATATCAAACACACTCACTCTAGCTCCCTCTTCTAAATAATCTATTCCCCAAGGTCCATCTGCCAAATACAAAGCATCCATTTGAGTAGATGCAATTCCCTGAATCGAAATTCCTGCATCAAAAAGATTTCCTGTTTCCACAACAATAGATTCTTGTCTGTTTCCTGATAGAGAAATATTTCTTTGTAAAGATGCTGTATCTGCATGTTCTGTGCTTTTATAATTTGCATGCAACGCTATAGCAGTTGTGCGTGTATTGTTAATCAACTCTAAATGTACTTTTCCATTTTGATAATATCCTGATTTTACAAAAACGTCAGGAATTTTTTCAGTATTGTGATCGCTTGTTACCAAAGCTTCTGAACTAAATTTGTCTATAATTTGATTTGCAATTGCAAATACTTGCCCATTACTGCCTCCCCATACTTGAAAGTTGTAATAATCACCCTCTGGATATTGATCAATATTCCAAAAACTATACAATTCGTACTGGTTGCCTTCTTTTTTGATAGAAAAACTTAACGTATTCTCTAACTCTCCTGACTCTCTTAATATTTTTGAATAAATCATTTGATGTCCTCTTACGGTAACCAATCTTACATCTTCTAAGCTAGAATTGTTTAAACGATCACAAATAGCTTTGGTGTGATCATAAACGTGTTCAGATGTATACGATGCCAATGCTGCTGCTATTCTATGATCATCAGTATAATAATCTATAGAAAAAACTTCTTCTGCATTGGTAATTTCAACTAAATCAGTTGGACTTGACACATAAGAACTCTCATTCCCAAACATTCCAGTTTCAGGAATGTAATTTTGCAACAAACTAGTTTCCTCTACAGTAGAAGTACCCAATGTTTTTAAAGTTCTTACTCTGGTTTGTCTTGATTTTGTATCTGCCTGTGTATGTTTTAAACTTCTTTTAAAATTACGTTTGGCAATTTTTTCTGCCAAAGTTCCGTTACTTTCTAAGCCTCCATTGTTTGCTGATGTAACATCGGTAGCACTTTCTACTTTTGTTATGTTTTCATTTACAATAGCACTGTATGGAGTTGCTGTTACATAAAAAATTGCATCATTAAAATCATGATCACAAGAAGCATAATCTCTTCGTACGTCCTCAAAACCAAGAATCACTCTTTGGTTTTTATCATCAGCTAACAACACGTTGTGTTTTCTTAAAGTCTCGTCATTTTCAGGATTGTAGTCTGTGTTAGAATACAATTGCCATAATCCCCAAGTAACTTTGCTACCATTCCATGCGTTGGCCAATAAAACCCAACCAATACTTGTACCAGCTTCAAATTCACCAATTTTTACTTTATCACCAGCTAGCAAACTTCCCCTTTGGTTTAGGGCAGATGCATTGGGAAATATAACTGTAATATCTTCTGCATTAGGTCTTTTGGGATTTGGATCATTTGTGTTGTAGGTGTAAAAACCTAATACATTTCTATACCAAGCTCCTTCGCTAACAAATGTTACATAAACCTCCGCTTTTTGATTGATGTGGATATCCGTATCAAATCCTGAACTAATATAATGAGGGTTATAGTCTGGTACAGGATAACTCTCTGGAAGTGCACTTTTTATCTCTCTAAGAGTTTCCTCTGTTACAACGTCCGATGGGTTTTCTAAATATTCTGGGGTTCCATCAGAAGTATAAGTTCCTAAATAATTAAAATTTTGAGCTTGTAAACTTGCCGTAAAAAAAAGAATTAGTAGTAATACGTGTTTCATGACTTAAGGGTGTTTTTTTAGCAAAATTACAATCACCCTTTGCCAATTTTAATCAAATTTCGATAAGATGTATGTAAACTTCGACAAACTACATTCCTTTATCTTTTAATACTTTAACCTTTCTTAAAAACCATTCATCTATTCTCTTTTTATCTATTTCCTAATCTATTTGCAATTACAGCCAAAATCATTAGCTGAATGGTATGATACAACATAACGGGAAGTAAAAACAAACTTGCATTTGGGTTGTTTACAAATAAAATTTTTAAAATAGCGGAACCGTGTATCAAGGATTTTTTAGACCCACAGAACATGGCTGTTATTTGATCTGCCAAATTAAGTCTTAACAACCTAGCAAAACTGTAGATCATACCCATCATTATCCAAAACAAAGCAACGATTACAATACCTAAATACAATATTTGCAAAAGAGAAATTCCTAAAAAAACATCGGTTAAAATCGATTTACAAAAGCTAGAATACACAATTAGAACAATAATGGTTTTGTCGTACAGAGTGATAAAACGTTTTTTTTGTTGAGCCCAGGTTCCGTATTTTTTATTTAACGACAATCCTATAACCAAAGGCACTAGAATTTGTAAGGTCAATTTTAGAAAAATCCCTTGCAAAGAAACATTTTCTTGTTGGTACATCACCAACCCCATCCACAATGGGGTGGCAAACACTCCAATTATTCCAGAAATACTAGCGTTAAAAATAGCACTAGGTACATTCCCTTTTGCCAAAGAAACCATAATTACCGAAGAAGAAACTGAAGAAGGCAATGCTGATAAGTAAAACAATCCCATCCAAAAAGTATCTCCAATCCATAGTGATAATACTGGTTTTAGAATCCAGATAATTGCAGGAAAAAGCACAAAAGTACTCAACTGAACCAATATGTGTAGTGGGTAATTCTTGAGTCCGTTAGTCACCTCGGCAATAGACAACTTTAAGCCATATAAGAAAAAAATTCCACTAATCCCCACGCTGGTCAACTCTGCTAAACAAAAAGTTTCTGCTCCATTAGGAAAAAGAAATGCCAAAGCAATTACCATTAACAAGCACAGCACAAAAGGGTCTAGGTATTTTGTAATTCTTTTTACATTCATTTTTGATGAGGTTAAATTCAGAGGCTAAAAGTATTATTTAAATTATTGTTCCTTACTTTTTATATCAAAATTAAACAACATTCTCCTCTTCATCACATCCTACAAGCTACATCAAAAAAAGTAACTACAATCTTTATTGATTGATTGAAAGTATCTGCTAGAGACACTAAAAAATCAACAATAGCCACCATTAAAGTTCTAGTATTTGTTTACGAATTTTTAAAAATATATTTAAAACTAAACATAAAATACTGTTTTAAAACATCGTAAGTATACGTAGAGTTTCTGCTGTCTGTTAATGCTCTGTTGGTGTTATTGTATTGGTTTAACAAGTTAAAAACAGTAAATTTTAGTTTGGCTTTATTAGGCACCAAACTGTAGTTAGCAGTTATGTTCCATACCAAAGACTGTCTTCCTAAACCTTCTTCAAACTTAGGATTTAAATTGTATTGCATTTGGTTAAAAAGAGTAAAACGTTCGGGAGCAAAAGTGGTAATATTTAAACCAAAAGTATGCTGTACGTTAGATTGATTGGCAACCAAATCTGTATCGTATCGGGTATTGTCTAAAAACAATCGGTAAGTAGGGTTTATTTCTATCAAATCGTTGTAATTGATATCTGCATAAAAAGAAGGGGTAAATGTAACGGAATGACTCTTAAAAAAAACGTTGTTGGTTATATGTGCGTTTTCGGACATACTAGCAAACCATTTCATTTTAAAACTATAAAACAATGGTGCCTTTTTGTAGTCTTTAGACAAACTACCAAACACACTGTATTTATAATTGTCACTATTGTTTACATAAGTTCTGGTGGTTACCAGTTCTTCATCAACCGTAGATTGATTGATAATTTTATCGGCTACCTTGGTATAACTAAATCGATTGAAGAAGAAAACCTTACTTTTCTTGTTAAACGTACGAATATTAACGCTAAACAAATGCTCTAATTCTCTTTTTAAATCGGGGTTTCCAATGGTTATAAACAGTGGGTTGGTATTGTCTGTTATGGTTAATAGTTCGTTATTTTTGGGTACGATACTTTTGGTTCTATAATTTGCATTTAGCGTAAAGCCTGATTTTATGGTATATCTTAATTTTGACGAGTATAAATAATCACTAAAGGTTTTTACCAACTCCAGATCTCTATCCAACTCTCTATTACCCAACTCCGTTCTTAATTTGCTTGCTTTAGCATTAAAGTAAAGTGATTTTTTTCTGTATTCATAGGCCAATTTATGTTCTTCTTTGGTAATGTCTAAATGTTGATCAAAACTCAACGCTTGGTTGTTTTCAAAACTACCGTTATCCATATTATAATCGGCAACTTGTTTGTTAAAAGCCTTATCGTCCTTTCGGGTACTAAATTCGTAGGATATAAAATTGTTATTCAAAAAACGTTGGTTGTATTTTATAAAATGGTTGCTATTAAAATCGTTTCTTTTTTGATCTATTTCTTGATCTCTAATAACGTCATCCTTACTTTCAAAAAACGTTGTGGATTTGTTTTTAGAAAATGCATTGTACATATTTTTTCCTGTTCCAATTCTATAATTGATGTACGCATTGATTTTCTCTAATTTGTAGATAGCACTTATATTAGAAAAAATATTGGTTGTGTTTTGAAATTGGTCGAAATCGGTATAGTTACCGTTTACAAAATCTCCCGCTTGGTTTTTGGTTTCACTTTCTGATGTTCTAAAAAAATCTCGATCTTTTGAATAAAAGTTAGTTCGTGTAATTAGTCTAAAGTTTTGAAACACGTTGTTTATCATCTTAAAATCGAACTTATGTATTTGTTGTTCCGTAATATCGTCTGTTTCACTTATTCTGCTATTGGGATTGCTAGGCACCAGGCTAATTCTATCCTCTCTAGTTCCTTTGTCATACTTGGTATCCGAAAACATGTAGTTGATATTTAACCGATCTCCTCCATCAAATTTATTAGAATAATTGCTTCCTACATTGGTTTCGGTTTTAATTGCTTTATTTCTATCCAAAGTATTTTGAGCCTCATCATCGTAACTAAAATTGTTTTTGTTTACGTTGTTGCTAAAAGCCAAAATTGTAAAAAATGATTTGTTTAGCATTCTATTAAACACAGCATTACTTTCGTAACGTTTATCGGTACCTAGTCCGGCTAGCACATCACCAAACATATTTCCTTGTTCCAGTTTTTTTAGAATAATGTTAATGGTTTTAGCTTCTTCTTCATCTTCGTTTCCTGTAAATTCATTTTCATCACTTTTGGTGTTGGTTACCTCTATTTTTTCGATAATATCTTTAGAAATGATTTTCATTGCTACTTGAGGGTTATTGCTAAAAAAAGGCTCTCCGTTCACCAAAATTCTAGTTACATCAATTCCGTTTACTTTAATACTTCCGTCGTCGTTATCTACCGAAACTCCTGGTAATTTTTTCAGCAAATCCTCGGCTACAGCATCTTCTTTGGTTTTAAAAGAGGATGCATTAAACTGCATCGTGTCGTTTTTAATTAAGATAGGAGGTTTGGCTGTTATTACTACTGCATCTAGAGTTTCGGTAGTCTCGGTCAGAACTATTTGTCCTGCATTGTAATGTAATTTATTTAGGGGAATGTTACGTTTGTAGGTGGTAAATCCTATGTAGGTAATAACCAAAGAAACATCTGTTTCTTCCTTTAATTCGGTTTCTATCACAAAATTTCCTTTGTCATCAGAAAAACCATAACCTAGTAATCGATGATTTTTAGTTTCCTCTATTTGTACAGTTGCAAAGTCTATAGGTTCTTTGGTCGTTTCATCAATAATGGTTCCTTTTACCTCAATCTGCTGTGCGTAAGTAAATAAACTCATCAATAGCCCTGCAAAAGCTATGATGATTTTATTGGGGGATAAAGTCATGGTTCTTTTTAAGTTTAACCTAAGACTTTTAAGAACACGAAAAGTTTAATGCTTTTGGTTTTTTATTACTTTTTTATCAATAAAAAGCACTTTTTTGATTTTTTTATCTAAAAAAAACAACTAGAAGGATTCTGCTATATTCAAATATAAATTGTTGGTATTTTCTCCAAACCCCCAATCCAAACGTGCATTTAAACGTTCTTCTCTATCCAATAAAAAACGGAGACCTACTCCAAAAGTGGGACGTAAATTTTTAAACTTAAAATCTTTAACTTCTTGGGTTACATCACCAACCCCTGCAAAAGCTACCATTCCTACTCGGTTAAACAAGTTTTTACGATATTCTATTTGAGTTGCCAAAATATGCTTATCTACGTAACGTCCTTCTATGTAACCTCTTAAGTTTTCTTCGTTTCCAAAAAGTGCCAATTCCGAAAAAGGAACATCATGGTAAGTAAACCTTCCTGCAGCTTGAATTCCAATAACATCTGTTTTGTTATGAAAAGGTTTAAAAAAGTAACGTACATCAAATCTACTTAATTGAAACTCTTGTGTTCCTCCCATAACTTTTCCATAAAATCCGTGGGTAAGTTCTACATACCAACCAGAAATAGCGTTTAATATATTGTCTCTACTATCGTATAGAACAGCAAATTCTGCTCCTGCCGAAGTAGATCCATTAAAACCTGCAAATTTAGATGCTGTCAGCAAGCCTTCTTCTTCAGCTTTTACGTTAAAAATATGATTGTACCTCAGACCTCCTCCTACAAAAAGGTGTCTTGCAAATAGTTGTTTTAGCACTATAGGCTCAAAACGAAATTGGTAATAACCATACTCTTCTTCGTTTTCTTCTAAAGAATTTCGTCCAAAACCGTAAAACAAACGTGGAAAATTTTTAAAAGCAAAATTTCCTGTAATAACCCATTCTTCTTGATTGGTAAATATCTCGAAACCTGAATATAAAATAAATTGGTTATTTAGTGTGTACTGTATGGTAATGGGCATGTTTGAGGTTCGAGTTTCTTCTCCCGACCCCCTGAATTTAAACAAATACTTAGACCCTACTCCTAAACTAAAATTGGTTTCTGGCGAATACCCAATAATAGGAGCCATAATTAATTTAGACTTGTATAGTGTACTATCTTTTTCGGCAGCTTTTGCATTGGGATATAGGGTAAAAAATTCTTTAAACTTTTTAAAATCCTCGTCGGTGATTCTTTTTTTTTCCTGAGCTTTCACAATTACAGAAAACAACAAAAAGAATAGTAAAACAAAAAGCTTATTTAAGATGTTGTTCATAAGATCTTTTTAACTTATATGTGACCTGTTTATTGTTCTAATTCCTGAGAATTCTTTACAACTTGTGTCACAAAAAAACATTCAATAAAGATACTTATCTCTTTTGGGATAGCTTCTGTTTTTTTCTAAAATTAGCGTTAAAAAAAAGCATTATTTAGCAAAGTTTAAGAAGGAATCACAAACGCTCTTTGTCTATATTTCTCCAACTATATTTTGCTATCACCGTGGCTTTATTTAGTTGTAAAATTCCTGGATTGGCTCTACACATAGTTTTTAATGTTGTACTGTCGCAAAATAGAATAGGAAAAGACAAATTGTATTTTTCCATCGTCTCATCAAACAAAGCGGAGCTACTACTAGAAACGGCATACACCAAATAACCTTGTTCCTTTGCTGTAGTGGCTAAACCTATTACTTTTTGCCATGCCTCTGGCGGAGTGTGTTCTAACTCGTTTGCTACAATTAATAGTGCTTTGGGAGCTTCTAATATGGTTTCGGTAAGATCTTCTGTTTCAGATTCTAAATACAAATCGTGTACAGGGGGCAACTCTCCATCTTCTTTATACTCCATCCCTTCTCTTATATTTTTCCCTTCAGCATAAGGTCTAAAATCAATAATAGGTAAATAGGTTAGCGAGTGGTATATAATGTATAAACTAGCAAACATCGACAAAAAAAGAGTCCAATTTCTAAAATTTTTAGAACCCAAAGGTTTGATATTTTTTTGTTGTACTATCAATACAAATATCAGCACTATAAATACCACATTTTTATAAAACGTTTCCCAAGGACTTAGTTTTACGGCATCTCCAAAGCATCCGCAATCGGTAACTTTATTGTAATAAGCAGAATACCATGTTAAAAACAAAAAGAATAAAGTAATTCCAAACAAACTCCACACAGTGGTTTTTACTTTATAACCTAAAAGCAATGCAATTCCTAGTAACAATTCTATCAAAATTAACAAAATAGAAAACGGCAGTGCATAGGGAATTAAAAACTCTAGATTTAAAACATCCGCACCAAAATACTCTTCAAACTTATAGGCCGAACCCAAGGGGTCTACCAGCTTTACAAATCCTGAAAAAATAAATAAAACACCAATAATAAATCGGCATAAATGAGTTAGAATTTTCATGGCTTACAGAGTTAAATGAATCATTGCAAAAACAGCATAATTTATCATATCTTGATAATTGGCATCAATTCCTTCAGAAACCAAAGTTTTCCCTTTGTTGTTTTCTATTTGTTTTACACGCAAAAGTTTTTGTAAAATCAAATCCGTTAGAGAACTTACACGCATGTCTCTCCACGCTTCTCCATAATCGTGATTTTTGTTAATCATCAACTCTTTTGTAATACCTATGTGTTTTTTATACAACTCTACCGCTTCACCGGTTTCTATATCTGGCTGATCTGCTACTCCTTTTTCTAGCTGAATTAACGCCATAACACAATAATTGATGATTCCAATAAATTCAGAAATTTCTCCTTCCTCTATTTTTTGCACTTCATTTTCTTGTAGTTGACGAATGCGCTGTGCTTTGATAAAAATTTGATCCGTTAAGCTAGGCAATCTTAAAATTCTCCAAGCACTTCCGTAATCGGTCATTTTTTTAGAGAACAACCCTAAACATTCAGCAATAATTTTATCGTATTGTGCAGAGGTATGAGACATAATCTATGTGTTTTCTGTAATTTTGATATCGAAAACGAATTTAAGTAAGAATTACCAATTACAAATTACGATTTTTCACTTTTTTTAATGAGTTATTAGGTAGTTACAAACATCAACCGCCACAAAAAATCTTTAAAATTGTTTAATTTTTTGAATCTTTAACTAGTGAACACAAACCACTCCATAAACTGCAAAGGAACCTTAATCGATTTGTCTACTCCAAAAGTGATGGGGATTTTAAACATTACTCCCGATTCTTTTTTTGATGGAGGTAGGTATAAAGACGAAACTTCAATCATCAACCAAGTAGAAAAAATGCTAAACCAAGGAGCTACTTTTATAGATGTTGGTGCTTATTCTTCTAGACCTGGAGCACAACATATTTCTGAAAAAGAAGAGCTACAACGCATCTTACCTGTGATTGATTTACTGATTCAAAATTTTCCAAACATTCTTATTTCGGTAGACACCTTTAGAAGTCAAGTCGCAACAGAATGTATTGACAAAGGAGCTTGCATGATAAACGACATTTCAGGGGGCAATTTAGACCCCGAAATGTTTGCTACCATAGCTCGTTTGCAAGTGCCTTATGTTTTAATGCATATGCAAGGTACACCTCAGGACATGCAACAAGCTCCAGTGTATAAAAATGTACTTACAGATATTTATTTTGAATTGTCTAAAAAATTGGTTCTGTTGCAAAAACTACATGCACACGATGTTATTTTAGACGTAGGTTTTGGCTTTGGAAAATCTATAGAAAACAATTACCAGCTACTAAAAAACCTAGATTATTTTCAACAGCTAGGCACACCTATTTTAACGGGAATTTCTAGAAAATCCATGTTGTACAAACCTTTAGGAACTTCTCCAGAACAAGCACTAAATGCCACCACAATTGCCCATACAATTGCTTTACAAAAAGGCACACAAATTTTAAGAGTGCATGATGTAAAAGAAGCTGTAGAAGCTGTTACAATCTGGAAACTATTGCAATAAAAAAAGGACATTTTCTGTAAAGAAAACATCCTTTTGCATCAATAAATAAACAATTTGTTTTTGTAAAATATTTTACCAGATTTTTACCCGTTTTTCAACAGGTACATACATTGCATCTTGTTCGGTAATATGAAACGCTTGATAAAAAGCATCTATGTTTAACAAAGGTTGGGTTGCTCTGTACATTCCCGGAGAATGTGGATCTGTTTTTACACGTGTTTTTAAAGCATCGTCTCTCATTTTGGTTCTCCATACATTGGCCCAACTCATAAAAAAACGTTGGTTTTGGGTGTAGCCATCAATGGGTGCCACAGCTCCGTTTTTAGCCAAGTACAATTGCAATGCATCATAAGCAGCATTCACACCACCAAGATCT
Organism: Ochrovirga pacifica; assembly: GCF_000220525.1. Taxonomy (GTDB): domain Bacteria; phylum Bacteroidota; class Bacteroidia; order Flavobacteriales; family Flavobacteriaceae; genus Ochrovirga; species Ochrovirga pacifica. The sequence continues at coordinate 76,585 of NZ_AFPK01000034.1, read as the reverse complement.
CCTATGTTTTCTCCTAATGTAAATTTCCCATTAATAAAAGTGTCGGGCAACACTTCTATACTGCTAAATTGTTCCGCCAATTGTTCTCCCAAAGCATTAAATTGCTCTAAATCTTTTTCTGTCCACCAATTGACTAAATTTCCATCTGCATCGTAATCCGCACCACTATCATCAAAACCATGTGAAATTTCATGACCAATTACGGCTCCTATTCCTCCAAAATTCACAGCTGGATCCGCTTTAAAATCAAAAAAAGGCGGTTGCAATATAGCTGCCGGAAATACAATTTCGTTGTAAGATGGATTGTAATATGCATTTACTACCTGAGGTGCCATATGCCACTCTGTTTTATCTACAGGTTTGTTTAGTTTTGAGATGCGTTCTTTAAATTCCCACTGGGCAATATTCTGCAAGTTTTGATAGTAAGTTCCACCTTTATCTGGAGATAAAATTGTAATTTCTTGATAGTTTTTCCAATGATTGGGATACCCTACCTTAATGGTTACTTTTTCTAGTTTTTCTTTCGCTTTTTCTTTGGTTGTAGCATCCATCCAAGGCAATGCATCAATTCTAATAGCGTATGCCTGAATCAATGTTTGAATCATCTCTTCTATTATTTGCTTAGCCGCTGGTGGAAAATACTCTTTTACATACAATTTTCCCAAAGCCTCACCTACTGTTCCATTAATTACTTGTATCGCTATTTTCTCTTTAGGTTCTTGTTCTACAGCTCCTCTTAATGCTTTGCTATAAAACTCCCAATTAGCTGTTTCTATAGTTTCGGATAACTTAGATGCTGCATTTCTTATAATCAACCATTGACAGTAAGCCTTCCATTGTGCTACTTTTTGTACATCTAAAACAGTTCCTAAGTCTCTAAAATAAGACACATCGCTGACCACTAGTGTATCTATTTTTTGAATTCCGATAGTGTTTAAATGTTGCTTCCAATCTATTGCTGGCGATAGTGTTTGCAAATCTGTAACAGACATAGGGTTGTAACGCTTTTTAGGGTCTCTACGCGCAACTTTATCCAACCTAGCTCTAGCCATTTCTGTTTCTAAAGATACAACTTGATCTGCCATAATCTGTGCTTTATCTGCTCCCACCTCCAAGAACTGAAGCATTTTAGCGATGTGTTTTTTGTATTTTGCTTTTTTTTCTTGAGCATCTTTGTCATCAGAAACGTAATAGTCTCTATCTGGCAATCCTAATTGGCCTGGAGCAACATACAATACATTTTTGTTACTGTCTTTGGCATCAGAATATACATATACCGAAAAAAAGTTTGCTTTTCCTTGGGTTTGTGTTTGTGCAATATAGGTTTGTAAACTTTTTAAGTCGGTAATCTTTTCCGTTGCTTCGATATCTTTTTTTATGGGTGCAATTCCCTGTTGATTTCTTGCCGATACATCTACAATTGTTTTGAATAGATGAATTGCTTTAGCCTCGTCCGAACTAGGGTTTAAGGTGTCTAACTTAATGGTCTTATGAATCAAAGCCAAAACGTTTTTATCCGTTAACTCTCTCAGCTCGTTAAATCCTCCCCAAGTAGTTTTATCATCTGGAATTTGAACACTGTCTATCCATTTTCCGTTTACAAATCGATAAAAATCTTGCTGAGGCTGTACGGTTGTATCTACATATATTAAGCTACGATTAGGAGTTTCCGTTTTTGTAGTTTTAGAGTTACAAGCGAACATAAAAAATACGGCAACTACAGCCAGAGATTTTGCTATACATTTCATTTTGGGATATTTTTTTCAAACTTACAAATACAAGTCGTATTGCACAGCTACCTTTGATAGGTTTTTGAACTGTTAAATCGTAGGTTTTGTTTTCTAATTTACAACAATTTCTTTAGCTCCCTCGGCTAAATAAACATGACAACAATCTACTGTAATTAAAAAGTCTCTTTGAAATATTAATTGTTGATTTCGATATCCTTTGCACTGAATTTGAACTTGTTGATTTGCATAAGCCTCTACAGAGTCATCATTTATCAAAATATATCCAGGCCCTTTATGTAAGGTAGCATCAATGGTTTTTATCACATTATTGTTCTGTACATCTACTACTTCTATACGATCTAAAGACACTGCATTCCCCATAGTATCTTTTACTGTAATAAACACACTTTTAATGTCTTTAGTACAAAAAGCTTCATCGCAACTTAAGGCTTGTGTTGGATCCTGAACCACCACTTCTGTAGTTCCTGACTGTAAATCTACATGGCAGCAATCTACCAAAACGGTGTAGGTTTCTTCTACAATTTTTAGATTGTTTTTATAACCTCTACACACAATACTTAGCTCAGAATTTGCGTAGGTAGATACAAACGAATCGTCAAAAATAACGTAGCCCTTAAATAAGTCATCTACAGTGGTTACGGTTTTTATCAACTGATTGTTTTTGGCATTAATGACTTCTAGCTTATCTAACGAAATCATTTCCCCTTGTGCATCTTTTATAGTGATGGGAATACTTCTAAACTCTTGGGTACACAAAACTTGTGCGCATTCTTCTGGATAATTATTTTCTGATAAAACAACTTCTGTAGTTCCCGAAACTAAACTTACATGACAGCAATCTACGTCTACCGTATAACTTTCTGTCAATACTTGTTGTCCGTTTACATACCCCCTAGATTCTAAATTTACTTGTTGATTTTTATAAGTAGCCACAAACCCATCGTGAAAAATTGGATAACGATATCCTTCAAATTCATATTTCTGACTGGTTAAAACTACTTTGCCTGTTCCAAGATCAACTACTTGTAAACTGTCTAAAGCTACAGGAGTATTGTTTGTGTCTTTTACGCCTATGCTAATTGTTCTGTATTCTAATGTACAGGCTGTTTGATCACAATTCTCTGTGCGTGTTTCGTCCTCTAAGTTACATCCCAAAAGAACAAATAAAATAATCGGTAATAAATGTTTCATGATTTTTGTTTTTTTAAAAGATGAAACTTTTAAGATAAAGTTGCGTTTCTTAAAAAAATATTCTTAAGAAACTAAGCCATCTTTCGCCATTTTTTTAACAGCTTGCTATTTTTAGGATATATTCTATTTGAGGTAATATTATTAAACACCAAAGCGGTAGCCAGTAAAATTAAACAACCACTTAATACAGGAGAAAGCACATACCAAAATCCTAAGCTTTTAATTTTAGCTGCACCAATAACTGCTATTAAAGCAGTAGCTCCCCCTGGCGGATGCAAAGTTTTGGTAATTTGCATGCACACAATAGATAGACTTACCGCTAAGGGAGCAGCAACCCAAAACCATTGCCCTACCAACATTTGTACACAAACCCCTACAAAAGCAGAAATTACATGCCCACCTATAAAATTTCTAGGCTGTGCTAAAGGGCTGTAAATAGCTCCATACACCAACACACTAGAAGCACCAAAAGAACCTATTAAAAAAATATTTTCAGTTTTATTTAGATAAAAAGTCTGCACCAAAGCAATGCAAGCAATTCCAACAAAAGAACCTAAAAAAGACCAAAAATGCTCTTTCTTATCAATCAACGTTTCCTTGTAAATAACGTATTTGGTAATTCTAAAACTTTTATTTAACTGTTTTTTCATAGTTTTTTTCATGTTATCAGAACCATATTCAAAAGTAAGTAATGTAGATGAAATGGCATAAGGTTGATAACTTAATTTAGAAACCATTTTTTTATACGTTTTGTTTCTGAGTTAATTTTTATTTTTATGCATCGAAAAAAAATCAGGTAGATGGCAGATTATTTAGAAGGATTGAACCCACCACAAAGGGCTGCAGTAGAACAGATGGAAGGGCCTATGATTATTATTGCAGGTGCAGGGTCTGGTAAAACAAGGGTGTTAACATATAGAATAGCTCACTTAATGAAAAACGGAGTCGATGCTTTTCAAATTCTATCACTTACCTTTACCAACAAGGCCGCACGTGAAATGAAAGAACGTATTGGGGCTGTGGTAGGAAAAAGTGAAGCCAAGAATCTTTGGATGGGAACTTTTCACTCTGTTTTTGCTAGAATTTTAAGAGCTGAAGCAGAAAAACTAGGATACCCCTCTAGCTTTACTATTTACGATTCTCAGGATTCCGTTCGTTTGATGAATTCCATTATTAAAGAAATGGGTTTAGACAAAGATCAATACAAAGCAAAATCTGTTTTAGGAAGAATATCTCAGTTTAAAAATAGCTTAATTACGGTAAAAGCATATCATAATAACCCAGAACTAATAGAAGCTGACACCCAAGCCATGAGGCCACAAATGGGAGCCATTTATAAAGCTTATGTAGATAGGTGTTTTAAAGCTGGTGCTATGGACTTTGATGATTTATTGTTAAAAACCAACGAATTGCTAGTTCGTTTTCCAGATGTACTTTCCAAATATCAAGATCGTTTTAGGTATGTAATGGTAGATGAGTACCAAGATACCAACCATTCTCAATATCTAATTGTTAGAGCTCTAGCAGATCGTTTTCAAAACATCTGTGTGGTAGGAGACGATTCGCAATCCATTTACGCTTTCCGTGGAGCCAACATTAACAACATTCTAAACTTTCAAAAGGATTACCCTGATGTAAAAACGTTTAAATTAGAACAAAATTATCGCTCTACCAGTAACATTGTAGAGGCTGCCAACAGCCTTATAGAAAAAAATAAAACCCGATTAGACAAAACCATTTTTACTGCCAATGATGCTGGAGGAAAGATAAAAGTAATGCGAACCCTTTCTGATGGAGAAGAAGGACGTTGGGTAGCCAATTCTATTTTTGAAAATGCGATGAATAAGCAGTTAACTTACGACAACTTTGCCATTCTTTACAGAACCAATGCACAATCTCGTGCCATGGAAGATGCATTAAGAAAAAAGGGAATTAAATACAGAATGTATGGAGGACTTTCTTTTTACCAACGTAAAGAAATCAAAGATTTACTTGCTTACTTAAGAGTACTCATCAATCCAAACGACGAAGAAGCATTAAAAAGAATTATAAATTATCCTGCTAGAGGAATTGGAGCAACAACTTTGGACAAACTAACTGTAGCGGCCAATCACTACGGAAGATCTATTTTTGGAGTCATTCAAAATTTAGACAAGGTCGATCTAAAAATACAAGGTGCTACCAAAAACAAACTAAACAATTTTGCTACGTTAATAGAAAGTCTACAAATTAACGCAAAAGCTAACAATGCTTTTCAGGTTGCCGATGAAGTAGTAAAACGTGTAGGATTGATTAAAGACTTACAAACTGATGGTACTCCAGAAGCAGTAAACAAAGTAGAAAATGTTCAAGAATTACTTAACGGAATTAAGGATTTTATAGAAGAACGCAAAGAACAAGAATTAGATACCAGTCTAACAGCCTTTTTAGAAGATGTAGCACTGGCTACCACACAAGACACAAAAGAAGATGACGAACCAATGGTTTCGTTAATGACCATTCACCTATCCAAAGGATTAGAATTTCCTTATGTGTACATAGCAGGAATGGAAGAAACCTTGTTTCCTTCTGCACTAAGCGTAAATACCAGAAGCGAACTAGAAGAAGAAAGGCGATTGTTTTATGTTGCCCTAACGCGTGCCGAGAAACAATGTTACCTTAGTTATGCCCATACACGTTATCGATGGGGAAAATTGGTAGACTGCGAACCGAGTCGTTTTTTAGAAGAAATAGACGAGCGTTTTTTAGAGCAACTAGCACCACAACGCAACAAAGTAGTAGCAACCAACCGCTTTGTTGATAGAGATTTGTTTGACGATGATATTCCAAAAGAAAAAATTCGCTTTAGAAAACCTGTCTCGAGATCTGTAAGAAACCAAACTACAGCTCCTAAAAGCACTCCTTTTAAACAGCCACAAAATCTAAAAAAAATCACCCCTAAACTAGCCCAAGAATCAGAGCCCAAAAAAGCCATACAACTAGCTGTTGGGGCAAAAGTAAATCATGCTCGTTTTGGCAACGGAGAAGTCATCAGCCTAGAAGGAGCTGGGGTTAACACCAAAGCTGAGGTTAAGTTTGATCAGATGGGTGTTAAGAAAATTTTATTAAAATTTGCCAAACTCAACGTTTTGGACTAATTGTTGACTATTTATTTTTTCATTAAAAGAATTAATTGTTTATTGCAGAATCAATTGTGACGGAACCGTTTATCGCCTGATGAATGTAAAAGCCACAAAATACTTACTTTATATTATAAAAAAACTATGGGTTTTGACTTAGAATACAACTCCGAAAGGAGCACTTTGATAATTCCTGAATACGGAAGACATATCCAAAAATTGGTAGATCATTGCGTTGCTTTAGAAGACGATGCCGAAAGAGAAAAAATGGCTCATGCAATTATTGATGTAATGGGAAATTTGCAACCCCATTTAAGAGATGTTCCTGATTTTAAACACAAATTATGGGATCAGTTATTTATCATGTCTAAGTTTCAATTAGATGTTAACTCACCCTACGAAAAACTAAAACCTGAAGAAACTAACGTAAAGCCGGAACCTTTAAATTATCCGAAAGCAGCCAGCAAATACCGTTTTTACGGACACAACATACAAACAATGATCAATGTAGCATTGAGTTGGGAAGACAGTGAGCTAAAAGAGGCACTGATTCTAAATATTGCCAATCACATGAAAAAATGCTACTTAAACTGGAACAAAGACAATGTAGAAGACGAGGTTATTTACGATCATTTGCTAGAATTGTCCAAAGGAAAAATCGATTTAAGAAATTCTGATGACGAATTGTCTCAAAGTGCAACTTTGCTTCGTAAGAGCAATTCTGGCAGAATGAACAATCAAAACAACAAAAATAACAACAACCGAAACAACGGAAGAAAACACAACAACAATCACAAAAACCGTAAAAATTAAACCCTAAAACCTATGGCAACTTTTAAAGTAGAAGGAGGACACGAATTAAAAGGTGAAATCACCCCACAGGGAGCAAAAAATGAAGTACTACAAATTTTATGTGCCGTACTTTTAACTCCAGAAAAGGTTACTGTTTCTAACATCCCCAACATTATTGATGTAAATAAACTTATTGCAATTTTGGGCGATATGGGCGTAAAAGTAAAACAACTAGATGAGTTTACATACGAGTTTCAGGCAGATGAGGTTGACATTGATTATTTAAGTTCTACAGCTTTTAAAGAAGATGGAAAAAAACTTCGTGGTTCTATTATGATTGTGGGTCCTTTGCTAGCTCGTTTCGGAAAAGGATACATTCCTAAACCCGGAGGAGACAAAATTGGCCGAAGAAGATTAGACACTCATTTTGAAGGATTTATCAACCTTGGAGCTAAATTTAGATACAACAAAGAAGAATATTTTTACGGTGTAGAAGCAGATCAACTTACAGGAACAGATATGTTGCTAGATGAAGCTTCGGTTACAGGAACTGCTAACATTGTAATGGCTGCTGTACTTGCAAAAGGAACTACTACAATATACAATGCAGCTTGTGAACCTTATTTGCAGCAATTGTGTAAAATGCTAAACCGTATGGGTGCTAAAATTTCTGGAGTAGGTTCTAATTTGTTAACCATAGAAGGGGTTGATTACTTGGGTGGAACTGAACACAGAGTATTGCCCGATATGATTGAAATTGGTTCTTGGATAGGAATGGCTGCCATGACACGCTCTGAGTTGACCATAAAAAATGTTTCATGGCCAGATTTGGGACAAATTCCAAGAGTTTTTAAAAAGTTAGGAATTCAACTAGAAAAAAAAGGCGATGATATTTACATACCCAAACAAGAATCGTACGAAATAGAAAATTATATAGATGGATCCTTACTGACTGTTGCCGATGCACCATGGCCTGGATTTACTCCTGATTTACTGAGTATTATTTTGGTGGTTGCTACACAAGCCAAAGGAACGGTATTAATTCATCAAAAAATGTTTGAAAGTCGCTTGTTCTTTGTAGACAAGCTAATAGATATGGGAGCTAAAGTAATTTTATGCGATCCTCATAGAGCTACCGTGGTTGGTATGAATCATAAATCTACTTTAAAAGCTACAACGATGACTTCTCCAGACATCCGAGCAGGTGTTTCTTTACTAATTGCCGCTTTATCTGCCAAAGGAACAAGTACTATTCATAACGTTGAACAAATAGATAGAGGATATCAAAACATTGTCAAAAGATTACAAGCAGTTGGAGCAAAGATTGAGAGGATTGATTAAGCACGATAACATCAGCATGCTGTAATAAAAAAGGGAAATAAAATGAATTTTATTTCCCTTTTTTGTCTCTAATTCCTATTAGTTATTATTTAAAATTTACCCGCTTTATCTAGTTTGATATTGTCTAAAATTACCATAGCAGCCAAAGCTTCTACGATAGGAATCGCTCTTGGTACCACACAAGGATCGTGACGACCTTTCCCCATCATCTTTACAATATTACCGTCCTTGTCAATAGTATCTTGTTCTTGAATAACAGTTGCAACTGGTTTAAAAGCTACTTTAAAGTAAATATCCATTCCGTTGCTAATCCCTCCTTGAATTCCTCCAGAGTGGTTTGTTTTCGTACTACCATCAGAATTAAAAATATCGTTGTGTTGACTACCAGTCATGGCAGCCCCATCAAAACCACTTCCGTATTCAAAACCTTTTACTGCATTAATAGATAACATGGCTTTTCCTAACTGAGCATGTAACTTATCAAAAATAGGTTCTCCTAATCCAACAGGTACGTTCTGAATAACACAAGTTACTGTTCCACCTACTGTATCCCCTTGTTTTTTAATATCCGAAATATAGTCAATCATCTCCTGAGCTTTATCAGTATCTGGACAACGAGCAATATTGCTTTCTATCTTAGAAAAATCCAGTTCTTGATACGATTTATCTAACTGAATTGTTCCTACAGATGATGTATATGCATGTATTTTTATTTCAGGAATTGCTTGTTTTGCCACAGCACCACCAACTACCCAGTTAGCAGTTTCTCTTGCAGAAGTTCTACCCCCACCAGCATAGTCTCTATGTCCGTACTTTTTTGTGTACGTATAATCTGCGTGAGACGGTCTATACTGATCTTTTATGTGTGAATAATCTTTAGATTTTTGATTGGTGTTTACAATTCTAAAACCTATGGAGGTTCCTGTTGTTTTTCCTTCAAAAATACCCGACATAAACTCTACTGTATCTGGCTCTTTACGTTGGGTTACAATCTTAGATTGCCCCGGTTTTCTTCTATCCAATTCCTTCTGGATAGCCTCAAAATCCAGTTCTATTCCGGCAGGACATCCATCAATAACGCCCCCTATTGCAGGTCCATGAGATTCACCAAACGTAGTAATGCTAAAGAGCTTTCCAAATTTATTAGCCATAAAAAAAAGTTTGGGCAAATTTAACGAAAACTTTTTGCTTGACCTTAGGAAAATTTGGTTTAGAAAAACCACAACTTTACGGCCATTGCTGTTACTATAACAAAGAGAGCTATTCGTATAAAATTATCTCCTTTTTTAACCGAATATCGACTTCCAAACCAAGCTCCTAAAGAATTTCCTATAGCTAAGGTTAATCCTAGTCTCCAATTTACTTTATCGTTTAGTATAAAAACAAGAAGTGCTATGCTTGTGTATATAAATGCAACTGTTACTTTTGTTGCATTTGCTTTTACTAAAGAAAATTTGTTGATGGCTGGTAAAATTAACAGCATAATAAATCCGACTCCAGCATTTAAAAACCCTCCGTACAACCCCACAAAAAAGAAAGCAATTATAGAAAACCACAAATGCTTTCCAGAAGTTTTCTCAGTTTTCAGATCTTGAAGTTTGTTCTGTTTTTTAAACACAATTAGCAAAACTACAACGATCATAACAACAGAAAGTATTTTCTTAAACAATTCTCCATCAATGTCTATAGCAAATTGTACTCCTATAAAAGAACCTAAAGAAGCCGAGATTCCTACATAAATACTAAAAGGAAATGTAGAAACTCCCTTACTTTTAAACCCACTAACAGCAGATGCTGTTTGAAAAAAAATGGCAACTCTATTGGTTGCATTGGCAATTGCTTCTGGCAATCCCATAAAAATTAAAAGAGGTAACGTTAGTAAAGAACCTCCACCTGCTATGGTGTTAATAATACCAGCTACAAAACCAACAACAATTAGCAAAGGTAAACCAAAATCAAATTCCATATTATAGTTGTTTTACAGGTTCAAACTTAGGGGTATTATTATTTCTTTTTAATATTTTAAGAACAGAATGTTTTTAAAAGCCTAATTTTTAACAAGTTGAATTTTTATGTTATTTTTTTTCTAAAAAAGCTCTTCAAATAACAAAAGAATTATATATTTGCACTCGCAAACGAGCAATCGTCTGCAACATACTGGAGAAATGGCAGAGTGGTCGAATGCGGCGGTCTTGAAAACCGTTGTCTGTAACAGGACCGGGGGTTCGAATCCCTCTTTCTCCGCAAAACCTTACAAGCGTTTGTTTGTAAGGTTTTTTTATTTTCATACTTTTTTATTTGTCCCCATAGCCCTATTTAAATAAATTGTATTTTTAAAACACACTAAAAAATACATCCATAAAAAAATTGCCATGAAAACCATTAACACTTATTTAAACTTTAACGGAAATTGTGAAGAAGCTTTTGACTTTTACAAATCTGTTTTTGGTGGAGAATTTAGCTATGTGGGTAGATTTAGCGAAATGCCTGAAGAAGACGGACACACCATTGCAGATACAGATAAAAATAAAATAATGCACATAGGCTTGCCCATTGGTAATACCGTACTAATGGGATCCGACATTGGCCAAGATTGGGCCAACAATTACAGACAAGGTAACAATTTCTCTATATCTATAAATACAGATAGTAAAGAAGAAGCAGATAGGTTGTTTGCTTATTTATCTAAAGACGGACAAGTTACTATGCCTATGCAAGAGACATTTTGGGGAGCTTACTTTGGAATGCTTACAGATTATTTTGGAATACAATGGATGTTAAACTTTGAACTTTCAGATTTACAAACATCTGAATGATTCTGAATTTTACCATAGTAAAATTGCGTAAACAGTTATAAACAAAAAACACTTCTTAAAAGAAGTGTTTTTTTTGTAGCGGGAACTGGACTCGAACCAGTGACCTTCGGGTTATGAGCCCGACGAGCTACCTACTGCTCTATCCCGCGATTTGGATTGCGAATATAGAGAATATCATTGATACACGCAATAGTTAAAGGATTTTTTATTTATCAAATTCAGCCTAGTTATATTTGCTATCTTTGAAGGAATTTATTGATCTCCAATTCTTTTTTATATGTTATCTAAAGCCTGCAAATATGCAATCAGAGCCATCCTCTATTTGGCTATTCACTCTAATAAAGACAAAAAGATAGGAATTATTACTATTGCCGAAGAATTGCAAACCCCCAAACCTTTTTTAGCCAAATTGCTTCAACAATTAAGCACTCATAATCTTGTTTCTTCATCAAAAGGTCCTGGAGGTGGGTTTTATTTATCTAAAGACAATTTAAAAATTAAACTTTGGGATATTGTGGTTAATATTGACGGAACCGAAAAGTTTGATGAATGTTTTTTAGGTCTTTCTCTTTGCAGTGATAAATATCCATGCCCAGTACACCACATAGTAAAACCTTTTAAAAATGAAGTTTTAAAAGACTTTAAATACAAAACCATCAGCGATTTAAAATCAGAAATCGAAACCTCTGGCACTTTACTATCTTTAAAAATACTAGAATCTTAAGCTTTGTGATAAAACCTTAACGCATGTTCTTTTTGCCTTTCCGAACTAAAATTGGTTACTTTTTTTAAATAACCTATAACTCTTGTTGCGTGATCTACATCTTCAGAAAAACATTTAGAACAACGGTACAAGGTAGCTTTGTCTATATGATAACATTTATTACAAACTGTAATCTTTATATTAAAACAAAAATAATTACAGCCCAACCTGGCCGTGGTACATAGCAACTTTAAAAACGTTTCTACATCCAAATTTTGCTCTAAATTTAGATGCAAAGCTGACCCACCATCTAAATATTGTGTGTAGTCTTTTCCGTGCAATTTAATTTTATCTAAATGATTTAGTTCAGAATCTTCTACTGCATAAAAATATGAATTGTAACATTCCCTATTGACCAACAAACCAGATTGCTTATCCCATTTAGCATTTTTTACGCCTAAGTTTTCGGCAGGCACAAACTCTGTATTAAAACGAAATCCCCATTTTTTTTGAGCTTTTTTATTCTCGTCAAAAATGGTTTTTAAACATTTATTTACAAAGTTATAATAGTTTTTTGTAGGTTGTGCTTTTATACCTAGGCTCTCTGCTGCTTCTACCATTCCATTAATTCCAATGGTTAAAAACTGTTTTTCTAAACTTATAAATCCAGATTTATAAACAGGCAACAAACCAGCAGCATTGTAATCGTTCATTAATTCTCTGTAAGCAACCTGATATTTGTGTATTTTTTGGACTTCGGTAAGCAAGTCTTTTCCTTGTTGTATCAAGCGATTTAGGTTTAACGTAATTACATTAATGGAACCCGTAGCAACACCACCAGCACCCAAAGAATAACTAAAAGTATGATCGGTAATTTCGTTTCTTAGCCTACAACAAGAAGCCAAGCTATCTGCATTTTCTGATTGATATATAAAGAAAGAATTGCCTTGGCTTAACTCTTTGGCACACATCCACGCAAAACCAACATCTTTTGGCTGATTATTTTCAGTTAACATAGCCGCTGTAACTACAGGGAATGTTAGGATTGCTTTTGTTCTCTCGGCATTGAACCAAGTCATAAAAAATTGCTGTAATTTTTTTAATCGCTCCCATTGAGGTTTCACTCCATCAGGAAAAACAAAATTGCCAAACATGCTTTTAAAATAAAACTCATCATACAAAGAAATATTCCAAAAAACGGACTGATAGCCACGGGCTGCCGCTGGTTGATTGATGGCATACACCACATGTTGTAAATGATTTTGAATGGTGTCTGGAAACGTTTCTAAATAATCCTCTCCATAATCGACCGCTGAAAAATAATCAAAATACATTAAAAATTCTACTGTTGCCAACGCTCCGGCAAACTGAGAGCTGATTGCAAAAACTAAGTTCACAAATTCCCCACAAAAACTTTCTAAATGTTTGGGAGCTTTACTTTCTCCTCCCAGTTTTGTCAATCCATCTAGTAAAAAAGGGTACATATTGATAGAAACACAATAAGGTTTTAGAGACGTTTCATCGTGTATATAAATTTCATGAGATTCTATTTGGCGTTCGTATTCATTAGCCAAAGACTCATTAAAAATAGAAGCTATCTTACGCTTTACCAAAGCTCTATTGACTTGTATGTTCACATCTTTGTTCAGCTCTGCCTCTAATGTGGCTATATTTTTGTGTGTAACATTGGCATTGGCATCTAATTTAGAGGCATCTGCAGCATTGTTTGCTTGTAAATAATACTGAATATACGCTACTTTTTTGTTTATCTGATCTTGTGTTAATTGTATCATTTATGTATTTTTTTGAAAATATGAGTTCAATATTTTACCTGTAGCCAATTCTGTAAATCGCTGATTGGTTTGTCTACTTTCTAAGCCCCCCAGACTGGCTTGCCAACTTCCGGTTTTTAAATAATCTAAATACTGGCTTATGCTAAGATCTACATGATTAAGTCCTGTATACAAACAAGTTTTGTAATGATGCTGTTTAGCAATTCTTAAAAAATCTATCAGTGCTTCTTGCTCCCATTCGCCTCCCATAAACAAAACACAAGTAGCCAAATTTTGATACGATTTTAACTTTTTTACATAATCTGGTTTGTATAGTTTTTTCCCATTTTCATTTTTAAACAAGAATGGAGAATGACACCCCTTACACCTTAACGGGCAGCCACAAATGGAAAAACACAAACTGATATGCTTAGGGACTTCTTTAAAAACTACTTGGAACGAATAATAAAACACTAAAAACTCTTTTATAAATATAAAAATACCTTTTTATCTTATTGTTTAATATCATAAAAAACTTAAGTTATTAAAAGAGTTATGAACAAAATCAACAACAAATGTTTAAACCAGTAATTCAAAACAGTTAGAATCGTATTACTTCTTAAGATTTTCTTAAATTTGAAAGAATCAAGAACAAGGATTATATATGACTACATCTCATAAATTAAAACAACTATTTTCGATTGTTTTTTTCTTAATAACACAATTATTTTTTGCCCAGAAAAGTATTTATTTTGACCATATTACTACAAGTAATGGATTGTCTCAAGGAGATATAAACACTATTTATCAAGATCAAAAAGGTTTTATGTGGTTTGGAACACACGATGGCCTTAACAAATTTGACGGATATGATTTTACGGTATACAAACCTGACATTAATGATAAAACCTCTATTAATAGTAACCTGGTATACTCTATTGCAGGAGATAAGCATAACAATATCTGGATAGGAACTACAGGAAAAGGGGTAAACTATTACGATAAAGTAAAGGATGAATTTTTACATTTTACACACGACAAAAATGACCCTAACAGTCTTAGAAACAATCATGTTAGCTGCGTTTTTATAGATAAAGAAGATCGCTTGTGGGTAGGGAACAACAAAGGGTTAGACGTGGCAAGCATTAAAGACTTTAATGGTTCTTTAAATTTTAAACATTTTAAAATTACAGGAGAAGAAATTGCTAGCAGATCTAACAAAAATAGAGTGCATAGTATATTTCAAGACAGTCAGAACCAAATTTGGGTGGGAGATACAGAGGGTTTGTTTATGATGTCTAGGGATTCTATGGACGAAATTTATTTTAAGCATATCAACAACATGTTAGGTTTACCCAAAGCTCCTGTTAATGATATGATAGAAGACAAGTACGGAAGAATTATTATTGGTACTGGAGTTGGTGCTTTTATGTACGACCCTAATAAGTTTGATAAAAAAGTAAAACAAATATTCTGGGGCTTTATTAACTCTATGACCATAGACAAAAAAGACAATCTTTGGCTTGGTGGCTACGGTGGTTTGTTTCAATTTAAGATTGTTAACAAGGACGAATCTCCTCGTTTTATAGAAAAATTTAGGTACAGTCCAGAAGATCAAAATAGCATTAACAACAATGTAATTAGTTCTTTGTTTGTAGACAAAACAGGAATTGTTTGGATTGGAACTCAAGGAGGAGGAGTGAATAAAATAGACCATGAAAAAAAACAATTCCAGCTCGTAAAAAATACGATTGACGAAAAGAGTTTAAGTTACAACACAGTACGTACTTTTTATGAAGATAAAAATCAAAACTTGTGGATTGGAACTTCTGGTGGGGGAATTAATATCTGTAAAAAAGGGAACGACTATAAGGAGTTTTTTAAAATAGAAACATCTATTAAAAAATGCTTTTCTATCCAAGGTATTGACAATGATACCAAAATGTTACTAGGATTTGAATCTTACCCTGGATTGTATGAATTGGATTTAAAAAAAATTAAAAACATTGAAAACATCTCTGAAAAAGACTTGGTAGCTAACGATGTTAAAGAAAGTGTTTTTAGCATGCTAGAAGACAGCAATAAAAATGTGTGGATTGGTACCTATAATGGTGGCTTGTACAGATGGTTAAAAGACAAAAAAAACAATACTTATAAAAAAGAAAGATTGTATCATGAACCTTCAGACCCTAATAGTTTACCTAGTGATATTATTAGAGCTATTCATGAAGATCACTTAGGAAATATTTGGTTAGGTACCGCTAATGGGCTAAGTAAATTAGTCGTATCTGAAATTGATAAAAACAGTCCAAAATTTATCAATTACTACCACAACCCTAGTAACGAAAAAAGCATCAGTCACAATTACATCTTACAAGTAAAACAAACCAAAGACAAATCTCTATGGATTGGTACTTTAGGTGGTGGAATTAATAAGCTTACCACCGCAATAGACCAAAACAAAGCATCGTTTATTCATTTTTCAGAAAAAGATGGACTTTCTAACAATGTAATCAAAGGCTTTTTAGAAGATGATGAAGGAAATTTATGGATTTCATCAAACAAAGGAATCTCTAAGTTTGACCTTAACAATAAAACTTTTAAAAATTACGATCAAAACGATGGGCTGCAAGGAAATGAATTTGTAGAAACCTCTAGCATTAAAAGAAAAAATGGAGAATTGCTTTTTGGAGGTACCAACGGTTTTAATGTTTTTAGGCCTAAAAAAATTAAAGACAACCCACACAAAGCCAATGCAGTAATTACTAAATTCTCTATAGATAATCAACCTATTAAAAGAGGAGATAAGTTTAACAATCGTGTTATTTTTGACAAAGCCATATACGAAACCAAAGAATTAGAACTTAAATATGATGAAAATAGTATTTCGTTTGAGTTTGCTGCTTTGCATTATTCTGTACCTTCCAAAAATAAATTTGCGTACAAACTAGAAGGCTTTGATAAAAGTTGGATTTATACCAATGCCAAAAAGCGTTTTGCTAACTACACCAATCTAAGCCCAGGAAATTATACACTAAAGGTAAAAGCTGCTAACAACGACAATATTTGGGAAGAAAACTACACTGAAATGGCAATAAAAATTGTTCCTCCTTTTTGGAAAACAACTCAAGCCTATGTAATTTATTCTATTGCATTTATTTTACTGCTTATTTTATTTTGGAAATACATTTTAAACAAAGCTAAAAACAAACATCAACTAGAAGTTAAAGAATTAGAAAAAGAGAAGAAAGAAGAACTTCAAAACTTAAAACTAGAATTCTTCACCAATGTTTCGCACGAGTTTAGAACCCCACTAACGTTAATAAAAGGACCTTTAGACGTACTTCAAAAAAGAGGCTTAGAGCTAAAACCAGATGCCTTTAAGGAACAACTACGATTGATGGAAAAAAACACCAATTACTTGTTACGTCTTGTCAATCAACTGTTAGATTTTAGAAAAATGAATCAAGGAAAAACAACCTTGGTTATGAGAAATAGTAATATTGTTAGTTTTATAAAAGAAGTTGCAGAACCTTTTCAGTTTTTAGTTCATAAAAAAGAAATAAATTTTACCATAAACAATAGCTCTAATAGTATTTACAGTTGGTTCGACCATGATGCCATCGAAAAAATCATCAACAACCTACTGTCTAATGCATATAAATTTACACCTAAAGAAGGAACCATAGAAGTATCTGTTTCAGAAAACGAAAACAAAGTGGTAATTCAAGTAAAAGATTCTGGTATAGGTATTGCCCCAGACAGAATGAAAAATATTTTTGAAAGATATTATACTAAAAAAGATAAAAATGAAAACAATCCTAAAGGAATTGGAATAGGATTGGCTTTTACCAAAAATCTAGTAGAACTACACCAAGGTACTATTGAAGTAAAAAGTGAACCCAACCAAGGAACAGAATTTACAATACAGCTTCCTATAGAAAAAGAAGCTTACTTAAATATTCCTGAAATTGTTTGTAAAGAAGATAGTGATGGAGATTATGCCAGAAGAAGTTCAGAATCTGAATCTATTGCTATTGATATGAATGATGATATTGCCGATGAAAGTATTGCCAAGCAAAGGTCTAATGAATTACCTATTCTTTTAATTGTTGATGACAATAAAGATATTCGCTCTTTTATACGTTATTCATTAGAAGATGAATACAAAATATACGAAGCAGAAAACGGAAAAGAAGGATTTGAAATTGCAACCAAAATTATCCCTAACGTAATTATTACTGATTTGGTAATGCATATTATGGATGGAATTGAACTCTGTGAAAAACTTAAAACCACTGTAACCACAAGTCATATTCCTGTTCTGATTCTTTCTGCAAAATTATCACAAGAAAAAGAATTAGAAAGTTTGCAGCATGGAGCAGACGATTATATCAGAAAACCTTTTGATATTGAATTGCTTAACCTAAAGCTAAAAAACATTACCAAAAAAAGAGCATTGCTCAGAAAACGTTTCAACAGAGAAGTAGACCTACAACCCGAAGAAGTTACCGTAACTTCTGCCGACGAACGTTTTTTAAAACAAGTAATTGAAATTATAGACAAACACATGACAAATACCGAGTTTAGTGTAGAAACGTTGGTAAACGAAATTGGACAAAGTAGAAGTAACTTGTACCTAAAACTAAAAGAAATTACAGGATTATCTTCTAGCGAATTTATCCGTAGTATCCGTTTAAAAAGAGCCATGCAGTTGTTTGACACTACTGACTTACCAGTAAAAGAAGTTATGTATAAAACAGGTTTTAGTACAGCTTCTTATTTTTCTAAGTGCTTTAAAAAGCAATTTGGAGCCAAACCAAGTGACTACTTGAATAAGAAAAAAGGCAATTCTGGAAATATTTCTGTAGATGATTTGCTAGACAAATAACAATACATAGAAACTTGTAAACAATAAAACGACTGGTAGATATAATTTCTATCAGTCGTTTTATTTATATGCCTTTTGTTCTGATTTTTATAATATCCAAACATCTAAAAGGAAAGGTATTGATTGGCTAAATTATTATCCTATTTATTTTTTATAAAGCCTTTCTTAGAAAGGTTATGGTACTTCAGCATTTGTTTTATGTATCATCCGTTATTTTGACTTAAAAGGGATATAACATTTATCGATTGATAATATACAAGCTTGATATAAAGATTTAAAGTGAGTTTGATTTAACAAATTCAGCCTCCTGCTGAGACACACAGTTTAATTTTAGAAAAGATTAAAAAATACAAACTAAGAAGCAAAAAAAACTGCCTGATAATTTCTTATCAGGCAGTTCCTTATTATTTATTTCAATTAAATATTAAGGTCTAGTTTCAATATCTTGTAAGAAAAAATCATCAAAATAGAATACAGCATCACTTGTTGTACCAATTAATCTCATTCTGAAAATTGTTAGAGAAGTTAAACCACTTAACACTTGCTCTCTTTCTACCCATTGACCTGTTGCAAAGTTAGATGGATTTCCCCATAATCTTTGAGTCCAATTTGGCAATAACCATGTACCGATTTCTCCTGGCAATGATGTACTAGATGGATCAACATATACTTTGTACTTAAGCAAATATTCTTTATTTGGGTCTAATACCAATCCTTCTGGCAAGTTAGCCAAGAACCATGTTGCATTTGGAGTACCAGGTTTTACTTCGACTTTTAAACTGTAACTTCCAGTAGCAGCCTGCTCTGTAGACCTAGATAAAGTAATTGGTACCGAAGCATCCAAAGGCTGCCATAAAGAACCTTGTTCTAACCCTGCAATATCTGGAACTAATAAATTAATATCATTCATTTTCACTGGTTCATCTACAAACGCAACAGGTGTTCTTGTATCAGTAGACTCTAAGTCACTACCATCTAGCATGGTTACCGTAATTACATCTGGTCTGTAAATAGCATCTACTAATTTAATGTCTAAGAAAGTGGCATCAGTATCGTTTACTGTTACACTCTCTATTGCAAAAACACTTCCGTTTACTTTTACTTCAAAGAAGGCTTCTTGCCCAGTTGCTGGCACAAACTCTCCGTTAAATGGCAATCTAATTGTTTCATTAGGTAACTCATAAATGCTTCCAGCCAATTGGAAAGGCTGAGAAGATGGAATTACTTTAATTGGAGCAGGAAACACATAGGTATCTGAATCTCCAGGTATGGTTTCTCCTGTTCTGTTTGCAGTAATACCTCCTTCAAAAACACCTAGTTTTTTCATCAATAAAGTCGCATCTTCAGCACTGCTATTTGCAACATTTTTTCCTGTAGATGGGTCACCTGGTACTACTGGAGTTCTTACAAAAAAGTTACGTCCTGTAGGTTCACCTATTGTTGTTTTGTCTATAAAATTAAGAGACTCTCCAGCTTCAACATAAATGGTGTCTGTAGATTTGTGATCTATTACGACATCATTTTGTCTTACTTCTAACTCTGCAATAATGGTATCAAATACTTTTACAACAAAAGTTGTATCTATTACCCATTTGTTACCAACTTTAGTTGCAGGCCAGTCGTAATCTTCTCCACCTCTGCTTCCTCTAAAAGCTACTGAATCTTTAAATTCATTGTACAATCTTACCTTTTGCATTCCTGATTTTCTAAAAAAGACATTTACCGTTTTTGCGTTAGAAACAGTATCTCCTTCATTAATAATCATTCCTTCTAAATTGGTAGGAACACGGCTAATAGGTCCTTTTAAGAATGCGTTTCCTGTTTCAATAGTCCATGCGTGCTGAGTTGCTCCGATAGACAAGTCAGAAAAAGTCATATAATCGTAGATATTTTTTTGCAATATCTGAGTGTTTCCTTCTGAGTTGTAAAAACCAACATCAGAAAAATCGTCTGGAGATTCATAACCTCCTGTTGTACATCCTATGACGAATGCAGACAACGTTATTAATGCTATTATTAATTTATTTTTCATTTCTTTAAAATTTTAATTCGACTAACAGTTACTTTTCAGAATTTATTATTCATCTGCCGGAATATCGTTATACAAGTTTCCGTTTGCAATAATTTCTGAATTTGGAACTGGCCAATAAGCTTTTGTCTGATTATAGTTTTCAGCTGCTCTTTGAAACTCATTCCAAGTTACATCAACCTCTGGGTCATTTTCTGGTACCTCAACCACAATAGATCCCCATCTAGTAACTTTTGTTCCATCTTTCATGATTACCTCATGGTCTAAAGCATCATATCTTCTTGAAGCTAATTCTTCAAAACGCTTTTTCTTAAAGTCTTCAATAGCATAATTACCATATTTAGCCCATCTTCTTAAGTCGATATTTCTATCTCCATCACCTTCACAAGACAATTCTAATGGATATTCTTTTAAACGTAAATGCTCCATTAAAGTTTGTGGTGTATAAGTAATATTGTCATGGTCGTTATTAGGGTATTCTCCTGTTCCTACTGGTCCCAACAAAACAACACCTGCACGTCTTCTTACTCTGTTGATAAACTTCATTGCTTCATCCATATTCCCTAACTCAATCTGGCATTCTGCGTACTGTAAATAAATTTCAGCCAAACGGAGTAATCTTTCATTAATTCCTGAACGAACTTTACCAGGAGACAATGCATCCTCATTTACAGCTCCTAAATCCCAGTTGGTATGTTTTCTCCAGAAACATGTCATTTTTACATTAAAGTTTGTTACTTGACCTGGCAAGTCTCCTTTTTCTGGATTTGAGTTTTTATAGTATGGTGTATCTAACTCATCTACCAAAGCTACAGATTGAGAGGTTCTAGGACTAAAAGATCTAAATCTTTGAGAAGTAGTTCCATCAGGATTTTCTGTAATAATAACATTTCTAGGATCCGCAGTATCTATAGCATCATTTCTATACTCTAAAATTAACCAGTTGGCAGCAACAGCTCCCCACCATCCATTTACACCTGTTAATCTTTTGTGATAAGATGTATTGGCTACGTCTCTAGAGTCCCAAGGTCCTAAGTTATTTTTGAAATCCATAGAGTAAACCACTTCTATGATAGATTCTTCATTTAATTCGTCACGTGTAGTAAAATTACTTCCGATATCTGGTGTTAATGCATATCCATAATCATTAATAACTCTTTTAAAATATTCTGCTGCTGTAGCAAAATCTCCATGATACATAGCTGTTTGCCCCATTAAAGCTACTGCTGCACCTGCAGTTACACGCCCTCTATGTCCGTTTGCCCAAGAAATTGGTAAGTTTTTAGAAGCAAAGTCTAAATCTGCCAAAAGAAACTCTTTTACTTTTTCTGCTGATTGAAGTGGTGAAGAATAATCTTCTTCAGATTCTGATGGTTTGTCTTTAATTACAACAGCACCTTCATTATAAGCATTGTGTAATAAAAAGTACATATATCCTCTAATAAATCTTGCTTCAGCTAAAATTTGATTCGCTCTTTCTTCTTCTACTTCAGAATTAAATGTTCCTATTAACTTCTCACAAGCAGCAATTACTTGGTTTGCAGAAAATATAGTTCTGTAGTTTTGATGCCATTTTCTGTTAACTGCATCAGAAGCTTCATTAAATATTTGCAAATAATACTCGTTAGAGTTTGTAGGTCTTTGCCAACCACTGGCCCAAGCCAAATCACTACAACTCATATCGTCAATCAAACGAATATTTTGTGTACTTCCAAAGTTTTTATAAGCACCTATCAACCCGTACTCTAAATCTTCTAGAGTTTTCCAGAAAGTTGAAGTAGAAGGTGCATTGGGGTTTTCTTGTTCAAGAAAATCATCTTGACAACTGGTAAAAGTTAAAGCCAACATCGATAAGACGGCCAACTTTATGTGTATTATCTTTTTTATTGTTTTCATGTTTTCGACTTTTTTAGATTAAAATTCTAATTGAATACCTCCTCTAACTTGTGCGGTAACAGGGTAGTTTCCTTTATCAATTCCTCTTGTACTCAATCCATTTCCTCCTACTTCAGGATCGTAACCTGTGTATTTTGTAAATGTCAATGCATTTTGTGCTGCTACGTAAACTCTTAATTTGTTTACTCCTATTTTTTGTGTTTTCTTTTTTGGTATAGTGTAACCAATAGTAATGTTACGTAATCTTGCAAAAGTTCCGTCTTCTAACCAATAATCTGTATGACCTCTGTAATTGTTATGGTTAGCTCCTCTATCTACAGGGATGTTAGAATCGTTGTTAAAGGTTGTCCATTGATACAATAATTCTTCGTGGTTAGCAGACTTGTATGCTAAGGCTTTGTTTCCGTTTAAGATTTCTCCTCCAAAAGAACCATACCATTGCATAGACATATCAAATCCTTTGTAATATGCTCCAAAGTTCAATCCCATCTCAAAATCTGGCACTCCACTTCCTGCATAAGTTCTATCGTCAATAGTAATCACTCCATCTCCGTTTTCATCTACATAAATCAGGTCTCCAATTTTTGCATTTGGATCAATCAACAAATAATCGTCTAATTGTTCTTGTGTTTGGATTACTCCATTAGTTTCATGTAAAAAGAACGCTCCAGCTTCGTATCCTACTCTTGCAGACGTTGTTAAATCAGCATCGTTAGCATGTCCTGAAATAGTACTCCCATCAAAATAAATAATTGGGTTACTTTCGTGCATTCTTGTGATTTCATTCTCATTTTTAGTAAAGGTTGCTCCTACGTTCCAAGAAAACTTTCCTTTGTGTCTATAGTTGGTCGCAATCTCCAATCCTTTGTTGGTCATGTCTCCTACGTTTACGACTACACTTTCAGTTAAGCTTCCCCCTCCTTCTGATGGTGCCAACCTTCTTGGTAACAACATGTCGTTTTTATCATTTTTATATAAGTCAACATTTAAAGTCAATTTGTTTGAAAAGAAAGCCATGTCGAATCCTAAGTTGTTAGAGATTGATGTTTCCCATTTTAAGTTTTTATCTGCAAAAGATTCTTGGGTAGCTCCTCTGTACAGAACTTCTCCTCCATCACTTCCAAATACATAATCTCTATTTAACTGAAGCACCGGAACTGTTCCGTAATAAGGAGCTCCGTTGTTACCTGTTGTACCTCTACTGGCTCTAATTTTAAACTGAGAAACCACTCTTTTGATAGGCATCCAGAAATATTCATCATGTACATTCCATCCTAAACTTATAGAAGGGAAAATTCCGTAAGGATCATTTGTAAACTTAGAAGATCCGTCTCTACGTACAAATGCACTAAGTAAATATTTTCCTTTGTAGTTGTACTGCATTCTTGCCAAACTACCAATCAAAGTCATCGTACTGTTTTCTGTCCAGTTGTTTGTTCCAGATTCTACATACGCTTCATCTTGCAAAGCATTGTTCAATACTGTAATTTCGTTGTTAAACAAATCAAATTTACGAGCTAAAAATTGAGAGTAATCGTACTGCTCTGCTGAATAAGCCAAGGTAAAATCTAAATTATGACTTCCTAAGCTCTTTTTGTAGTTTAAGAAACCATCCCAAGTTTTCTTTTTTCTTAGAGTACTTGTATTGGTTACGCTAGAAGGTGAATTGATAATTCTTGTACCGTCATCTCTAACAGCTACGAAATTTGGATTTACTAAAATTTGATCTCCGTTATCATAACTTACTGCAGCTCTTGTTGTAAATTTTAAATCATCTGTAATATCATACGAAGCATTGATGTTTACATCAAAATAGTGACTCTCTCTGGTGTTTATTTGTGACAATTTTTGTCCTAAGAAAGAAATATTTTGAGCTTCGTTTTCATCACCTACATTTTCTAAGACATCTGTATCTGTAACCAAAGCTGGTCTTAAAGGATCGTATTTAATAGCATCCTGAATCAATCCCCAAGGAGACACAGTATTATCAATTACTCTTAAAGAAAGTCCTGTTCTTACAGTCCATTTTCCTTTTTTGTATTGTGTGTTAGATCTTAAGTTAAAACGATCGTATTGAGAATTGTACAAAACTCCCTCTTGGCTAAAGTAACTTGCATTTACATTGTAAGACAATCCGTTTTTACCTCCTGAAATACTTAAGTTGTGGTTTTGGATAGCTGCATTGTCATTTTCAATCAAATCAAACAAATTGGTATCGTTTGTAATAAAGTGAGGAGAACGTTCTACTGTTGTCCAAGTGTTACCAAAACGAGTTCCGTTTAAAGACTCTCCTCTTAGGTGTAACTGAAACAACTTTTGTTCTCTGTTTAAAACAGGAGTGCTAGATGTAATTTTTTGAATACCATAGTAGCTATTCAAACTAATTTTCATTTCTCCTTCTTTTGCTTTTTTGGTAGTAATTAAGATTACCCCTGCAGAACCACGAGTACCATAAATAGCAGCCGATGCACCATCTTTTAATACATCAATACTTTCAATTTCATTCATACTCAATTTTGGATCGTTGTCATACGGAATACCGTCTACAACATACAAAGGTCTGTTATCTCCAAAGATTGAACTTACACCACGAATCTGAATGTTTGATTCTTCTCCTGGTTCTCCGGATGCAGCAACAACGTTTACCCCTGCAATTTGTCCTTGAATTGCAGCTCCTAAATCGGCAGTTGCTGTTTGCTCAATAACTTCAGCTTTTACCTTTGCTACCGCTCCAGTAACTTCTTTTTGTTTTTGAGTACCGTACCCCACTACGATAACCTCATCTAGGTTTTCTGCACTAGACTCTAATTGAATGTTAATAATTCGTTGTTCTTTAACTTCTACTTCTTTCGTACTAAATCCTAGATAACTTGCTACTATTATATCCCCTTTATTAATAGCAAGCTCGTATCTACCATCAAAATCCGTAATTGTTAATTTACCTGTGCTTTTCACACTAACCGTTACCCCAATTAACGGCTCTCCTTTTTCATCTGTTACAATACCCGAAACTTTATTCGTTTGTGCATGTATCAGATTAAAACTAAAAACAGTAATGAGTGCGAATAGCACGCCCCTCATCTTCAAGTTTTCAAATAATTTAAATCTCATAGTTTAAGTATGTTTATATTACGGTAACAAATTTGAAAAAATTCCGAATTTGGAAACGTAACGCATTAACAAATCACTACATCAAATGTAGAATCAACCAACAAAAACGCAATAAAAAACAGTGTTTTACAGTATTTACACAAAAACATCCCCTTTTTAAAATAAAAAACACAGCAATCTAATATACTTCTGTTACGTGGTATTACCTATCTTTTTTATAGTTTGAATTACTTAAGAAGTATATTTATATTTCTAAACCTATAATTATATTAGAACTGTGATTTTTCTTAACAATTTAATTCAGCTACTAAGTTCTTTTTAATCCAAACTTTTGAAAGTTGTCAAAAAGTTTGCTGATAATATTTGCTGGCTAAATTTTGGACAAAAAAAAGCACCTTTATAAAAAGGTGCTCTTGCTAGTAGCGGGAACTGGACTCGAACCAGTGACCTTCGGGTTATGAGCCCGACGAGCTACCTACTGCTCTATCCCGCGATTTGGACTGCAAAGATAGCGGATACATATGTTTTGAACAAATATAAACGAGGCTTTTTTTAGTATTTTTTTAACCAAAACTTAACAAACTAAAAATCAAACAAATGCAATCCGACAGCTTCGAATCATTAAAATAAAAAAAATAATCATCTATAGTTAAATTTACATCATCAAAACAGACCTAAAACTACATTTTTAAAAAACATAAATGTTATTAATTAAACTTTATGCAAAAACAACAGTCATAAAGACATACCAAACTAAAACTTAAACGGTATGAATCCACAAAAAATTATACACTTATATAATAGAGTCGGTTTTGGTTTACTTCCAAATGAACTTAAAAAAATAAGTCACCTTAGTGTTGATGAACATGTTGATTTGCTTCTAAAAAAAGCAAAAAAACAACAACCTTTAAAGGTTAACACATCTGAGTTAAGCAAATACGATCATGTAAAAAATGAACGAGAAAAAAGAATGATGTTGCAGAAAGTACACAGAAAACTTTTAGTTAAGCTAAACACACTGTGGTTTAAAAACTTGTATTCTTCTGAATCTTTACTACAAGATAAAATGTGCTTGTTTTGGACAAATCATTTTGTATGTTCTAGTAATTTTGTAGATCAGACAGAACAATATTTAAAAGTAATTCAAAAACATGCTTTAGGAGATTTTAGGGATTTTGTTGTTGCTATCTCTAAAAACCCTATGATGATTCGCTACTTAAACAATCAACAAAACAGAAAGAAAAAACCCAACGAAAACTATGCAAGAGAATTGATGGAGTTATTTACTTTGGGAGTAGGACACTATACTGAACAAGACATAAAAGAATCTGCAAGAGCTTTTACAGGATGGGGAACTAACGCAAAAAATGAATTTGTTTTTAGGGACAAACAACACGATTACGGAACCAAAACTTTTTTAGGAAAAACTGGAAAGTTTGATGGCACAGACATTATAAACATTATCCTAGAACAACCTGAATGTGCATTGTTTATCTGTGAAAAAGTTTACAAAGAGTTTGTAAACCCCAATCCCAATAGCAAGCACATAAAAAAAATGGCAAAGGTGTTTAGAAAAAAATATCGCATTGATGATTTGATGAAATACACCTTAACTTCTGATTGGTTTTACGATACTGAAAACATGCATGTTAAAATTAAATCTCCTGTAGAACTGTTGGTAGGAATTCATAAAGTGATTCCTTTTGAGTTTAAAAAAGAACGCTATTTTCAATATCTGCAATTTAATTTAGGACAAAAGTTACTATATCCGCCAAACGTAGCAGGTTGGCCAGGAGACAAACAATGGATTGATGCAAATACCATTATGATTCGCCTAAAATTAACCTCAGCTATTGCACAACAAAGAGCTATTGAAATTGCTGCAGAATCTGATTTTGAAGATGATTTTGACATGATTAGCAAACGTAAAAAAAACAAAGCGTATTTTATTTTTACCAATCTTAACTGGACTCCATTTCAAAACGCACAAGAAGGCACTAACCTAGAAGATTGGAAACAAGTACTTTTGGGCAACAAACTATCTAAAGAAACCGAACAAGTAATACAAACCATTAACCATCATACACCTAGAGAGTTCTGTATCGCACTTATGTCTTTACCAGAATATCAAATGTGCTAAAAACATCAACATATGAAAAGAAGAGATTTTATCATTAACAGTTCTTTGGCTAGCGGAATGTTATTGGCTCCAAATTTTTTAAGAGCTTTTGAAAAAATTCCTAAAAACAAGTTGGGACACAAAAAATTAGTTGTAATACAACTTGCTGGAGGTAACGATGGATTGAACACTATTGTTCCTTTTAGAAACGATTTGTATTACAAAAAAAGACCTAGAATATCTATAAAACCTGAACAAATACTTAGTTTAAATGGTGAATTAGGAGTACCAGATTACCTTTCTCCCCTAAAAAACCTATACGATAGAGGCTACCTTAGTATTGTAAACAATGTTGGATACCCAAACCCTATAAGATCGCACTTTAGATCTTCCGATATCTGGCAAACAGCAAGCGATGCCAACCAGTACAAGTCTACAGGTTGGTTAGGTGATTACTTAGATGTTTTTAAACAAGATGCACATATGGCTATTGATGTTGATAACAAATTATCATTAGCTCTAAAAGGGGCTAAGACTAGTGGTATTTCGGCTTTTGATCCTAAAAATTTGAACAGAAATACACAAGATCCTTTTTTTAAAAAAGTACTTCAAAAACACCACAAGGATACTCATCATAGCGAAGAAAATTTAGGATATCTGTACAAACAATTGATACAAGCTGAGTCCTCTGCTTCTTATATTTACGAAAACTCTAAGACTTACAACACCCAAACAGAATATCCTAAAAATCAGTTCGGAAAACAACTAGCTACAACAGCTCAGTTCATCAACTCTCATTTAGAGACCAAAGTTTACTACGTTTCTATGGGTGGATTTGACACACATGTGCAACAGCCCGCTAAGCACAAAAGACTGATGAAAATTCTTTCTGAAGGTTTGGAAGTTTTTGTAAACGATTTAAAAAAACACGATACATTTAAAGACACTTTAATTATGGTGTTTACCGAGTTTGGTAGACGAGTTGAAGAAAATGCGGGAATGGGAACCGATCACGGAGCAGCAAATAATTTATTTTTATTGACAGAAAATCTAAAAAAACCAGGAATTTACAACGATGCTGTTCATCTTGATGATTTGGACAAAAACGGAGACTTAAAATATGCTATCGATTTTAGACAAATCTACGCAACCGTACTAGACAAGTGGCTAGAAGCCGATGCTAAAAAAGTACTAGGAAATTCTTACGAGTTGATGAACTTTATATAAGTTAGGTTATTAAAAAAACAGACTCCCTAATTTTTTTAGGGAGTCTGTTTTTTTTGTTTTTATTCCATTATTCTTTTTCTGCTAATTTCCAAGTTCTTACCCAATCATATTTAGTAGTTCTTTGATCCCACGTTCCCGATTCTAAAATATTTGCTTCGTCTATAGGATTCCAGTCATAGGTTTCAATAGCCATGGTAATATACCCTTCTATATCAAAATCTGCTGGAGGATTGGTAATGGAATGCACATGTTTTCCATCTAAGTAAAATAAAATTTCATTGGGAGATTTCCACCAACAACCATATACAAAATATCTAGAATTGTTCTTCTCTTCCATTTTAGTTACCGCAGGAGAGTTTAAAGACTTTTCTACATCACAACTTCTAGCATGCCTCCAAGTATTAGAATGATAGCTCTGATCCCAATTGGTAGCCCAACTATCTGTACCATCATGCACTCTTCCTACGCATTCTTGTATATCCAACTCCAACTTTTTTTGTGGTCCCATACTACAGTTTTGTAAAAAAGCAATCCAAAAGGTAGAAGACATTACCGTTTTGTTGGCTTGCATTCTACACTCATAATACTGTCCATACTTGGCTTTTGCTTTAGAACGCAAAATTGCTCCTCCATGTGTCCACGTGGTTCCATTAACCTTTTTGGGGCTTGCAAATTTTTCTACAGTTACGTTTAAGTTTCCATCTTTTACCGTTACATTGTCCGATTCAAAAAGTGCTGGTGGTCTTCCATACCAACCAAAAGGATCTTTAGCTGGGTCTCTATACCATTTATCATCATCAAAACCATCATTAAATTCATCAGACAACTCTTCTACTTTTACCCATTTTTTATCATTCGGAACAGGATCTATTTCTATAAAAAAGGGAGTGGTTCTATCAACTTGAGCGCTATCATTGTTTTCTTCTCCTTTCTCAGAATCTTCATCTTTCGGATTATTTTTATTTTCTGTTGGAGGTATAAACACATCTGAATCTCCACTAGAACAAGCCATTGCAAAAGGAACTGCTATCAACAAAGCTGCTAAAGCTATGTAAGATTTAAATAAAGAATGTACGGTCATTATTAATAAGATTAAAAATTACTTGACCAAAGTAACAAACAAGCAAGTATTAAAATACCTCTAGAAAACAAGATGCTACCACAAATGTGCAAAAAAACTAAAAAATGTTAACTTCTATTTCTAATTCGACCCCAAATAACTCTTTTATTTTTTTCTGAATGGTCGTAGCAATATTCAAAATTTCCATTCCGTTAGCTGTTCCATAATTTACCAATACCAAAGCCTGTTTGTTGTGCACACCTGCTTTTCCAAAAGACTTTCCTTTAAAACCAGCAGTTTCTATTAACCAACCCGCAGGTACTTTTACTAGTTTTTCAGAAACTGTATAACTGGGAACATCTGGGTATTTTTGCTGAAGTTGCTGAAATTTTTCTACTGAAATTACTGGGTTTTTAAAAAAACTTCCACTGTTTCCTATTTCTTTAGGATTGGGCAACTTACTGTTTCTAATAGCAATTACCGCATTACTGATTTCTTTTAATGTAGGATTTAACTTTCCTTCTAATTGCGTTTGAATAGCTCCGTACGAAATATTAGTTTGATGATTTTTTGTAGTCAACCTAAAAGTAACACTTACAATTGCATATTTGTTTTTTGCCCAAGTTTTAAAAATAGAATTTCTATAACCAAATTCACATTCTGTATTACTAAACCTTTCTAACTCTAAGGTTTCTAAATTTAATGCCTCTAGACAAACTATAGTATCCTTCACTTCAAAGCCATATGCACCAATATTCTGAATAGGGCAAGTCCCTACATTTCCAGGGATTAGTGATAAGTTTTCTAGACCTCCATAATTTTGATTTATACACCAAAGTACAAACTCATGCCAATTTTCTCCTGCCATGGCTGTAACCTCAACAAATTTTTCTGTTTGATGATTTACAGTGATTCCTTTGAGGTTTAAATGCACAACTGTTTTATCTACATCCTTTGTTAGCAACATATTGCTTCCTCCTCCTAGCAGAAACACCTCTTTCTGATGTGCTAGGACTTCTTTTAACTCAGACAGACTTTGTACAGAAACAAACTTTTTGGCGTTAACATCTATTCCAAAAGTATTGTATTCTTTTAACGAAAACTGGGTATAATACTGCATAAACAACAACGACTCTTATTCTACAAACATTAACAAACCAAACATATTAGGCTGATGTACATCTTTTTCCTTGATGTTTTCTACTGGAAAAAGAGTAGACATCATTCTCCTCCCAATAGCATCTACATCTCTCATTTGTTTTAAAGCCAAAAAAGCCCATTGACTTCCCTTAGCTACAGGATATTGACTCGCAATACCTCTAAAAGTTTTTACAGGAATTGCCATTTCTAAGGCCCATCCTTTGTCTAAATCTTTATTGTTATTTACCGTACCTTGAATAGAAACTTCAACCGTTATTTCTGGATCAAAAGAACGAATTGGTGCATTTTTTCCGTTGTGGAAATTATTTACATACACCAAATCATTTACTGCCTTGTTAGGATTTATTTCAAAGCAAATATGAACATCTGCAGCACTAGGTGATGGAATTAAAAAAAGTTCAACACAATCATCTAAATAAGGAGCTCCATCTCGTTGTGTTTCTTTTGCATTGATGAAACGATCTTCCATCTGAAAAGAGACATAAATATTTTCATCGTCCCATAACATTCTGTATTGGGTTGGCTGCTGCTCTTGTTCGTTTTCGGTAAGGTAATAATAATCAAAACTGACCGTTTCAGCATGCTCCCATTCCTTTAAATCAATTACCCCATCAATTACAGGAGCTTGTTTTACTTTATGAACTTTGTAAACCGGTCTGTCCGTTAGAGACAACTCTTTGTTTAAGGTATTTTCACATCCCAATAAACAGGGAATCATTAGTAAATAAATATGCTTAAAAAGTAGTTTCATACTTGTGGTTTTAAGTATTTTTTATCTGCGTAAAAAGTACCAAAAGGAAGCACAGAACAAATCAGAATCATAAAAAACTCTTTATTATTCCATTTCATTTCACTTTTTAAAACAAAAGCAAAAATCACATAAGCAACAAACAACACTCCATGAGGCATTCCAAAAAATCTTACAATTACGTCGTTTCCTGTAAGGTGTTTTAACGGGGTTCCTATTCCTAAAAGAATTAAGTAAGATATACCTTCTAGTAAAGCAATTATTTTAAAGTTTTTAAGTGTAAACATGCCGGATAATTTTAAATCCTAAATGTAGTACATAAAATAAAAAACTCAATCAAAAAGATTGAGTTTTTTAAGGTTACGATACATAAGAAGTTACCTTATGTTTTTTCCAGTACTGCATTAACATAAACGTACTAATAATACACGATGCTGCTCCTTCTATAGTCATTGCAAACACAATTCGGGGCAAGGTTAAGTGATTTCCCCAGAATGAAGATTGCTGTAACATTAATAACAGCGAATCGTCTATAAAACTTACATACAAAACCATGCTAATTAATGTTGCCAATACAGCTAAAAAACTCGTAGCAAATCCTACAAAAAGATTATTAAAGTATACGGAGTCGTATCTTTCTGTAATATTTGTTTTGATAGCAGTATTTACACCCCACAATACAAATAAAATATTTACAAATCTAAGCCCCATTATATGAGAAAAACCAATTACTTTGATTAAAAAGTAAAACCCAACAATTAAAGCATAGATTTTTAATGCATTCTTAAAAACAATTTTTGTTCCTGTCATAATAATATGTTTTTTGGTTAAACTCCATTTAAGTTACGGATTATTAACCACATAGAAAAACAACAGAGGTTATTTTGCTTGTTTGGATTTATTCTTAAAGTTGGACGGAATTAAATCTATGTTTCTTTTTTCGGCAGCACGAATTAAAAAAGGGATGATAATACTAGCACCTGGTAACAATATAAAAGGAATCCCAATACCCACTACCTTTAATATATCAGATAGATAAAGTTTTAGGATTTTTTCATCTTCTTTATCTATTTTACCTTTCAACACAAAGGTTTGAATAATGGCTGTAGTCTTTTGTGTGTCTTGTGCACCATGCTTTAAGCCCATAAAAAAAACATCTAGAGCCAATGCAATTTTTGTTCTATTTCTATATACAAAAACACGAAACAACCTATAAGACCTCGATTTTTTTTTAGCTTCCATGCACAATGGTTGTAGCTATAAAAAACAACCAAGACAAAAGTAAACATAAACCTCCTAATGGAGTAATGGGTCCTAAAAATTTAACAGGAAGTTTACGACTTTTTAAACTACATATTCCGTAAATACTTCCCGAAAACAAAAACACACCAACTATCGCAAAAATTACTGATAATGTGTCTAATACGTATTCAAAAGTTAACGTATTGGCTATTAGTACTAAAAATAGAGCATGGTACATTTGGTACCTTACCCCTATTTCAAAACTATCTATTATTGATGGTGTCCATTTTTTCTTTAGTAAATGGCTAGCAAACGCTCCAAAGACTATGGCTAACACACCAAAAAAACCTCCAAATAAGTAGGCAAATTGTTGCATGATAATTATTGAGAAATTTCTGAATCGTCTTCTTGTTCTTCTTCGTTTACAGCATCAAAAGCTTGATCTTCTAAATTTTCTTCGTCATAAGTTTCTGCTGATACTTCTGAAGATGGAACGATTTTAGGTTCTAACTCTTGGTCTTCATCAAAAAATGGAAAAATATCAATAATAGGAGATTCGGTAATGCTTGGAATAGAAAAATCAGAAACCGTATCAGAAAATTGATCAATTAAATATTCAAAAGCATCTTTTACATCGTTGGCTTGTACCAGTACATAAGTGTTGGTTCTTCTTTCAAGGCCTTTGTCTTCATCCAAAGTTACCAAAGACACTTTACATTTAAACCATCTATCTCCGTGTTCACTCGGAAAAATTTCAGAAAAATTGGCTACTTTAATGTTGGTTATTTTAAAACCTTCGGATAAGTATTTGGCCATTTCTTCATTGGCACGTGCTTCGGCCTCTGTAAAAGTTAAGGCATCAAATAAATAAGGTTGATTAAAGGTTTTTACCTTTTCGTTATCGTCAATTTTGCTATATTTTACTTTTACTTCGAACCACATAGTGTCATCATTTTAGATTTTCAAAAATAAAGAATCCGTTACAAGTTTGGAGGACTATTTTGTGCGAATATTTTAGAGTTTTCAACAAAAAAACAAACCTAGTTGCTAGAAAATACAAAATCCAGCAAACTTGCTGGATTTTATATGAATAAACTTACTATTTATTGTAACATAAAAAAAGGGCAAGCGATCTACATCACACTGCTACGACCAAGTACCCTTGCTGCGTTCCCGCCCTGGGGGATTCCGAGGGAGCTAGTTGTGTAGGACTTACCCGGCTGCAAATTTACAACCTAAATACAATTCTTGCAACATTTAATACATCATTTTTTAACATTTAATTCATCTTACTGTAACAGGGTACTTTAGGACAATAATTAGTTATATTTGCTCCAAATTTTAACAAGAAATCGTTCCAATGAATTCATTTTTTAGTAGCAAACCCATCTTAAAATTCGGGTTAATTTCAGGTTTTTTAATCGTTTTAAACGAGTTAATTATTTATGCAACTACGGGTAGCAATCCTTACATAAGTGAACGTACTTCTATTTTTTCGGCTTTGGGTTTAATTATTCCTATTGTTGTTATAATGGTTGCTATTAACTACTTAAAAAAGCATGTTGGTTTTACAAGTTTTGGTCAAATTATAAAACCAGGGTTAATTATAGGTGCTTTAACAGCTTTTGTTTACATTGTGTATTCTTTGTTATTTATTTACAACATTGAACCCGACACACTAACCAAATTTGAAGCAATGAATAGAGAACGTTTGGTGGCTACAGGTAATTTTGAAAACCCAGAGAATTTAAAAAATGCCATCCAATTAGCCAATAATGCTTTTATTCCTGGTACTATTTTGTTTAGCCTTGCAGTAAATTTATTTATCGGTTTTTTAGCTGCGGTAGTAACGGGAATTTTTGTTAAAAACAAATAAACACCTTGTATGCAATTATCTATTGTAATTCCATTGCTAAACGAAGCAGAGTCTCTTCCAGAGTTACATCGATGGATTGTTTCTGTAATGGAACAACATCAATTTTCTTACGAAATTATTTTTATAGACGATGGTAGTACCGACACATCTTGGGATGTAATTTGTGAGTTAAAAGCAAAAAACCCATATGTAAAAGGAATTAAATTCCTAAAAAACTTTGGAAAATCTCAGGGACTAAATGCTGGCTTTAAAAAGGCAGAAGGAGAGGTAGTAATTACTATGGATGCCGATTTGCAAGACAGTCCTGAAGAAATTCCGGAATTGTACCAAATGATTGTTCACCAAAATTATGATTTGGTAAGTGGTTGGAAGAAAAAAAGATACGATTCAGCCATTCGTAAAAACATTCCATCTAAACTATTTAATTGGGCCGCTAGAAAAACATCAGGAATTGCTTTAAACGATTTTAACTGTGGACTAAAAGCGTACCGAAATAAAGTTATAAAAAACATTGATGTTACTGGTGAAATGCACCGCTACATTCCCATCTTGGCTAAAAATGTAGGATTCATAAAAATTGGAGAAAAAGTAGTACAACATCAAGCTAGACTGCATGGAGAAACTAAGTTTGGTATTGATCGCTTTACCAATGGATTTTTAGATTTAATCACTCTTTGGTTTTTATCCAAATTTGGCAAAAGACCCATGCATTTTTTTGGATTGATAGGGACTTTTATGTTTTTAATTGGTTTTGGAGTTGCCATCTACTTAGGAATTCATAAACTAATAACCGTTTTTTACTTTCATCAAACAGCGAAACTTATCACCAACAATCCTTTGTTTTACATAGCACTAACCAGTATGATTTTGGGAACACAGCTATTTATAGCAGGGTTTATAGGAGAAATGATTCTAAAGAATAGAAAAATAACAAATTTATATTACACAGAAAAAGAAATATAAATCAATATTCTATATATTTAACCCAACAAAACAGAATAACTTAAACTTATCATGGTAACTTCAGAAATTATCGAAGCTTCAAAATTATGGCTAAGCCCTACATTTGATGCAGATACACAAAAAGAAATTCAAGATTTAATAGACAATAACCCAGAAGAGCTAACCGATCGTTTTTACAAAAACATGGAGTTTGGTACAGGAGGTATGCGTGGGGTTATGGGTGCAGGTACCAATAGAATTAACAAATACACCATTGGTAAAGCAACACAAGGATTGTCTAACTTTTTAATAGCAAACAGTCCTAACAAAGAACTAAAAACAGTAATTGCTTACGATTGTCGTAACAATAGTAAAGAATTTGCCAAAGTTGTTGCTGATGTATTTACCGCCAACGGAATTCAAGTTTTTTTGTTTGATGACTTAAGAACTACACCAGAATTATCCTTTGCTGTTCGTTATTTAGGATGTGATGCAGGAATTGTGCTAACAGCCTCTCATAATCCTCCAGAATACAATGGGTACAAAGTATACGGTGCTGATGGATGTCAAGTTACTCCACCATTAGACAGTATGATTATAGATGAAGTAAACAACGTAACTTTTGATGCTATTAAATTTGAAGCAGACGAAAAGTTATTAACCTATATTGGAGAAGAAATTGATGATGCTTTTCATTTGGCCTCTATAAAACACGGAACTTTTGGAGATCAAATAGACCGAGGAGATGTAAAAATTGTATTTACTCCATTACACGGAACTTCCGTAATGTCTGTGCCTGCAGTATTGCACAGAGCAGGTTTTTCTGATGTACACATCGTAAAAGAGCAAGAACAACCTAACGGAAATTTCCCTACAGTTAAATCTCCAAACCCAGAAGAAACAGAAGCTTTAGAAATGGCTACCAATTTAGCCAACCAAATTGGAGCTGATATTTTAATGGGAACCGACCCAGATAGTGACCGATTAGGAATTGCTGTTAGAGATTTAGAAGGAAACATGAAATTGTTAAACGGAAATCAAACCATGATCTTGATGACCGACTTCTTGATACAACAAAAAAAGAACAATGGAGGATTAAAAGACAATCAGTTTATTGCAACCACTATTGTATCTACCGAAATGTTAAAAGTACTGGCTGATTATTATGGATTGGAAACCGTAATTACCTTAACTGGTTTTAAATGGATTGGAAAATCTATTGCCGACTTCCCTAAAAAAGAATTTATTGGAGGAGGCGAAGAAAGCTACGGTTACATGATTGGTGACTTTGTAAGAGACAAAGATGCAGTAACATCGTGTCTGTTGGCTTGCGAAATGGCTGCACATGCGAAAGCAAAAGGAACCACTTTGTACCAACAGTTGTTAGATATTTATGCCAAACACGGATTGTACAAAGAAGCATTGATTTCTATTACTAAAAAAGGAATGGATGGAGCAGCTCAGATTCAGCAAATGTTAGTGGACTTTAGAGAAAACCCAATGAAAGAAATTGTAGGATCTAAAGTAAAATACATTTGTGATTATCAATCTTCTATTCAGAAAAATGTACTTACTGGTGAAGAAACCGTAATGGATATGCCTAAATCTAACGTATTGATTTACCATACTGAGGACGGAACCAAAGTATGCGTAAGACCAAGTGGAACAGAACCAAAAATTAAATTTTACTTTGGTGTTAAAGGAAATTTAGATAGCATAGAAAATGCTGAAGAAGCAGAAGCTGCATTAGATCATAAAATAGCACAAGTTATAGAAGAGTTAAAACTTAACTAAATACTGTAACTAAATTCATTACTAAAAAAACATGTTTTACTTTGTAAAACATGTTTTTTTTTTAGAAAGAAACTTCAGTAGCTCCTAATCCATATTTTTGATATGAAGCATCTTCATATCTTAGAGAATATCTATGAAACAAACGATACAACTCTTCCTTTAGTATTCCTTCTCCTACTCCGTGAATAAACACAATTTTGGGAATTCTATTTCTTATAGCAAACTCAACCTTGTGTTTAGCAGTATCTAACTGTTTGTTTAAAATATCTGCATTATTCATCCCCGAAATCGACTTTACTAATTTTTCTATATGTAAATCTACCTCCATCACCACTCCGTATTTTTCTTGCTTTGACTTTTTAGTACTTCGCTTAGAAGTTTCTACCAACTGTTCTTTTTGACGTAACATCTTGTTGTTGATGTCATTAAATTTAGAAAGCTCAGACTGTTCAACCTCTATTAAAATTAGCTGATTTTCTCTATAAGGCAACTCAAACCCATATTCATCCAAAACCATTACTTGCCCTTTAGAAACCTTGACTACTACTCCTTTTCCTACACTATCTTTCATCAAGACCTTATCACCTATTTTAAGTTTCATTTTTACTTAATTATATATTAACATTTGACTATCGGTTTCCCTTTATATTTGTTTTTTAGCTAATAAAAAAAGTGCTGATGACCACTATTCCACAAAAAAACGTAAAAGACTTGTTTGAAAAAGCTATTAATACCACAAAATTAACGATTAATAGAGAACATATACTACAAGACATTGCAAATAAAATTGCTGAAATTTTAAATAACAAAAGAACTGTAAACCTAAACTTTATCTGTACACATAATTCTAGACGTAGTTTGATAGCCCAAACCTGGGCTTATTATGCCATGGAATATTACGGTATAACTAATGGTTATAGTTTTTCTGGAGGAACCGAAGCCACCTGTTTTCATGCCAACACATTAAAAACTTTAGAAGCTTCAGGATTTAAATTTAGCTTGGAAGAGTTTAGTCATAAAAATCCAAAATACATTATTAACTATAAAGATGCTGAAAAAGAAATTATTGGTTTTTCTAAATTAGTAGATCATTCCATTAATTCAACTCCTTTTCTAGCCATTACAACTTGCAATGATGCTGATGAAAATTGTCCCGTAATTTTAGATGCAGAAGCACGCTTTCATTTGCCTTATAAAGACCCTAAAGTTTATGATGATACCGAAAATCAGAAACAAGCTTACCTAGAAACCTCTTTGCTAATTGCAGCAGAGATGGGAATATTATTTAACAAAGTTAAACAACTAGTAAAGTCGTAAATCACTCGCCAAAACATCAGTCATAGCCAAGCATCAATTTTAAAGTTTATTAAAAAGAAAAAAACTTCTGTTTTCACAGAAGTTTTTTTTGTACGGGCGGAGAGACTCGAACTCTCACACCTTGCGGCACTAGATCCTAAGTCTAGCGTGTCTACCAATTCCACCACGCCCGCAATTCTTAATTTTAACGAGTGCAAATATACACAATAGTTACAAATACCAAAGAGAAAAATTATATTTTAGTACTATAAAAACCAAAACCCCATGAATACTTTACAAAAGTACATAGAAACACATCGAAATCGATTTGTAGAAGAGTTATTTGACCTTTTACGCACTCCATCTATTAGTGCAGACTCTGACTACAAACCACAAATTGCTAAAACAGCAAAACAAGTTGCCTCTGCTTTAGAAAAAATAGGATGCGACCATGTTCAAGAAATTCAGACCCAAGGAAACCCAGTAGTTTACGCTGATAAGATTATAGACACCAAGCTCCCTACAGTTTTGGTATACGGCCATTACGATGTACAACCTGCTGATCCTTTAGATTTATGGGAAAGTGAACCTTTTGAACCCACAATTAAAAACACTCTTATACACCCAGAAGGAGCAATTTTTGCACGAGGTGCTTGTGATGACAAAGGGCAGTTTTTTATGCATGTTAAAGCAATTGAATATTTAATAACAACCAATCAACTACCATGCAATATAAAATTTATGGTAGAGGGAGAAGAAGAAATTGGCTCTCCTAGTTTAGAAGCTACTATTAAAGAATATAAAGAACTCTTTAAAAACGATGTGATTCTAATTTCAGATACAGGAATGATTTCTAACACTCAACCGTCAATTACTACAGGTTTGCGTGGACTAAGTTATGTTGAAGTCGAAGTGACAGGTCCTAATAGAGACTTACATTCTGGTTTTTATGGAGGTGCCGTAGCCAACCCTATTAATATTCTAAGCAAGATGATTGCTGAACTGCATGACGAAAATAACAAAATTACCATTCCTGGCTTTTACGACGATGTGCTAGAGTTATCTGAAACTGATAGAGAAGAAATGGCCAAAGCTCCTTTTGACCAGCAAACATATAATAAATCTATTGCCATTTCTAAAGAAGCTGGAGAAAAGGGGTACAGTACTTTAGAAAGAAGCTCTGTAAGACCTACACTAGACGTAAATGGAATTTGGGGAGGCTATATAGGCAAAGGAGCCAAAACAGTATTGCCTTCTAAAGCCTATGCTAAAATCTCTATGCGATTGGTAGCCAATCAAGACCCTGATAAAATTACAGAATTGTTTACTCGCCATTTTTTGAGTTTAGCTCCAGAATCTGTTACTGTTAAAATAACACCTCATCATGGAGGTAAGGCTTATTTAACTCCCTTAGATTCTATAGGATACCAAGCAGCCCATAAGGCATATTCTCAAACTTTTAAAACCCCTCCTATACCACAACCCTCGGGTGGTAGCATTCCAATAGTATCATTATTCAACGATGTTTTTGGCAGTCATACCATATTAATGGGTTTTGGTTTAAACACCGATGCCATCCACTCTCCTAACGAACATTTTGGTTTATTTAACTTTTTTAAGGGTATAGAAACCATTCCTTATTTTTACCAGCACTTTACAGAACTCTATAAAAACTCTTAATGCAAAAAGGAGCGACTTTCTACTATCGCTCCTTTTTTATATGTATAATTTTACCATTCTTCTCCAATAATACGCTTTATGCGCTTCTTCTTCCCATTCATAAAATTGATAAGAAATTCCCTTTGCATCTAAAATTTCTTTTAGCTGATAATTGTTTTCTAAAAATAAATCTTCTTTTCCAATGACCAAAATAATATCCATTTGATCAATTTGGTTTAAATACACAGGATCTCCTACATTTTTTAAATACTGTGTAGGCATATTAAAATATACATTTTCATCATGATAACCTGACATTAAATCATCAAAATAAGCTTTGGAAAATGTTAAATCGTACCTACCACTCATCCCAACTACTTTGCAAAATTTAGACGGATGCCTTAGTGCTATGTTCATGGCATGATACGCTCCTAAGCTACATCCTGCCGAAATCACATCTGGATGATCATTTAACTGTTCCATTAAAGGAAACACTTCATTTAGAATGTAATTTTCATACAAACAATGTCGGTAAATTCTGTGTCCGGGGTGCGATTCTTTGTTGTAAAATGTTTCTGTATCAATGCTATCTAAGCAATACACTTGAATGTGACCAGCTTCAATTTTAGGTTGTAAAGATTTAATAACTCTCCAATTTTCGTAGTCGTAAAAACGCCCCATTCTTGGTGGAAAAAAAAGAACCTTGGTACCTGCATGACCAAAAACCAACAATTCCATATCTCTTTCTAAAACTGAACTATACCACTTATGGTATTCTCTATTCATAGCATCTTTTACATTTTACGAGTTTACAAGCACAGGCAAAGACTTTAGGTGTTTAGAAATAATGTCGTACCAAATTTTGTATCCTATTTTATTTAAATGCAATCGATCCTCCATAAAATACAACGGATTTGGTTTTCCTGATTCATCCAAAGTAGCATCAAAGATATTTAAGTAATGTAGATTTTCATCTTTTTTTACCAACTCTTTTATATTGCTATTGGTATAGCGTATGCTACCTGCCAAATGCCATCTGCTTGGACTTGGTTTTATAGATACAAATGTAACAGGGATATTTCCATAATCTTCTCTAATTTGTGTTAACAAAGTCTTAAAAAACAGTACAACTTCTTCTGGATGACGACCTTCTCCTAAGTCATTATCTCCTGCATAAATAAGCACATGCTTAGGCTTTAGTCCTTTAAAATTCTTTTTGTAGAACCAAGAGCAAGCGGCTAAAGTAGATCCACCAAACGCTAAATTGATAGGTTTATACTCTTGGAATAAAGCTTCTAAATCATCCCATAAATTAAAAGAGGAACTTCCGTAAAAGATCGTCTCTGGGATATAAGCTAATTCCTTTTTTTCTTCTTCAAGTCTATTCAATTCTTCATGATACCAAAACATCTTCCTAATCTTTAAAAATGGATTGCAAATATACTTATTCTAGTTATAAAAAAACCTAAACATCTGTTATATAAGCACTTTAAAGTCCTAGTTCTTTTTGCTTTTTTTTACTAAATCCATTAACTACAAGGTGGTACGAATGATCTATCCAGTACTTTAATTCTTCCGAAGACATATCGTATGCCAACTGAATGGTGTTCCAATGTTTCTTGCTCATATGATACTCAGGACTTACGGCTTGGTAACGCTCTCTTAGTTCCAAAGCTTTTTCGGGATTGCACTTTAAATTTACCGAATGTGGG
This sequence comes from Ochrovirga pacifica, assembly GCF_000220525.1. Lineage (GTDB taxonomy): Bacteria > Bacteroidota > Bacteroidia > Flavobacteriales > Flavobacteriaceae > Ochrovirga > Ochrovirga pacifica. Next base: position 34,337 of record NZ_AFPK01000034.1, on the reverse strand, counting down.
TGTTTTTCTAAACCAATCACAGCAAACATTTTATCACTTACTTTAAAAACCAATGTTTGCTCATCAAAAGGAAAACTTTCAGTGACTTGTTTTTTTTGCAAACAATACATTCTTAGTTGTTCTATATCCATATCTATTGTATTAGTCTCTATTTTTAATTTCATGTTTTGTAATTTTACTGACCAAACTCGACAACTTTTATATGATAAAAACTTACAATCCCTATACTCAAAAAGAATTAGAACAATATCCTACTTTATCTGAATCAGAGATTGATGACAAACTTGTCCTTATTGAACAGTCTTACCGTTTCTGGAAAGCATCTGATATTTCTTACAGACAAAAATTAGGAAATATTTTTGAGAAAATAGTTTTAGAAAACAAAGAATCTTTAGCTAAGATGATTACCCTTGAAATGGGAAAACCATACAAAGAATCGATTGCGGAAATAGAAAAGTGTGCCACTTTGGTTCGTTATTTCACAAATCATTTTTCGCAATTTTTACAAGATCAACCCAAAAATGAATCCAGCTATATTTCTTATCAGCCACAAGGAGCTGTTTTTGGTATCATGCCCTGGAATTTCCCTTTTTGGCAAGTTTTTAGATATGCTTTTCCCAATATTATGGCAGGTAATGTTTGTGTACTAAAACATGCTTCTAATGTTACAGGATGTGCATTAGAACTAGAAAAGCTATTTTTAAAAGCAGGGTTTCCATCTAATGTATTTACAGCTCTTGTTATAGACTCTTCGCAAGTAGAGCAAGTAATACAACATGATTGTATACAAGGTGTATGTGTTACTGGAAGCAACAAAGCAGGAAGTGCAGTAGCTGCTTTGGCAGGAAAACACTTAAAAAAATCGGTATTAGAACTTGGTGGCACCGATGCCTTTGCCATTTTAGACGATGCCAATTTAGAAGATGCATTATCTGCAGCTTTCACTTCTAGACTAAAAAATACGGGACAAGTATGTATTGCTGCAAAAAGAATTTTTGTCCCTAAAACTAAAATTTCTCAAGCTACTGATTTCCTCTTAGAAAAAATGGAGCATTTGGTTTTAGGAGACCCTATGAATGAAAATGTAAATATGGGGCCTATTGCAAAAGAAGAGTTCCTAGAGACTTTGCAAGAACAGGTAGAAAAAACCATTCAGCATGGAGCAAAACTTATCAAAGGAGGAAAAGTAAATGCACCTTTTTACAGCCCAACACTTCTTGTAGTTGAAAAGGACAATCCTCTTTTAAAAGAAGAAATATTTGGCCCTGTTCTTTGTTTGATAGGATACGAAAAAGAGTCTGAATTGATTGATCAAGTAAACAACAGCCCTTATGGTTTGGGAGCAGCAGTTTGGACAAAGGACTTAGAAAAAGCCAACAAACTAGCTAAACAAATTGAATCTGGTTATGTAGCTATTAACAACCTTGTGGTTTCAGATCCTAAATTACCTTTTGGAGGTGTTAAAAACTCTGGATACGGTAAAGAATTAGGAGAAGATGGTTTCTATACTTTTTTAAACAAAAAAACCATTGTAATCTCATAAAAAAGAAAGGTCGAAGTTTGTGCTTCGACCTTTTTCTTTAAAAAAAAACTAACGGATTAGTTTTTTGTATTTGATACGTTTTGGCATGGTATCTCCCCCTAAACGTTTCTTTTTGTTTTCTTCATATTCAGAAAAAGAACCTTCAAAGAAATACACCTGAGAATCTCCTTCGAAAGCTAAAATATGAGTACAAATTCTATCTAAAAACCAACGGTCGTGAGAAATAACAACGGCACATCCTGCAAAGTTCTCCAAACCTTCTTCCAATGCACGTAGGGTGTTTACATCCAAATCGTTGGTAGGTTCATCCAACAACAATACGTTTCCTTCTTCTCTAAGAGTCATTGCTAAATGCAAGCGGTTACGCTCACCTCCAGACAACAATGCTACTTTTTTATTTTGTTCAGATCCCGAAAAGTTAAAACGTGATAAATAAGCTCTTGAATTTACCATTCTTCCCCCCATCATGATTTGCTCTTGTCCATCGGCAAAATTTTCCCATATAGATTTTTCTGGATCTATATCTGCATGACTTTGGTCTACATATGCAATTTTTGCCGTATCTCCTACAACAAATTCTCCTCCATCTGGAGTTTGCTCGCCCATAATCATTCTAAAAATAGTAGATTTTCCTGCTCCGTTTGGCCCAATAATTCCTACAATACCGTTTTGTGGTAAGTTAAACTCCAAATTGTCATACAATAACTTTTCTCCAAATGCTTTTGCAACTCCTTTGGCTTCTATTACATTAGATCCTAGTCTAGGTCCGTTAGGAATATAAATTTCTAATTTCTCTTCTACCTGCTTTTGATCTTGGTTCATCAATTTGTCGTAATTCTTTAAACGGGCTTTAGATTTTGCCTGACGACCTTTAGCTCCTTGACGAACCCATTCCAATTCTCGCTCTAATGTTTTTTGACGTTTGGATGCTGTTTTTTCTTCTTGTGCCAAACGTTTTCCTTTTTGATCTAACCAAGAAGAATAATTCCCTTTCCAAGGAATCCCCTCTCCTCTGTCTAATTCTAAAATCCAACCAGCAACATTATCCAAGAAATACCTATCGTGAGTAATCGCAATTACAGTTCCTTTATATTGTTGTAGATGGTGCTCTAGCCAATGTACCGATTCTGCATCTAAGTGGTTGGTTGGTTCGTCTAACAACAAAATATCAGGCTCTTGTAGCAACAACCTACACAAAGCAACTCTTCTTCTTTCTCCTCCTGATAAGTTTTTAATAGGAGTATCTCCCTCTGGCGTACGCAAGGCATCCATGGCTATTTCTAGTTTGGTATCTAACTCCCAAGCGTTAGAAGCATCAATTTGGTCTTGCAATTCTGCTTGTCTGGCCATTAACTCATCCATTTTTTCTGCATCAGAATACACTTCTTCTAAACCAAACATATCGTTAATTTTATTGTACTCCTCTAAAACAGCTACAGTTTCGGCCGCTCCTTCTTTTACAATATCCATAACGGTTTTGTCATCGTCTAACTGAGGTTCTTGTTCTAGGTATCCAACAGAATATCCTGGAAGAAAATTAATATCACCTTGATAATTCTTTTCTACACCAGCAATAATTTTTAACAAAGTAGATTTTCCCGATCCGTTTAATCCTAAGATTCCGATTTTAGCTCCGTAGAAAAAACTTAAATGAATATTTTTTAATACTTGTTTTCCTGTAGATTGATATGTTTTACTCAATCCACGCATAGAAAATATAATCTTTTCTGAATCTGACATATATAGATAGTTTTAATGCACTGCAAGATACTACAATCCATTCTTTTTTTTATTTTTTAATTTCGCTTAGCCCAACACAAATTTACAGTATATGAAAAACGCAGTATTAACACTTGGCCTTTTAACCCTCTTAGCTTTGATTGGCTGTGAAAAAAAAGATCGTAAAGTAATTAAAGTTGATGCACATGGTACTATTGACAAAACCAAAGATGCATTAAAAGATGCTGGAACTTATTTAGAAAAAAAATCTAAAAAAGCTGTGGAAGCAGTAAAAGAAGTAACAGATTAATTACCAAAACAACCTGTTTGTTGTCAAAAAAAAAAACAGGTTGTTTTTCTTCACTTTTTTAAGCTACTTGTGTACAATTTGACTTTTTACTCCCCTCTCAAAACATCAATCTCTACTTTTTTAGTAGGTTTTTGCATAAAAACTAACTTTTTTAAACTGTGTCTTTCCGCAAGTTTTACTTATTAAATAACAAAAGTTAATGACAATAAGCATTGCAATGTTAAGTTAATTTGAATAGCATGTTGACTTATGCTTAAATCAACAAAGACAAATAAACATATAAACACCTAAAAAACAACACTTTAACAAGTTTTTGTATGTGAAAAAAAATAAATAAGCCAAGTAAATCAACTTTTACATAGTTTAACAACAACCTAAATCAATTATAAAATTGTTACACGTCAATGAAATCACTTTAGATATTCTCTAATTTTAGAATAAGAAAAACAAACAACTATTTATTGCCCCACAGTAAATAGAGCTCATTGAAAAAGAAACCCCAAAACCCCTAACCCCTAAATTTTTAACAAGATGAAAAATACCCCTATCAAAACCCCGACATCAATTTATACATGCACTAACAAATTAGAAGCTTTACAAATAAAGAATGCAATCCAAAGAGTATCTGCAATTTTTGTAGGTATTGAAAAGATTGACAATAAAATTGCTATTATTGTAGATGAGTACAATGCTAAAAAGGCTTGTATGATTGTTAGCAATTCTAGATTTGCCTTTAAACCAACTTCTGAAGTGGTTGCAAAAACTAACAGAGAAACTAGTACTATAGAAAAAGGTATACAATATGTAGAAAATGCTGTATACGCTATCTTTAGCCCTAAAGAATCTATAGGGAACACCGCTTTATCTATTTAAAAAAATCTTTATACAATATATTACTTTACTATGAGAGAAAATAAACATGGGTGAAAATTATTTTCTATCGAAAAGCTTAACCAATTTGGTTAGGCTTTTTTTATTACAATACATAAACTGCATTTCTTCTTAAAGAAATACGTCCTTCTTGCTCCATTTTTTTTAGCAACCTAGAAATTACAACTCTAGAAGTATGCAATTCATATGCAATTTCTTGATGTGTGCTTTTAATGACCTTATTACCTGTTACTGCTTTTTTATCTTTTAAATATTTCAGCAAGCGTTCGTCCATTTTTTTAAAAGCAATCGTATCAACTGTATCTAACAACTCCATAAACCTATGATGATAACTGTTTAAAACAAAATCTCTCCATGATTTGTAGGTTGCTAGCCAAGTTTCCATTTTTTCTACAGGAATCATTAGTAACCGAGTATCTAGCTCAGTAATTGCTTTAATTTCACTTTTTTTATTGCCAGTACAGCACGTTAATGTCATTGCACAGGTATCTCCTTTTTCTAAAAAGTACAGTAGCAATTCATCTCCTTCAGAATCCTCTCTTAAAATTTTTATAGCTCCATTTAGCAATATAGGCATCGATTTTACATACTGACCTATAGACATAAGCGTGGTTCCTTTTGTAACTTCTTTGTAGATAGCAATTTTACTTATTTCCTCTAACAGCTCTTTTTCAAAAAGATATCCATAATGCGTTTCTAACTCTGAATACATTTTTATGTTTTTTGTACATCTTAAAAGTATTTATTTTTTGTAAAATAACAGCCACACTTTATTGGTTTAAATTTTAAACAAAAAACTATTAGACTGTTTAATATTATCTAAAAACCTCTTTTAACCTGCTAAAAGTCATCTAATATACTGTCACTCTTTTTTAATTTTACCTTAAGCAAGCAGTACTAATTTTTAAACTTTAAAGCAATGAAGTATTTGAACAAAAACATTGAGGCATTAGGAAGAAGAGCTACTGAAAAAACATTGGTAAATTCTTCCACATCGGGTGGAATTATTTTAAACTGTGACTTTGATAGTCCTAAAGTACGTGACTATCTTCAGAACGTTAAGAAAACATCTTAAATAGTTAGTATTTAATTAATTATCTATCCTTTGCTTTTTTATAGTTTTATGCGTATATTATAAACAAGCTATAAAAGAAACAATATGAAGTATTTAACTCCAGATATAGAGGCTTTGTCTAAATATCAGCCTAAAAAATCTTTGGTAAGAGCTAACACCTCTTGCGGAATTTTTCAAGACTGCGATTACACTAAAGACACAGGGAAATTATATCATCAACTGAAAATCGAAAAGTTAACCCCCAAAAAAAAGAGTCAATAAATTGACTCTTTTTTTGATTTATATGATTCTTCTTACCACTGAAACAATGGTCTGTCTTGCATAAACTCATTTACTTTTTTAGCAATTCCTTCTAATACATCATCATTCTCAAAGTTATTGATTACTTCATCAATAAATCCTGCAACCACTACCATGTCCTCTTCTTTTAATCCTCTTGTGGTTACAGCAGAAGTTCCTAATCGAATTCCTGAAGTTACAAAAGGCGATTTATCATCAAAAGGAACCATATTTTTATTGGCAGTAATATCTGCTTTTACCAAAGCACCTTCAGCATCTTTTCCAGATAAGTTTTTATTTCTTAAATCAATTAACATACAGTGATTGTCTGTACCTCCTGAAATAATTTGGTAATCTTTTGCAACCAATTCTGCAGCTAATTTTGCAGCATTTTTCTTTACCTGCAATTGATACTCTTTGTATTCTGGTGTTAATGCTTCTCCCAAAGCAATAGCTTTTGCTGCAATTACATGTTCTAAAGGTCCACCTTGTTGTCCTGGAAAAACTGCTCCGTTTAACATAGCAGACATTTTCTTTAAGCTTCCATTTTTAAGTTTAATTCCATCTCGATTCTCAAAATCTTGTCCCATCATAATCATTCCTCCTCTTGGACCTCTTAAGGTTTTGTGAGTAGTTGTGGTTACAAAGTGACAGTGAGGCATAGGGTTACTTAAAATCCCTGTAGCAATCATTCCTGATGGATGAGAAATATCTGCCAACAAATAAGCTCCTACTTCATCTGCAATTGCTCTAAATTTAGCAAAGTCAATGTCTCTTGAGTAAGAAGATGCACCCGCCACAATCATTTGTGGTTTTTCTGCTTTGGCTATTTCTAATATATTATCGTAGTTTAAAACTCCCGTTTCTTTCTCTACTCCGTAGTGTACGGCTTGATAAATTTTTCCTGAAAAGTTTACTGGCGATCCGTGAGTTAAATGTCCTCCGTGTGACAAGTCGAATCCTAAAATTTTATCTCCTGGTTGCAACACCGCAAAATAAACGGCTGCGTTTGCTTGAGATCCTGAGTGCGGTTGTACATTTACATAAGCTGCTCCATACAACTCTTTTGCACGATCTATAGCCAATTGCTCTACTACATCTACAACTTCACAACCTCCATAATATCTTTTGCCAGGATATCCTTCTGCATATTTGTTGGTTAATACAGATCCTTGAGCCTCCATTACTTGCTCGCTCACAAAGTTCTCAGAAGCAATCAATTCAATCCCTTTTAATTGTCTTTCTTTTTCTTGCTGAATTAAATCAAAAATGATTTGATCACGTTTCATAATTTTGATGTTTTTGAAGGTTGAAAATAAAGTGCAAAAATAATAAATATTTATTCACACTGAGCTAAAACCTTTAAGAATCTATTTTGGCTATTTTTACCATAGATTTAACAAACCAAAAAATAACAACATGAGTTATAAAATGATAGTTTTAGATATGGATGACACCTTGTTAACCGACGAACATACCATATCTGACAGAAATAGAAAAGCCATTAAAGCTGCTCAACAAAAAGGAGTTTACGTGGTATTGGCTTCTGGTAGGCCCACACCTGCCATGCTTGGTTTTGCAAGAGAACTAGAACTGGATCATTACAAATCTTTTATCATTTCTTTCAATGGTAGTCAAATTATAAATATGGCTACAGAAACTTGTATTTTTGAACAAGCGTTGCATGTAAAAGACATCCATTATTTATATCAATTTAGTCAAAACCATAAAACAGCCTTCCTTACCTACGATGGGAATACAATTGTTAGCTCTAAAAAAAGCCAATATGTAGACGTTGAAATAGATTTAACAGGCATGCCTTATGAAGTCTGTGAAAACATAGAGCAAAGAATTCAGAAAGATTGTGTAAAATGTTTGCTATTAGAAGAACCTTCTTATTTAAAAACAATTGAAGAAAAATTACTCTTAGACAGACCCGATTTAAGTATTTCTATGTCTAAGCCTTTCTTTTTAGAAGTGATGCCTAAAGGAATAGACAAAGCTGCTACCTTAAAACGCTTAATTGATCAATTAGGAATTTCTCATAAAGAAACCATTGCTGTAGGAAATGCAGGAAACGATTTGACCATGGTTGAATTTGCTGGTTTGGGAGTTTGGGTAGCTAATGTTACACCTGAATTAAGAAATAAAGCCGATCTTATTGTGGCTTCTAACAACAACGACGGAGTTGCAGAAGTTATTGAAAAGTATATACTTTCTTAATTTTTTATCAGCAAAAAAAAGATCAACTAACAGAAATCAAGCTATAATCTTATTTTTATTATTAATTTCACAACATATATGAATAAACAGTAAAAATATGAAAAAAAGACACTGTCCCTCTTGTGGATCTACTTTACGTTCTAAGCAGAAGAAAAAGAAATTGAAACGTCTTCTTTTTTTTACTGAATTTTTAACTTGCTCTAGATGTGACACCCAATATTCTTATGTAAAAGGGGTTCACCGATCTGTAAAAATAAAATCTGGAAATATTGTAAAAGTTTAACCTCTTTTCTTTCCACAAAAAAACCACTCTAAACAGAGTGGTTTCCTTTTGCTTTACAATTTTTTAATTCTTTTGGCTTATTCATCCAATTCTACTTCGGCAATTTGAGCATATCCTGTAGACTTGTAAATTTTTGCAATTTGACTGTCTACATCATAGTCTACACGAGTAAACACGTGCTTGTTCATTTTTTTACCATCCCAAAAAATCCAGGTTCCTACTTTTTTTCCATGAGCATATTCACCCAAAGATTTTAAATTTCCATTTACATCATAAGCCTTCCAAACTCCATGTACTTTTTTATCTAAAGTAATAAAACCTGTTTGAGCGATTTCTCCATTGTCATGATACACTGTTGCTTTGTAGATTCCTGGTTGCTCTTCTTTATTGCTAGTGATCTCTTGACCGTATGATATAAATCCAATGAATAGTCCTACTATTAAAATAACTCTGTTCATAATAATTGTATTTATAAGTTGATACTGCAAATATACAAACATTTCATTATTAAACAACAATTATTTAACATTAAATTAACATTAAAAGTTTTTAACAGTTAATTTTATGTCTTTTAATAGCTACACATTCAATAATACACTACAGAATTACAGCTATTTATAAAAAAGGCTTTTGCACTACACAAAAGCCTCATTACAGTGTTGGTTATCTGTTATAAATCCATTTCTTTCAAGCTTTCTACCTGATTCCTTTCTAAAAAAGCATCGATTGTTTCGAAGTGCTCTACAACACGTTTGTCTTTAAACTCAAATACCTTTTGAGAAAGTCCTTTTAAAAAATCTCGATCGTGAGAAACTAAGATTAATGTTCCATCAAAATTCATTAAAGCCTCTTTAATCACATCTTTAGAGCGAATGTCTAGGTGGTTTGTAGGTTCGTCTAAAATTAAAACATTTACAGGCTCTAGTAGCAACTTTACCATTGCCAAACGTGTTTTTTCTCCTCCAGACAATACGTCTACTTTTTTATCAATATCGTCTCCTTTAAACATAAAAGCACCCAATATATTTTTTATTTGAGTTCGAATATCTCCTACAGCAATATTATCTACTGTTTCAAAAATAGTAAGATCGTTATCTAACAATGATGCTTCGTTTTGAGCAAAATATCCAACCTTTGCATTGTGTCCTAATCCACAAGAACCTTTAAAATCTATCTGTCCCATAATTGCTTTAATCATGGTAGATTTCCCCTCTCCATTTCTTCCTACAAAACTTACCTTTTCTCCTCTTCTTATAGCCATATTTGCATCCTTAAACACAGTATGATCTCCGTAAGACTTACTCATATTTTCAACTTTAACAGGATAATCTCCAGATCTTGGTGATGGAGGAAAACGCATTTTTAAAGAAGAAGTATCCACTTCATCAACTTCTATAATTTCTAGTTTATCCAACATACGTTTTCTAGAAGCTACCGATGCTGCTTTGGAGTACGTTCCTTTAAAACGTTCTATATACTGCTTGTTGTCTGCTATTAATTTTTGTTGCTCGTCGTAGGCTTTTTGCTGATTGGCTCTTCGTTCTTTTCTAAGCTCTAAGTAATGAGAATAATTGGCTTTGTAATCGTATACCTTACCCATAGAAACTTCAAGAGTTCTATTGGTAATATTGTCAACAAAAGCCTTGTCATGCGAAATTACAATCACTGCCTTGGCTTTGGTCAACAAAAAGTTTTCTAACCAAATTACAGATTCTATGTCTACGTGATTGGTAGGCTCGTCTAATAAAATTAGGTCAGGTTTTTGAAGTAAAATTTTAGCCAACTCTATGCGCATTCGCCAACCACCACTAAACTCAGATGTTTGACGACTAAAATCTTCGGATTTAAACCCTAGTCCTTTTAAAGCTTTTTCTACTTCTGCTTCAAAGTTTATTTCTTCCAAAGCATAATACTTTTCGCCCAAATCTGAAACTCTTTGAATAATTTTCATGTAGGCTTCTGATTCGTAATCTGTGCGGGTTTCTAGTTGTTTGTTCAAATCATCTAGTTCGGATTTCATGTCAAAAATACTCTGAAAAGCTTTGGAAGCTTCTTCAACTACGGTGCAATCGTCATCTATCAATAAATGTTGAGGCAAATAAGCAATAACCGTATCTTTAGGGCAATGAACTCCACCTCGGGTTGCTTGCTGCTTTCCTGCTATAATTTTCATCATGGTCGATTTTCCTGCACCATTTTTTCCCATCAGTGCGATTTTATCATTTTCATTAATCACAAAGGAAACATCGTCAAAAAGTTTTTTCCCACTAAACTCAACCGCTAAACTATCTATTGATATCATCTATTTATTTTTTACGTTTCAAAAATACAAAAAAGCAGTACCCATATTTATTTGGTACTGCTTTATACGTATAAAAAATAAAAAAATTGCCATAACTGACTACTGATATGGCAATAAACAACTAGAAACTATTATTACTACAGGAATACTGTTTAGAAATAATACAAGGTGAACTTTAAGATTCTACAGTTCGTTGGCATTTTATGGTAGATAAAACCAAAATCTATCAAAAACTGAATTTATAATTAAGGCAAAGCGTTAAACTATTCATCATAAAGCAACACTAAACCGTGTAATTATTTCATAAAAACTCCCACTTTTACGTTCAATTAAGCCGATTAAAACACACAACGAATGTAGAACTTAGACACAAACATAATTAAGTATTTATACGTACAAAACTAAGTAATTAAAATTAAGTACCCAAATGATATGGTATATAAAATTTTGTTTTATTATTGACTGTTTTATAGGTGTTTTTTATCATTTGCATGGTGACCCTATTTAACAAACTACGTATACACATACTATAAATACTTGTCAGTCGTTATTACAAAACAAACACACAAAGTCTACGGAACTTTGTATTTTTGCATATAAAATAAAAAACATGAAAAAAACATTTTTTATTATTTTAATAGCTTGTAGCTTGCATATACATGCACAAGAAATCGGGATAAGATTAGGAGAGTTTACTTACAGCAATGTAGCTATAGACGGAATTGTAAATTTTGATGATCATACCAGACTTCACGGTGATATTGCTTTTGGAGAAGGAATTGGAGCCAATCTTTTGTATGATTTTACAGTAGAAAGATTTAATAATCCTAATTTTCAATACTATATAGGTACAGGATTATCTGCTTTTTTGGGAGATCCTTTTGTATTGGGTGTAAGCGGAGAAACAGGTATTGAGTATCTTTTTAAAAAAACTCCTATAACACTAGGTGTGGACTGGAGACCACAGTTAAATATTATCTCTAGAACGAGTCTAAAACTTTTACAGTTTGGAATCAACATCCGCTACAGGATAAACGAAATATAATTAGAATCCATGCAGAAAAAAATAAACATTCAGAATAAAAAGGCTCGTTTTGAGTACGAAATTCTAGACAAATATATTGCAGGTATTGTACTAACAGGTACCGAAATAAAATCCATAAGGCTTAGCAAGGCAAGAATTGCAGAAAGTTTTTGTGAATTTAACGATCGTGGAGAACTCTTTGCCATAAACATGTTTATAGAAGAATATTTGTACGGTAATGCCTACAACCACAAACCTAAGAGTTCTAGAAAACTATTGCTAAATAAAAAAGAATTAAAAAGGTTATACAAAGAAGTACAGAATGTTGGATTGACTATAGTTCCCTTACGTTTGTTTTTAAATGACAGAGGTATTGCAAAACTGGAAATTGCTCTTTGTAGAGGTAAAAAATTGTACGACAAAAGACAAACCTTAAAAGAACGAGATACCAAAAGATCTTTAGATCGATTGAAAAAAAGTTACTAAACACTATGTTACAAGAATTGCTAGAACGCTATCAAATTGTTTTGGGATCTAAATCTCCCAGAAGACAACAATTTTTAAAAGAGTTAAACATTCCTTTTACATGCAGAACAACAGAAGTAGAGGAAGTATATTCTAATAAATTACAAAAAGAACAAATAACTTCTTATTTAGCAGATTTAAAATCCAAACATATTGCCATCAACAATAACGAACTTTTAATAACCTCAGACACTATTGTTTGGTCTAATAACAAAGCCCTAGAAAAACCTAGTAATACCAAAGAAGCAACACAAATGCTACAACAGCTTTCAGGAAAATGGCACCAAGTAATAACCTCTGTAAAATTAACCACTACTAAACATTCTAAACTTTTTACCGACACCACCCTAGTGTATTTTAATAAGTTGGATGCGGATGAAATTTCCCATTACATTCAACACTATCAACCTTACGACAAAGCTGGTAGTTATGGAATTCAAGAGTGGATTGGTTTAATTGGTGTAGAAAAAATAGAAGGCAGTTACACCAACGTTGTAGGCTTACCAACCCACAAGTTATACCAAGAACTTAAAAACTTTTTATAAAAGCCTAGACACAGTTATAAAATTATTACTTTTGTCGACGATTAAACGTTAGATGTCTAAAATGAAAAAATACACTTACACAGAAAAAAAAGATACACGTTCAGGTTTTGGTGCTGGTTTGGCACACTTAGGAAGAACAAATCCTAATGTAGTTGCTTTGTGTGCTGATTTAGTTGGATCTTTAAAAATGGGGGAATTTATTAAAGAAAACCCAGAAAGATTTTTCCAAATAGGAATTGCTGAAGCAAACATGATGGGTATTGCTGCAGGGATGACCATTGGAGGTAAAATTCCATTTACTGGTACTTTTGCAGGATTTTCAACGGGTCGTGTATACGATCAAATTAGACAATCTATCGCCTACTCTGACAAAAATGTTAAAATCTGTGCTTCACATGCAGGTTTAACGTTAGGAGAAGATGGTGCTACTCACCAAATTTTAGAAGATTTAGGTTTGATGAAAATGTTGCCTGGTATGACAGTAATCAACACTTGTGATTACAACCAAACAGAAGCAGCAACCATTGCTATTGCAGAACACCATGGACCTGTTTACTTGCGCTTTGGTAGACCTGTAGTTCCTATTTTTATGCCAAAATTTACGAATACCACACATGAAAATAAATTTGAAATTGGTAAAGGAATCCGATTGACCGAAGGTACTGATGTAACCATTGTTGCTACAGGACATTTGGTTTGGGAATCTCTTTTGGCTGCAGAAGAATTAGAAGCTAAAGGAATTAGTGCTGAAATAATCAACATACACACTATAAAACCTTTGGATGAAGAAATTATTTTAAAATCTGTTGCTAAAACAGGATGCGTAGTTTCTGCTGAAGAACACAACTTCTTAGGTGGCTTAGGAGAAAGTATTTCTAGAACATTAGCTCTTAACACACCAGCTCCTCAAGAATTTGTAGCAACCAATGACACTTTTGGAGAATCTGGAACTCCTGCTCAATTAATGGACAAATACGGATTAAATGCTGCTGCAGTTGTAGAGGCTGCTCAAAAAGCAATACAAAGAAAACAAGCTTAAAACAATCCTTAACTGATACTAAAAAGACTGTTAGAAATTTCTAACAGTCTTTTTTTTTAAGTGAGACAGCGATAAACCTACTCTTTTACTTTTATAACTAGCTTTTAAATTTGAATTGATTAACACTACCCCTAATTTTAAAAAATTCATTTAACAAAGCCACCTACAGCAGTCTATTTGTAAAATTTATCACTGTCGTTGAACAAATTTTTAAAGTATACCCCTATCTAAAAAAAATTGTTTTTCTGGTTTAGCTACCAATGATAGCCTCACTTTTGTAATATCTACTCTGTGTTAGAGTTTAACTACACTCCAAATTTAGCACTAAAGTATGATGAAAATGTACAATATTCGACGAATGACACTAAACATAAGACGAATGTAACTCATATATTGCTTAAACATTTCTTTAACATTAAATAACAAACTAACTCAAATCAATCTTCCTATTTGCTTCCTCATTAAAAATCAACTACTAAGAATTTACAACACATATTTAATATGTAAAAACATAACAAAAACTTCACATCGACGAATGGTAAAAAAAAATGCAGATTCAGAAAACCTGAACCTGCATCAAAAAAAAAAAATAAACAATAAAATGAATGATCTATGTAAAAATTAATTTGCTGAAAACACTACTGATGTTGTTGGTTTTAAGATGCTGTATGCAACCCAAATGCTAAGTAATTTGTATGGAATTTGAATGGCATCTTTCATTCCTAATTTAGAATCGTCCATGTGCACCCATCTTGTTAAAGGTTGTTCGTGCATTTTATGCATTACCTCCGAAGATCCGTAGAATTTTTTTAATCGGATAAAAATCTCTACATCAAACAACCAACGAGTTAAGAATTTCTCTGCATAAGCAACTCCTATAATCTCTTTTCTAAATACTTTTGCTCCACACTGCGTATCCTCTATTGGCAACCCTAAGATTAAGAAAACAATACTTTTTACTATTTTAGAAAAAACGTTGCGGAAAAAATTTCTTTTGATTTCTCCTTCTCCCTTTCCTCTTGATCCGTATACAAAAGTCAAATCGTCGTTTTTCTTTAAGGTAGTTACCAAGCTCTTAAAGTCCTCAAAGTCTGTACTTAAATCAGCATCAATAAATCCGATAAACTCTATAGAATCATCTTGGCTTAACACCTTTACTCCTGTTCGTACTGCGGCTGCTTTTCCTGCGTTGATTTTTACATCGACTACACTAATATTTTCTGGTGATTGAGCAGCTACAGATTCTAAAACTTCTAAAGTATGGTCTGCACTTCCATCGTTTACAAAACAAACATGGTAGTCTGCATGAGACTTTGCAAAGTTTACAAAAGCTTCTTGGTTTAATCTTGTCGCTTCGTTGTAGCATGGGATGATGATTCCAGTTTTCATAATATTTAGGGTTTGTTGGTTACTAATTACACTTCAAAGGTACGTTCGCAACCACCCTATTTTTCAGCTTTTTAGACTAGACAACCTCCTCTTTAGACCAATATTAAACTTAAAACGATAAAACCTTTTGTCGGGTTTTAGACTCGATGAATGGTTCGATAAAATGCTTCGACGAATGGTTGGTAAGCATAAAAAAACCCAAGCAAAGCTTGGGTCTTTTTATATAACATAACGCTTGTAAGGTAGGTTCAAAAATAAAGGGTTGGTTTATAATTACGTTGTAAAGTTAACGCATCAAACATCCCTTTTGCTTAATTATTAGACGATTGAACAATATCTGTAGACGAACCAATAGATTGCTGTCGTTAAACCTGTAAATGTAAAAAGCCTGTACAGTGGTGTACAGGCTTTTTAATTGTTTTTACTAAAAAACTTTCTTAGTACCTATAATATTCAGGTTTGTAAGGTCCCTCTACAGTAACCCCAATATATTTGGCCTGATCTTCTGTTAATGTATCTAACTCTACACCAATTTTAGCCAAGTGCAAACGAGCAACTTTTTCATCTAAATGTTTTGGCAAGGTATACACATCGTTCCCGTAAGCCTCTGCGTTGGTCCACAATTCAATCTGAGCCAATGTTTGGTTGGTAAAAGAATTAGACATTACAAAACTTGGATGCCCTGTAGCACAACCTAAATTCACCAAACGTCCTTCTGCTAAAATAATAACATCATTTCCTTTTACATTGTACAAATCTACCTGAGGCTTAATTTCGGTCTTGGTGTCTCCATAATTTTTGTTTAACCAAGCCATGTCGATTTCATTATCAAAGTGACCAATATTACACACTATAGCTTTGTCTTTTAATGCCTCAAAATGACGACCTACAATAATGTCTTTATTACCTGTAGTAGTAACTACAATATCAGCCTCCTTAATAGCATCATCCATTTTCTTTACTGCAAAACCATCCATTGCTGCCTGCAATGCACAAATAGGATCAATTTCAGTAACAATAACTCTAGCTCCTGCTCCACGTAAAGAAGCAGCAGAACCTTTACCCACATCACCATAACCTGCTACTACTGCTACTTTACCAGCCATCATTACGTCTGTAGCTCTACGGATTGCATCTACCAAAGATTCTTTACACCCGTATTTGTTATCAAACTTAGATTTGGTAACAGAATCGTTCACATTTATTGCTGGCATTGGTAACGTACCTTCTTTTACTCTTTCTATCAAACGGTGTACTCCTGTAGTTGTTTCTTCAGACAATCCTTTGATTTCTGATACCAACTCTGGATATTTATCCAAAACCATATTGGTTAAATCTCCCCCATCATCTAAGATTAGGTTTAATGGTTTTCTGTCTTCTCCAAAAAACAAAGTTTGCTCTATACACCAGTCAAATTCTTCTTCGTTCATCCCTTTCCAAGCATACACAGGAATACCCGCAGCAGCAATGGCAGCAGCTGCCTGATCTTGAGTAGAAAAGATATTACAAGAAGACCAGGTAACCTCAGCTCCTAAATCTACTAAGGTTTCTATTAAAACTGCGGTCTGAATTGTCATGTGCAAACATCCTGCAATTCTAGCACCTGCCAAGGGCTTTTGACCTTTATATTCTTCTCTGATACTCATCAAACCTGGCATTTCTGCTTCGGCCAAACGAATTTCTTTTCTTCCCCATTCTGCTAATGAGATATCCTTTACTTTATAAGGAACATAAGTGGTTTCTAAACTCATATTAGTATATTTGTTTCTTTTAGACTACAAATTTACGAAATCCTTACTACAATAAATGCCTTTATTTAAAACAATAGAAATCAGTGAAAACACGACTATTTTTGTGTGGAAAATTACCGAAAGCCTAGCGTTTTTAAAGGATATAAATTTATCTAAAAAGAGTCTAGATAGACTACTTTCGATGAAATCTGAAGCACATCAAAAAGGTTTCTTAAGTATTAGACACTTATTAAAACATATCCATTTGTCTGATAAAGATTTGTTTTATAACAATTGCGGAAAACCTTTACTGACGAATGGAAAACATATTTCTATTACACATTCTTTTGAGTTTTCTGCCATTGCCATATCAAATCAAATAATTGGAATTGATATTGAGAAAAACAGAGAAAAAATTTTGGTAATTAAAAACCGCTTTACAGATGAACCTCAGCAAGATTTAAGTGTAGGTGCTTACATCCAAAAACTAACCTTTATATGGGGTGCTAAAGAATCTATGTTTAAAATTCATCCTTGCGGTGGGATGAATTTTAAGAAAGATTTAGAAATTCATCAATTAAATGCATTTACAGGAACTGGTTTTATCAACACTCCAGAACTGGAATTGCCTTGTAAATTTTACTTTTATCCTATAGAAAATTACTCGCTAGCCCTAGCTACAAAAGCTACTGGTATTGTTGATTAGCAATTTTGCCTTTAATATAAACAACATTTATTTATTTTAAGTTCACAAAACCTTTACAAAAACATGTTTTTAGACAGGTTGTTATTCTAACAATTATCGTTAATATTGTTGTTGTGTTTTTTACTACCATGTTTGTAGTAAGAATCTACTAAAAAAAATGTTATCTAAAAAATATCTAAACACATGAGGCTAGAACCAAAATTAAAGGAAGAAATTGAGAGAAGAGGAATTACTAAAGAGATGTTAGCACATCAAATGTTAGCGTTTGTCAAAGGAACTCCAACAATTACACTAGATAGAATAGCAACTCTAGGCGATGGTATTGTAGAAATTAACAGCTATGATAGAAGTAAGTATATGAATATTTACAACATCAAACAAACAGAAATAGATATTTGCAAGTTTACCCCAGCATCGGGTTTGGCTTCTAGAATGTTTAAAGGATTGGCTGAGTTTTACAACACCAAAACCAACAATCCAATGTCTAAATATTTTTTTAACAACTTACACAAGTTTCCTTTTTACAAGGACATCATTATAGAGTTTCACAGAGTACATCCTCAAATAAAAAAATTAGACAATTTGATTAACAAGTTGACTTTTTTAAATTTTATTTTAAGCGATGAGGGACTAAACTATCAAAAAACCCCTAAAGGGCTGATAAAATTCCACCAATACGATATAGACAACAAATCTGCTTTGGAAGAACAAATTGATGAAGGATACCACTACGCTATCTGCAAAAATCAAAATGTGAACATCCATTTTACTGTAAGCCCTTTGTTTATAGAAGATTTTAAGAAAAAAGCCGATGATTACATTGCTGCAAACTATGGAGACTCTGGAGTTACTTTTAATATTTCTTACTCTATTCAAAAACCCAGTACAGATACCATTGCCCTAAACTACGACAACACTCCTTTTAAAGACGAAAATGGCAATTATTTGTTTAGAGCAGGAGGTCATGGTGCCTTGATTGAAAACTTGAATGAAATTGAAGCCGATTTGATTTTTGTAAAAAACATAGACAACGTAAGCCACCAAAACCACATGGAGGAAACCATTAAATACAAGCAAGTATTAGGAGGAAAGTTGTTGTTTTTGCAAGAAAGAATTTACGGATTCTTAAAAACTTTAACAGAAACACCTGAAGAAGCAAACATGCAAGAAATTCGTTTCTTTTTGATGGAAAACTTTTTTGTAACCATGGAAGAAGATTGTGGTGTAGATTGTTTAATTGAATTCTTAAACAGACCTATCAGAGTTTGTGGTATGATTAAAAATCAAGGAGATGCTGGTGGGGGACCTTTCTGGATTAAAGATGAAGAAAAAGGCACTTCTTCTTTACAAATTATTGAAAGCGCACAAATTAACAAAGACGAACCCGAACAGAAAGAAATCATGTATCAGGCAACTCACTTTAACCCTGTAGATATTGTTTGTTCTGTAAAAGATTTTAAAGGAAACAAATTCGATTTGACCAAATACATTAACCACGATGCTGTATTTATTACCGACAAAACAGTAAACGGTATAAAAATAAAAGGATTAGAATTACCTGGACTGTGGAACGGAGCAATGCACGACTGGTTAACAATTTTTGTAGAAGTTCCTATTGAAACTTTCAACCCTGTAAAAACAGTTACTGATTTACTATCGCCAATGCACCAAGCTTAATGCTTTAAACATTGGTTTGTTCTATATAATTGGATAGGTCTTGTTGCCTATCCAATTTTCCTGTTTTATAATAGGTTAATGCATCGTTGTTGTTAATAAAAAACTTTTCTACACCTACTTTATCTACAATTTTACTTTTCGTAAGCATGTCTCTAACAGGCCCTTTTACATTAGAGAAATAGATTTCTATACCTTTGTGTGCGTAAAAATCTATAGTGTTTTCTAACATTTGAATGGCAGTACTATCTACACCATTAATACACTCAAAGTCTAAGAGAATTAGTTTTAAGGCTTTCCCTTTTTCTATCACTTTTTCTTGCAAAACATCATTAAAATATACAGAGTTCGCAAAGTAAATTCTAGCATCAAACCTTACTATTAGTACATCTTTATCTACTTCTACTTCTTCAAAACGCTCACAGTTTCTAAAAATATTTGTATTTGGAATTCTCCCTAAAACAGCCACATGGGGGCGAGAAGTTCTGGCAATTAACATCAACAAAGACAAAATTACCCCTATAAAAATTCCTTCTTTAATACCTAAAAATAATGTTCCTACAAAGGTCGACATCAACATCCAAAAATCATTTTTATTTAACAACCACAAACGCATGGCTTCTTTGTAGTTGACCAACTTTACTACAGAAACAATAATGATTCCTGCAAGTACAGCTTTGGGCAAATAATAAAAATAGGGGGTTAAAAAAAGTAAAACCAACACCAGTATCAAAACAGAAAACAAAGCTGCTAGACCTGTTTTGCTTCCTGCATCTTCGTTTACGGCCGATCTAGAAAAACTTGCGGTGGTAGGATAGGCTTTAAAAAAAGAACCTACTATATTCATCATTCCTAAAGCTATTAGTTCTTTGTTGGGAACAATCATTAAATCGTCGGTGTTTTTTTCCATTGCTTTTCCTATGGATACTGTTTCTAAAAAACCAATAATAGCCAAAGTCAACGCTATTGGAAACAAGTCAATCATTAACGAAATTGAAAATTCAGGAAACTGAAAACTGGGCAAACCCGATGGGATTTTTTCAAGTACTGCAACTTTAGGCAGTTGTTGATGAAAAAAGTGCAAGCCTAAAATCCCTAAAACCACTACTAACAAAGGCCCAGGCAACTTAGATTTACTCCACTTAATCCCCCACAACATAAAAACAGTTAACAAACCTACTGTTAATGTTTGCCACTCTACTTGATGATATTCTTTTAGAAGCACCCCTAATATTTCTTGAATTCTATTACTTCTAGGAATAGGAATTCCTGATAAATTCTTTAGTTGATTGATACCAATTACAATTGCTGCTGCCGAACTAAAACCACTTATAACAGGTTTGGATAAAAAATTTACAATAAACCCTAGTTTTCCTATACCTAGTAAAAACTGAATGCTTCCTACGCAAAAAGCTAATAAAATTGCTAAGGTTAAATAAGCCTCTGTTCCTGCTGTTGCCAAAGTCGATACCCCTGCGGCAACAATTAAAGAGTCCATAGCTACAGGCCCTACAGCTACACGTTGAGAAGTACCAAATAACAAATACATAATTTGAGGCAACAAGGCACTGTACAAACCATAAATAGGAGGAACTCCTGCAATTAAAGCATAGGCTATCCCTTGCGGAATTAAAACAATTCCAACAGTCATCCCCCCAACTACATCAGCTTTTAAATACTTTTTGTAATTGTATTTGGGCAACCATTCTAAAATTGGAATTGCTTTTTTCATTACTTATTGTTTAAAATAATTCTCCTTGGCTGTTGGGTTTAGATATATCTAAATGTTTATACGCCAACTCTGTTACCTCCCTACCCCTTGGGGTTCTAATAATAAACCCTTGCTGAATAAGAAAAGGTTCGTATACTTCTTCTATAGTTTCTGCGTTTTCGCTTACTGCAGTAGCTAGTGTACTAATTCCTACTGGGCCTCCTTTAAACTTTTCTATAATAGTAGTTAAAATTTTATTATCCATTTCATCCAAACCAAAAGCATCTACATTTAGTGCTTTTAATCCAAACTTAGCAATCTCTACTGTAATACTACCATTTCCTTTAATTTGTGCAAAATCTCGAACCCTTCTTAACAAAGCATTAGCAATTCTTGGGGTTCCTCTGCTTCGACCAGCAATTTCTATAGCTGCCTCCATAGTAATGGGTGCTTTTAGAATTTTTGCACTTCTTTGTACAATAGTACTTAGCAATTCTGTATTGTAGTACTGCAATCTACTAGAAATTCCAAAGCGTGCTCGCATTGGGGCAGTTAACAAACCAGATCGTGTAGTTGCTCCTATGAGTGTAAATGGTTCTAGATTGATTTGAACCGTTCTTGCATTGGGTCCAGATTCTATCATTATATCAATCTTAAAATCTTCCATGGCAGAATATAGGTATTCCTCTACAATAGGGCTTAGTCGATGAATTTCATCAATAAACAAAACATCTCTTTCGTCTAGTCCTGTTAGCAAGCCAGCCAAATCTCCAGGTTTGTCTAGCACTGGTCCAGATGTTACTTTAATCCCTGCATTCAACTCATTAGCCAAAATATGAGCTAACGTTGTTTTTCCCAATCCCGGAGGTCCATGAAATAAAGTATGATCTAAAGCTTCTTGTCTAAGATTGGCTGCTTTTACAAAGATTTTTAAATTTTCTATTGCTTGTTCCTGCCCCGTAAAATCATCAAAAGAAAGGGGACGTAATCTCTTTTCAACGTCCAACTCTTCGTTAGAAAAAGAACTGTTCTCTGGATTAAGGTTTTCGTTCATGCGCATTAATTCTTCTTACAAATATAAACTTTCGATGGCTTTGACAAGAAATAACTATGAAAGGAATCCTATAGATGTATTGATTTTTGCATTAAAAACTATTACATCAGCCTAAAAACTGATAGGCTAGATATCCAAACACAACTCCGTATTTTATTAATTCTAACCATAAAACAGGTTCTTTTTCCATCATTCTTCCCAATGATACTAAGGTGGTTAAAATAAACATAGTTGCTAATTCTAAACCAAAAGGAGGAAAATAGGTAATGTAAGCAGACATAAATCCTAAGACCAAAATGGTAAGCACCAAGCTAGAAATAATGTATGTTTTTTGTGCTAATGTGTATTTTTTATATTGATACGTTCCTTTGTCTACATATAGTGAAAGATGTTGTAATGCTCCCGTTGTTGGTACCCAATCGGGGCCTTTAAACAATACATTCATTTTTCCAGAAAAGGTTGGCATTTGTCGCATCATATGCAATAGGTTTCCGTAGTAATGGAACACGCCCGTTAAAAACCCTCTAGAGTTGATGTCTTTGGTAATTCCATAACTTACCTCTTCATCTTCACGTTCAAAGGTTCCAAACAATCGGTCCCATACAATAAAAACTCCTCCAAAGTTTTTATCTAAATACTTTTCGTTACTACCATGATGTACTCTGTGGTGCGATGGAGTTACCATAAACTCTTCTATAATTCCTAATTTTGGAATTAAAGGACTATGCAATAGAAATTGATACAAACCAATAACCAAATGAGTTCCCAAAACCGTTTTTGCACTAAATCCTAAAATAGGCATTGCAGACCAAAACAAAACACGCACAAATACCTGAAAAGGAGTTAAATTAAACGCTACAGTATAGTTGTAATCTTCACTTTGATGATGAATAATATGTGCTCCCCAAAACAAATTAATTCTGTGCCCAGATCTGTGGTAAAAATACCATGTAAAATCTGAACACAACACTGCTACTAAAAACCATGCCGTGGTTTCTGGAATATTAAAAATGGCAAAGTTCTGATGTAAAAAGTGAAAATAAAAGAAAATTATAGGCACCATAAATACTCCAGCAATTCTGTCAAAAATTCCCATAGAGATGTTAGCAATCGTGTTTTCAAATCGGAAGATTTTTTTTCCTTTTCTACGTGCTGCCATGTACTCTGCACCCAATACAAACATAACTACAGCAATAGCAATAAACAGTCCTGCATTATCGTTTTTTGGCATTAAAGAAACCTCTTCGTTCATAATTGAAAATTTGATAGTACAAAGATAGCTAGTTCGTAGCTGATGGCCTGTAATAGTTTATTTTTTTTAACAAGTGTAAAAAGAACCGCATACAAAAAAAGCGTTACCAAAATTGGTAACGCTTTTGCTCCCCCTCTAGGGCTCGAACCTAGGACCCTCTGATTAACAGTCAGATGCTCTAACCAACTGAGCTAAGGAGGAGTTTGCTTCAAGAATCGCTTCTTGTTTTGCGTGTGCAAATATAGGTATTATTTTAACTTTCACAACTCTTCTTCCTTATTTTTTTATTCCTTTTCCTTTTTTTTTATAAGTAACTATGAATCAATCCAATTCTAATTCCACCACTACACACCCATTTCATTTGTTCTTATTTTAAATAACAAACTAAGCAACCGCATCCTCTTTAGCTGTATGTATTTTCTATATCTTTGCAGCAATTTTATCAATAAAAAAACAAAGACATTTATAGTATATTGAATCATTTCCTAATGAAAACCTATTTTTACTTCCTTTTTATCATTTTTTTATACAGCTGTAGCCAACCTTCTTTTAATGAACCAATCGTAAATTTAGATGCCTATCAAATACATCCCGATTTTGAACTTAAAGCCATTGCTTCCGAACCTTTTATTGAAGCTCCTGTTACCTTAGATATTGATGAAAAAGGTCGTCTTTGGGTGGTAGAAATGAGGGGATATATGCAAAACTTAGAAGGTACTGGGGAACATATGCCCAATGGTAGAATAGTGATTTTAGAAGACCTAGATCATGATGGTGTAACCGATCACAGTACTGTTTTTTTAGACAGTTTGGTATTACCAAGGGCTATTGCTCATGTGTACGGAGGTTTGCTGTATGCAGAACCACCAAATTTATGGTTTGTAGATATTGTAAACGACAAGCCCACTAACAAGGTTTTAGTAGATGATAAATATGTTACAGGAGGAAATGTAGAACATCAACCCAATGGATTGATGATGCATATAGACAACTGGATTTACAATGCTAAATCTAGCTTTCGATACCAAAGAAGACACGGAAAATGGATTAAAGAACGTACTTACTTTAGAGGACAATGGGGAATAACCAAAGACAATTTTGGTCGATTGTATCACAATAACAATTCTGTAATTCTTAAAGGAGATTTAGTACTACCTAATACCTTTACCCACAACCCTAACTACAAACCTGAACAGGCTTTGGGTAAAAAATTAAACAAAAACCAACGCGTATATCCGCTACATGCTACTTCTGTTAACAGAGGGTATATTGAAGGACGTTTAGACAAAGACAGTGTTCTTGTAAATGTTACAGCAACTTGCGGCCCTTTAATTTATAGAGGAGATGCTTTTGCTGATGCTTATCATCAAAATGCTTTTATCTGTGCTCCAGAAGCTAATGTTATCAAAAGAAATGTATTGAACTTTTCAATTCCTGAATTTAAAGCCATTCATCCTACACCTAAAAAAGATTTTTTAGCAGCCACAGACGAAGGCTTTAGGCCTGTTAATCTTTTTAATGCTCCTGATGGATCTATTTACGTAGTAGACATGCACAGGGGAATTATACAAGACAAAGCTTACCTTACACCTTATCTAAAAAAACACTATCAACAAAAACAATTAGATACTGTAATTGGCATGGGGAGAATTTTAAAAATACACCCAAAAGATTTTAAGCCTAAAACCACCATTAACCTTGCAGAACTAAGAACAAGCAAACTAATACCTTACCTTTCTCACACTAATGGATGGTATAGAGATAAAGCTCAGCAACTTCTTGTTTACAGGCAGGATTTTAAGGCAGTACCTCTGTTGCAGAAATTAATCTCTAAAACCAATTTAGCAACAACACAAATTCACGCTTTGCATACGCTGAATGGTTTAGAGGCTTTGACTTTTGATTTTCTGAATGAATTACTACAAAACACCAACACTCCAACCGAAACGTTGTGTCACGCAATTGTATTATTAGAACAACATGCACATCCTAATTTTGCATCCAAAGCTGCAAAATCTCTGCAATGGCTTGTTACTAAAAATAAGTTAGAATTAGATTTGTATGTAGCCAGTTCTTTACAACAATGGATTGCTATCAGTCCCGATTTATTTTTTCCTATCTTGATAAAAATAGCTCAAAATCACCCCAACAACTCGCTAGTTTACGAGGGTATTTTAAGTAGCCTGTACTTACAAGAACAAGCTTTTAAAGATTTTGCTACCCAACACCTGCCTTTACAAACTGTGTTGTACAAACAGTTAGACAAAGCAATCACACAGCAACAAACCCAGTTCAAAAATCAACAAAAGAAACAGACTCAAAACCAACAAAAAGCGATAAAAGCAGGTAAGATAACATTCGACAATTTGTGTGCAAACTGCCACGGAGAAAAAGGAGAAGGAATTGCCAGTCTTGCTCCTCCTTTTGTAAATTCGGAATACATTAGCGAATCTACCGAACGATTGGCTTCTGTAATTTTACACGGATTATCAGGACCTATTAAAGTAAACGGAATTCAGTACGATTTAACGGCAACCATGCCTGGCTTGGCAAACAACCCTGATTATTCTGACCAAGATATCCAAAACATTATTGCATATTTACAGCATACATTTTCTGATGACCCTAAACCCATCAGCATCCAAAAAATAAAGAAATTAAGAACCTTAACTCCTAAAAATGGAGTATATTCTGAAAAAGAGCTTTTACAAATTCGATAACATAGCTTTAAAAAAAAGGATGGCAAGCGAAATCGCTGCCATCCTTTTTTTTTTGGATCTAATGGTAAAGGTTGTATCCCTTTACAAATTCTAATTAAAGCTCTAATGCTTTTTTAGGATTGTTATTCATCAACAGTTCTATTGGGTTTTCTATAGCTTCTTTTACCGCTACCAAGAATCCTACAGATTCACGTCCATCAATAATTCTATGGTCGTAAGACAATGCAACGTACATTATAGGCTGTATTACCACTTGTCCGTTTACTGCCATTGGTCTTTCTACAATATTGTGCATTCCCAAAATAGCAGACTGCGGTGGGTTAATAATAGGTGTAGACAACATAGAACCAAACACTCCTCCATTGGTAATAGTAAAAGTTCCTCCAGTCATTTCATCTACAGTTATTTGTCCGTCACGTGCTCTTAAAGCCAATCGTTTTACTTCAGACTCTACTCCTCTAAACGTTAAGTTTTCTGCATTTCTAATTACTGGAACCATCAATCCTTTAGGACCTGAAACAGCAATAGAAATATCCGCAAATTCGTTTTTTATTTGGTAATCTCCATCAATCATAGAGTTTACATCAGGATACAACTCTAACGCTCTTGTTACCGCCAAAGTAAAGAAAGACATAAACCCTAATCCTACTCCGTGTTTTGCTTTAAATTCTTCTTTGTATTGTTTACGTAAATCAAAAACAGGTTGCATATTTACTTCGTTAAACGTAGTTAGCATCGCTGTTTCGTTTTTTACAGACACCAAACGTTGTGCAACTTTTCTACGCAACATAGACATTTTTTTCTTTTCAGAAGCACGGCTACCAGTAGTAGTTCCCATTGCAGGTACTGCATTTATGGCATCTTCTTTAGTAACACGTCCGTCTTTTCCTGTTCCTTGCACGTTAGAAGCCTCTATTCCTTTTTCGTCTAATATCTTTTTTGCTGCAGGTGATGCGGTTCCAGAAGCATAAGTTTTTTCGTTGTTAGAAGGAGCATCTGCTCTTGGAGCTTCTGGAGTAGCCTCTTGTTCTTTTTGCTGCGGAGCTTCTTCTTTTTTAGTTTCGCTTGCACCTTCTGGCTTATCACCATCCATGTCAATCAAACACACAACAGCACCTACAGCTACTGCATCCCCTTCTTCAGCTTTTAGTGTAATAATCCCACTTTCTTCTGCTGGTAATTCTAAAGTTGCCTTGTCAGAATCAACTTCAGCAATAGGTTGGTCTTTTTCTACGTAGTCACCATCTTCAACTAACCAAGTTGCGATTTCTACTTCTGTGATGGATTCCCCTGGAGAAGGGACTTTCATTTCTAAAACCATTAGATTGTATTTTTATATGATTTGTTTATTGTTTTTGTTCTTCTGTAATTGTTATGTAAAAGTAGTACAAAGTTAAAGACTGTTGCCACAAACCTTGCACTAACTACTTGTTTATAAGTGTTATTTTTGAAACACTTTATCTATTACTTCTTGATGTCTCTTTTTAAATCTTGCACTAGAACCTGCTGCTGGTACCGAGTAAAATCTACGTGATGCTACATTTAATGGTACTAGATTAAAACGCTGTAATAAATAAGACCAAGCCCCCATGTTTTCTGGTTCTTCTTGTGCCCACACAAATTCAACATCCGACGGATAGCTATCTATTACTTCTTGAATCTTTTCTTTGTGCAATGGGAACAACTGCTCTATACGTACCAAAGCTACAGACTCATTATTTAATTTTTCACGTTCTTCTAGCAAATCGTAATAAAATTTACCCATGCAGAACACTAGCTTTTTTACTTTTGATTTGTCTATTAAAACATCATCTATTACTTCTTTAAAAGAACCTTCCGCTAACTCTTCAATTGTATTTACAGCCTTTGGATGACGCAACAAACTTTTAGGAGTAAACACAATTAACGGCTTGCGGTGATTGCGTTTCATATGACGACGTAACAAGTGGTACATGTTTGCTGGTTCCGAACAGTTTGCAATGGTCATATTATCATTTCCACACAATTGTAAGTATCGCTCTATTCTTGCCGAAGAGTGTTCAGGTCCTTGTCCCTCGTATCCATGTGGTAACAAAACAACAATTCCGTTTTGCAACTTCCATTTATCTTCTGCTGATGAAATGTATTGGTCAAATACAATTTGTGCTCCGTTTCCAAAATCTCCAAACTGAGCTTCCCAAATTGTTAACGTATTTGGGTGAGCCATTGCATATCCGTAATCAAAACCTAAAACTCCATATTCTGATAATAGAGAGTTAAAGATGGTCATTTCTCCTTTATTGTTTGGGTTGGTATTTAATAAGTTGATACGTTCTTCAGAAATTTCATCACGCAAAATAGCATGACGATGGCTAAACGTACCACGCTCTACATCTTGTCCTGAAATACGAATATTAAACCCTTCTTCTAACAAAGAACCGTAGGCCAACGTTTCTGCCATTCCCCAATCTAACTTATTGTCTTCAAACACCATTTTGGCACGTGCCTCTATAATACGTTGTGCTTTACGAACAAACTTTACTCCCTCTGGGTTTTGAGAAACCACTTTGGTAATATCTTCTAATTTTTTTTGTTCGTAGGTTGTATCTACAGGTGCTAGCATTTCATCTAACCCTTCTCTTACAAAGTCCTTCCAGATTTCTTCCATAAACGGAATTACTCTAGAAGTCTGATCTTCTTTTGCTTGCAAGAATTTTTCTTCTAACAAGTTTTTATAATCTTCTTGTAATTGTTTTACTTCTTCTTGATTGATATTTTTTTCGGCCAACAATTGATCTACATAAATATCTCTTGGATTTTTGTGCTTTGCAATATTTTTATACAACTGAGGCTGAGTAAACCTTGGCTCATCTCCCTCGTTGTGCCCGTACTTACGATATCCTAATAAATCGATAAAAATATCGCGTTTAAACTTCATTCTAAACTCTAAAGCTAATTCTATTGCATGACAAACAGCCTCTACATCATCTGCATTTACGTGCAATACTGGCGACAAAGTTACTTTGGCTACATCGGTACAATACGTACTAGAACGTCCATCTAAATAGTTGGTAGTAAATCCAACTTGGTTGTTTACCACCAAGTGCAATGTTCCTCCTGTTTTGTATCCGTTTAATTTGCTCATCTGAATTACCTCGTACACCACCCCTTGTCCTGCTACAGCAGCATCTCCATGAATAATGATTGGTAAGATTGCATCTTCGTTTCCGTTATAATCGTTGTCTATTTTTGCTCTAGCTACACCTTGTGCTACAGGCCCTACCGTTTCTAAGTGAGATGGATTGGGCAACAAGTTCATTTTCATAACAGCCCCATTTTGATAGGTTTTGCTACGCGTTAATCCCATGTGATATTTAACATCTCCATCAATATTTGCTTCTTCAAAGTCTTTTCCTTCAAACTCCGAAAACAAATCTCTTACAGGTTTCTTAAAAATATTGGTTAAGGTATTTAAACGACCACGGTGAGCCATT
Source organism: Ochrovirga pacifica (assembly GCF_000220525.1). Taxonomy (GTDB): domain Bacteria; phylum Bacteroidota; class Bacteroidia; order Flavobacteriales; family Flavobacteriaceae; genus Ochrovirga; species Ochrovirga pacifica. The sequence continues at coordinate 4,870 of NZ_AFPK01000034.1, read as the reverse complement.
CCTAACACACATTCTTTTACCCCAAATTTTTCTGAAGCACTTTTTAATGCGGTAGCCAAAGCAGGGATTAAGGTCTCTCCTCCTTCTACCGAGAATCGTTTTTGCCCTACGTATTTGGTTTGTAAAAAGCTTTCGAAACCAACTGCCTGTGTTAATTTTTTAAGAATGTACTTTTTTTCCTCGGCAGAAAATTGTGGATGATTTGCATTTTGATTTAGTCTGTTTTGCCACCACTTAATTTCGTCTGGTTGACGAATGTACATGTACTCAATTCCAATAGAGTCGCAGTAAATTTCTTTTAACCGATCTACAATATTTTGCAATGTTGCAGATTTTAACCCCAACACTTCACCTGCATTAAATACGGTTTTTAAATCTTCCTGAGACAGTCCAAAGTTTTCAATATCTAAAGTTGGTTGATAATGTCTTCTTTCTCTTACAGGATTGGTTTTGGTAAACAAGTGACCACGAGTTCGGTAACCATTGATTAAGTCCAAAACTAAAAATTCCTTTTTAACTTCTTCAGGCACCTCTATGTTGTTTTCACCTTCGTAAGTTTCGTTGGCCAAATCATAACCTTGAAAAAAACTTTTCCAACTTGGCTCAACACTATCTGGATTTATTTGATATTGCTCGTACAAATCTGCAATAAAACCTGTGTGAGCAGCATTCAAAAATGAAAATTTATCCATTATAATTTATTGACTTTTAATATTGTTGTTCGTTTATACGATTTTCAAAATTAATGTATTTATCGCAGTCCGCTTTGGTTTATTGTGCTAATTCTTAAAAATCATACAATTTATAACAGATTGATTTTTTTTGTTTTTTTTAGGAAAAATTATGTTGTATTCTAAAAAAAGTATATATTTGCACTCGCAAAACAAAAAGGCAACTTTTTGAAGCAAACTCCTCCTTAGCTCAGTTGGTTAGAGCATCTGACTGTTAATCAGAGGGTCCTAGGTTCGAGCCCTAGAGGGGGAGCAAAAGCGTTATCAATTTTGGTAACGCTTTTTTTACGCCAATGCCTAAGATTTATCGTTCTTTTTATTTGCAACAAACGTTCTTAAAACCACTATTAAAATTCTTTTGCTACACCTCCATGTCTTTTAATTGAACTTGCAATGCTTTGGTAGATATCTGTATTTCTACAAACAACAAAATCAAAGAAATCATCATACAACAAAGGCTTACTATAAAAACCACATCGGCTATTATAGGCAACATTAAAAAAAGAAGAAACATTGTAAGCACACTTCCTATAAAACTTAAAATTGCAAAACCCTGAGTAGCTCTTATCAATGTTAACCTTTTGCTTAAAATTTTTATTTGTGCTACTACATTTTTTTCATGAGAGGTTTGGTATTCTTTATGCAACTGCCTTACTAAAGCCGCAATTGCCAAATACCTTGCATTATAGGCTAACATACTAAGAGAAATGGCCGGAAACAACAAAGCCGGAATACTCATGGTTAAATTCATACAGTTTATTTATTTTATTAGTATTAAAAAAGTGATTTATTGGTAAAGTTACAATTTAGTTTTTTGATAGTGTTAATCAGTATTAAGCAATTAGAAGTTAGCAGTCGCTAGGCTAGATTTCAAAAGAACTCTATTAGCTTAATTACTTCTACACCACCAACCACATCAAAAACAACTGGTTTGATCTTTAGTAATAGGCAAAAAGTAGAAAGCGAACATTCAATCAATTTTCAAGAAGTAATTTGTATCTTTGGCTCGCTAAAAATTATAACCATGAAAGCAGGTATTGTAGGATTGCCCAACGTAGGAAAATCGACCTTATTTAATTGTTTGTCTAATGCCAAAGCACAAAGTGCCAATTTTCCGTTCTGTACCATAGAACCTAATATTGGTGTTGTAAACGTACCCGACCCAAGACTAGAAAAACTAGAAAGCTTGGTAAACCCCGAAAAAGTAGTTCCTGCAACCGTAGAGATTGTAGATATTGCAGGTTTGGTAAAAGGAGCTAGCAAGGGAGAAGGACTGGGAAATCAGTTTTTAGCAAACATTAGAGAAACCGATGCTATTTTGCATGTGTTACGTTGTTTTGAAGACGATAATATTGTACACGTTGATGGTTCTGTAGATCCTATTAGAGACAAAGAAACTATTGATATTGAATTGCAGTTAAAGGATTTAGAAACTGTAGAAAAACGTTTGGAACGTGTAAAAAAAGCTGCCAGAACAGGAGACAAAGCTGCCCAAGCTGAGTTTGAAACGTTGGATAAGATTAAAAACACATTAGAAGCGGGACAGTCTGTACGTGCTATAGAATTTGGAGAAAAAGAACTAGAGTTTGTAAAACCTTTACAGTTAATTACCATAAAACCCGTATTGTATGTATGTAATGTAGACGAAGGTGCTGCAGTATCTGGTAACGAATTTGTAGAAAAAGTAAAAACTGCTGTAGCCAACGAAAATGCAGAAGTTTTGGTATTGGCCGTAGGAACAGAAGCAGACATTAATGAACTAGAGGACTACGACGAAAGACAAATGTTTTTGGAAGAAGCTGGCTTGGATGAACCCGGATCTGCAAAATTGATTCGTGCCGCTTATAAACTCTTAAACCTACAAACCTACTTTACTGCGGGTGTAAAAGAAGTAAGAGCTTGGACCATTAACATAGGTGACACCGCTCCGCAAGCAGCTGGAGTAATTCATACAGATTTTGAAAAAGGATTTATTCGTGCCGAAGTAATTAAATACGATGACTATGTTGCTTTGGGTAGCGAGGCTAAAGTTAAAGAAGCAGGTAAATTATCTGTAGAAGGAAAAGAATACATTGTACAAGATGGTGATATGATGAACTTTAGATTTAATGTATAAAGTTATAATACTACAAAACACAAAATAAAAAGGAACCTATTGCGTTCCTTTTTTTTATCCCACTTGCGAACAAAAGCTTTGGTTGTTTTTAACAAAAGTTACTATACTTTTGTAAACACGCAAAGCTACTTTTGATGAAAACCCCTTGTGTTTTTTAAATAAACTATTGATATTTTTAAAAAAACTCTTGTGTTTTTATACAAAAGCAAAGTCCTTTTTAAAATAAAGACATGAGTATTATACAAAAACTCTTGACTTTTTATTGACAAGTTGGCTTGCTTTAAAAACAAAGCACAAAAGGTCTATGCAAAAAAAAGCTTAACTTTAAGATTCGTGTTTAAAAGATGCTGTGTTTAGCTTTTCTTTAAACCTGCTATCGGGCCTAAAGTTCAGTTTGGTTTTTACAATTGATTTTTTGCTTACCTCGGTTGCAGTAATGGAAGGGCTAGATTGTACTGTTAGTTTAAAAGCTCCTAACCTATCTACCTGCACTATGTTTCCTTGCAATAGTTGATCTGAAATTGTATCGACCATAGCTACAACTACCGCAAAACAATCTGCCCTGCTAAGTGTTGTTTGTCCTGCAATCAAATCTGCTAAGCGATCTAAATCTACTCGCCCTTTGGCAACCGCTTGTGCATAGTACAAATTTTGTTTTTCGGGATGACGGGGTTGTGACTTACAAACTGTTTTTAATTTGATCATAAACTTTCTTTTTTATGCATTTTTTCATCAATATACATAATTTATCTATATAAAAAACCGGTTTATTGCCTTCTATTTTGTATTTTTAATATCTGCTATGAAAAAAGAAATCACCCTAACATATGCCTTTCACAAAAGTAGTTCTGTTGTTTGTGTAGCTTTTAAATACGACGAAAAACTAAAAACGTTGGTAAGAAGCATGGGAGCTATTTGGAGCAAGTCGTTAAAAAGCTGGTACTTTAATGCTTCTGATTTTGACTTGAATACGTTTTACAAACAAATGCAATCTTATGCATATATTCATTACAAGGCTTTACAAAACAACAAACCTACGGAACCCAAAAAACACATCAAACAAAAATTGACTACAACAGAAAGAGAAACTGTAAAAGGGTTTTACCATTACTTACAGGGAAAGAGATTTAGCAATAGTACTCTTAAAACATACTCTTACTTAGTTGCCGAGTTTTTGGTATTTCATCAACAAAAAGAAATTAAAAACAAAAGAGCCATAGAGCTATTTATTGAGTCTGTTTATGTTCCTAAAAAAATATCAATTAGCACCCATAGGCAATTTATAAGTGCTATGAATCATTATCTAAATTATATAGAGGCTGATTTTAAATTAGATTTTAGGACGGATGCCCCTAGAAAAGACAACAAACTACCTAATGTATTGTCTAAAGAAGAAGTAATTAGACTGATACAGGTAACCAAAAATTTAAAACATCGTATTTGCATAGCATTGCTATACTCTTCTGGCTTGCGTATAGGAGAGCTCCTAAATTTAAGATTAAAAGACATTGATTTTGATAGAAATTTACTTAGAATAGACATGAGTAAAGGTAGAAAAGACAGGTATGTACCCATAGCCAAAAGCATATTACCCATGTTACACAACTATATAAACACTTATGGTCCTAACTATTACTTGATAGAAAACGATGTTACCAAAGAAAAATATGCTCCTAGTTCTGTAAGAACATTTTTGAAAAGAAGCCTGCAGGTAGCCGGAATAAAAAAATATGTTAGTCCGCATACATTGCGACACAGTTATGCAACACATTTGCTGGAAAGCGGAACGGATATTAGGTATATACAAACCCTACTTGGACACAGCAAGCCAGAAACAACCATGGTATATACACATGTACAGAGTGAAGCGTTGCAAAAAATTAACAATCCTCTAGATTTAATTATAGAACAATTTAAACATCAGCAAAAAAACAATATATTTATAGCAGATAAAGACGACTGATTTACGTTGTTATCCGGAACATTAATCTGGTTATCGACGTAAATTAAAAAGATATAACCC
>NZ_AFPK01000035.1 GCF_000220525.1 Ochrovirga pacifica | reverse complement strand
TTTTTTTATAGCTATACAACTGATAACAAACAAACTATAAAACTTGCTTTAAAAAAATAAAAAAAACGACAAAAATGTTTTGTTAAAGTTCCGTTTAGCTGTATATTTGCAACCGCTAACACGATAAGCATCGTACGCAACGGTCTGGTAGTTCAGCTGGTTAGAATACCTGCCTGTCACGCAGGGGGTCGCGGGTTCGAGTCCCGTCCAGACCGCAAAAAGCATCTCTTTTTTAGAGGTGCTTTTTTTGTTTAAGATATTTTTTTTTAATGGATCACGACCAAAAACTGTGTCTATTTTAGCGTTAAATTTTATTTTTGAATGAGTAAGCAAAATTAAAACTAGACTAACACTTTACTATTAAATGAAATATCTAAGCAAAAAAACATACATATTCTTTGGTTTGCTTATTCCTATCGCAATTATAACATATTTTTTTATGGAATAGTAATCAAAAAGAACGCTGTAGACATCAACATACATGATACTTATTATGTGGTAACGCATATAAATATTCTTAAGCTTATTCCTCTTGTTTTTGCCATAATTGGAATAATATATTGGCTCTTGATAAAATATAACCGAAAAATTTCAAACTCACTTACCCTAATTCACTTTGTACTAACAACTCTAGGATGTGTTATCCTAATTTATCCAAAATTATTTATCTCAAATAGTGAAGGAATCTTGCATTCTGATATAAATGAAGTGATGTCTTTTGGTTTTGTGGTTATTCTTTTTAGTCAATTAGTGTTCTTAATCAATATAATGATAGGTATATTAAGAAAATAACAAACGATAACCAATTAAGCTAAATTTATAGTTTTGTTTCTAGCACTAAGTTTATTACTTTTAAACTAAGTTGTTGTCAACTTGTTACACTACCCTACCAAGCCGAAACACCTATGTTAGTTAACATCGTTATTTCGTCCCAACTTAAGAAAGCATCAGTAGAAAATGATAAAAAACAAAAAAGCCAAATGGACAGTAAGATTTTTGTTACTTATTGGTACAACAATATCTTTGTTTTTTGTCCCATGGATTTTAGTTTATGCTTGGCTTGTACCATTGCCGAACACTATTCAAGAGCAAGTAGATGAAGCTATTGAATACGGATTTGATGGTATGATTGTTTATGTAGATCAAGCAGGAACACCTCCAAAACACTATACTGGTGGTTGGAAAAACAGGGAAAACAAAACACCTGCAGACCCGAAATCATTATTTAAAATTGCTAGTATTAGCAAGTTGTACACCGCTGTAGCAGCTACTAAATTGGCAAAAGAAGAATGCTTATCTTTTGATAAATCACTTACTTATTACCTTCCAGAACTTACTGGTAGAATTGAAAACGCGAATGAAATTACCATAAAGATGATGATCCAACACCGTTCTGGAATTCCTAATTATACAGACAATCCTGCGTTTTGGATAGACGAAGAAGAAAACGGAAAGCATGCTTTAGACTTTGCTCTAGATTTACCTGCCAGTTTCAAACCAAATAAAGGTTACGAATACTCTAACACTAACTATTTACTGCTCCGAAGAATACTAGATAATGTCTTAGGTTATAACCATCACCAATATATTAAAGAAAAAATTTTGATACCTTTAAAACTAAAAAATACTTTTTTTTCTATTACAGAGGTCAACTTAAACGATGTGATGAGCGGCTACTATGTTGGTTACGAAAATGATTTTAAAGCTCGTGATTTTGGAATGTTGGCCACAGCTGAAGATGTAGGAATTTTCTTACGTGCTTTAAATGATGGATCGGTGTTTCAACAAGGCGAGCAAGAGCTTTATCCTTACGAATACAACCATGGAGGTTTGGTGATTGGTTATCAAAGTTTGGCAGAATATCATAAAGACATGGATGCAGTCGTTGTACAATTTATAAACACTACTGATTTTGAAGGATATGAATGGAATTTATCAGAAATTATTATCAACCGAATTGTAAAAATAATTAAAAACAAGAATGAGCTATAGTTTTTAAAAAATCTGAAAAGAAAACAGTATGTAGAACCATCTATAAACCTTTATCTACTTATATGTTCTTATAATTACTATTAAGACTTATCGTGAGATTTAATAAAGTATTCTTCTTTCCATAAACTGTTTTTGTACGTTCTTTTTATTCATATACCAGCAACTTCACGTGAATTTCATCTTCTTTTTTTGAAGAAAATTTTTCTATTTCTCTCGGTTTTATCATCTAAAAAAGATAAAACATCTACCATTGCCTTCTGTAAAAGAAAAATCAACTAAAATTAAATCATATTTTAATTTTTACATCTTTTATTTAGAGCTTTGTGAGGCAAAATCACTAGAAAATCACCAAATGAAAGAGATTAAATTAGAAAACTCAACGTTAGAAAAAAAGAAAAGTATAGAGCATAAAAATACTATCCCTAATAATGATTTTAGATTCTGTTTAAAAAGTATTTTTTTTAACGAAAACTACATTCCTTCCCACAACACACGCACCACAACTAACTTTGCTAATTTGGCTAGAGGGGAACATCGTAGAGAAAATCTTCGCAATACGATTCAGATGATTCACAATCGTTTTAATTCCTTAGCAAATTGGGACAATCCAAATCAAGATCGTTATACGGTTGAGTTAGAAATTGTTTCTGTAGCTATAGAAATTGATGATTGTAAAACCCAATTCCCGTCCATAGAAGTATTAAAAACACATATCATCGATCATAAAACCAACAAAAGAATTGAGGGTATTGTTGGTAATAACTTTTCTAGCTACGTCCGTGATTATGATTTTAGCGTTTTGTTATTAGAACACAACAAAAACAAAGATCAGTTTAGTATTCCAAACAATTTTGGCGAACTGCATGGTAATCTTTTTAAAGCTTTTGTAAACTCTACGACATACAAAAATTACTTTAGCAAACTACCTGTAATCTGCTTAAGTGTATCAGATCACAAAACTTATCATCGCACAGAAAACCAGCACCCCATATTAGGCTTTGAATACCTCCCCAATATTTCATCTTTAACAGAGCAATATTTTAAAAAAATGGGGTTGCAGGTTCGTTATTTTATGCCAACAAACAGTGCTGCACCCCTAGCCTTTTATTTTTTTGGTGATTTGTTAGCAGATTATACAAATCTTGAATTGATTGGTACCATTAGCACTATGGAAACATTTCAAAAAATTTACAGACCCGAAATTTACAATGCCAATTCGGTTGCAGGACAATGCTACAAGCCTAGTTTAAAAAATAAAGACCATTCGTATACAAAAATTGTGTACGATCGCGAAGAACGATCACAGTTGGCCATTGAACAAGGACTTTATGCCGAAAAACATTTTATCAAACCCCATAAAAAACTGCTAGAGCAATGGTCTTGTAATTTTAATCTTACATCAAAAACAATTTAACCATGAAAAAATTATTACCTACCTCAACTGTAGGAAGTTTGCCCAAACCTTCTTGGCTTGCACCCCCAGAAAAACTTTGGTCTCCGTGGAAACTAGAAGGAGACTCTTTAACCGAAGGGAAACAAGATGCCTTACGCATTTCTTTACAAGAACAACAAGCGTCTGGAATTGATATTATTAGTGATGGTGAACAAACACGTCAACACTTTGTAACAACGTTTATAGAACATTTAAGCGGTGTTGATTTTAAACATCGTAAAACAGTAAAAATCCGCAACCGTTATGAGGCAAGTGTTCCTGTTGTGGTAGATCAGGTTTCACGTAAAAAAGCAGTTTTTGTAAACGATGCAAAATTCTTACGTAAACAAACAGAAAAACCTATAAAATGGGCATTGCCTGGCCCCATGACCATGGTAGATACTTTGTTTGACAACCATTACAAGAGCAAAGAAAAATTGGCTTGGGAATTTGCAAAAATCCTGAACCAAGAAGCAAAAGAACTACAAGATGCTGGAGTGGATATCATCCAATTTGACGAGCCTGCTTTTAATGTTTTTTTTGAAGAAGTAAACGATTGGGGAATGGCTGCATTAGAAAGAGCAATTGAAGGCTTACATTGTGAGACAGCTGTACATATTTGTTACGGTTATGGAATAAAAGCAAACAACGATTGGAAAAAAACGTTAGGTTCTGAATGGAGACAATACGAAGAAATTTTTCCAAAAATTCAGAAATCTAACCTAGATATTGTTTCATTAGAATGTCATAACTCTCATGTACCTTTTCATTTAATTGAGCTTATTCGTGGTAAAAAAGTAATGGTAGGTGCCATAGATGTTGCCACAAATACCATTGAAACCGCAGAAGAAGTAGCAACCACACTACGCAAAGCTCTTGATTTTGTAGCTGTAGAAAATTTGTACCCTAGTACCAACTGTGGTATGGCTCCTTTATCTAGAAATGTGGCCAAGGGTAAATTAAGTGCTTTGAGTGCAGGGACTGAAATTATCCGTAAAGAATTAGGACTCTAATCAAAACAATAGTTAATAAAAAAAGAACACAGTAAAGCACTTGTATACTTACCCCTCTTCCCCTTTCTTATTAAAATAATTTTAAAAACAATTCAATATGGATGTATTTATTCTTCACTACCTAGTAGCGGGTGCTTTTGCTGGTTTACTGGCAGGCTTGTTTGGCATTGGTGGCGGTTTGATTATTGTTCCCGTATTAATTTACATTTTTACAGCACAAGATGTTCCCCAAGCTGCCCTTACACATATTAGCATCGGTACTTCTTTAGCAACTATTATTGTTACTTCTAGTAGTTCACTCCGTGCACACCACAAAAAAGGCGGAGTAAATTGGAGTGTATGGAAACACATGGCACCAGGATTGATCTTAGGTTCCTTAATAGGTGCTGCAGTAGCTTCTGTAATTCATGGCAAATCACTACAAACTGTTATTGGTACAGGTGTGTTTTTAGTAGGGTTAAAAATGTTGTTTTTAAAAAATAAAACTTTAGAAAAAAACGACTTTAGTAAACTTCCCTCTCCTGTAAAACAAACATTTTTAGGAGCACTAATTGGAACTGTTTCTGCTATTTTTGGCATTGGTGGAGGGACATTAACGGTTCCTTTATTAAGCAATTATGGTTTTAAAATTCAGCATGCAGTGGGCACCTCAGCTGCTTGCGGATTACCCATTGCAGTATCAGGTGCTATTGGATTTATGATATTTGGACAATTTATTCATCCTAGTGTAAAAGAAGCATTGCCAGATGGAGTACTGGGATTTGTAAACCTTTATGCATTTGTTTGTTTAAGTCTGGTTAGCTTTTTTACCGCAAAGGGTGGAGCCAAAATCGCACATGCTTTGCCTGCCACAACACTAAAAAAAGGTTTTGCTGTATTGATGCTTATCGTGGGAATTAAACTTGTCTTAAGTGCTAACATTTTTACATTTTAATAAAAATTCAAGTAGTTGACAGTTTGTAACAATCCATCACCAACAGTAATTAAATCCTTGATTTGTACCAAAACTCACTTTTTTTATACTAATTTTTTTGAGACTTATGGAAGTAACTTTGTTGTATAACCTAAACAAAAAAAATATGGCAACTAATAATTCACTACAACAAGCCCGTGCACTAATTTTACCCTCTCGTCAAGAGGTGTTGCAACGTCATCCTTCAGTTACACAATTTTGGAATCAAAATCGAAAGCTTTTAGAGCTAGCTTGGGCAGAATGGGAACTAGAAAACAAAGATACCTTGTTGGTTCCTGACGAAACCCTACTAGCCCCTAGTTTAAGAAAGGCCATTAACGAAGCTTGGGAAAATCCCGAAAAAGAAAATGCAGTAGCTGACCTATGGGAAGAAGTAATTCCAGGGGTGTATTCAGCACAGTTTTTTGATTTGGAACGCTTGGCAGAATTCCGCAATTATTTAAAAGCTGCTGCAAATTCTAAAATTCCTACACGTGCCCCTTATGGAATTCAACTAAATCGTTATGGATTTATGTTAGACAAACGTTCTGAAGGACATTTGGCTACACCCAACTTTCAGGCATTTTACAACAATATAATGGATCGTTATATGAGACCCGTAGCACGATTGCTATTAGGAACTTATGGTTACGACAATCAAACCTTTGGATTTTCTATTCAGTACAATCCTGATAAAGACAAAGACTTAAGAGCACATACCGATGCTTCTGCAGCAACGATGAATATCAACATCAATTTACCCGATGAAACATTTACAGGTTCACAGGTAGATTTTTACGATCAGAAAGCTAAAAAACCCGTACAAACAATTTTTGAACCCGGAAAAGCCATTATACACCGTGGTAGTGTTCCTCATGCAACACATCCAATTACAAGTGGACAACGAAGTAATTTAGTGGTTTGGTTGTACGGAGACCAAATGCAGGTGCCAAGAGGCGGAGCAAACAGTTATGGAAACACAAATGCAACTACGGCTTTGGTTGATGTGCCAAAAAGTATAACCGCTCGTGAACGTTGGAGTATTCCCGATGCTCCAAAAGATGGATTTGCTCCTTTTTAAAAAGCCCCTCTGTTCAAATACAATTCAGTCAATGGTTCTTTTCGCGTTAAAAGGATGGTTGACTGATTTTTTTAGAACATTTACCCTTTTTTACAAACCAAATAGAATACAAACTGTTACAAACAATCTTCTAACATTCATCATTTGTTTTCTTAATTTTTGATAGAGTTCTATTATATTTGATGAGAAAAAAAACGTTGTTATTGGACGTTGTAAGCAAGCTGAACAAAACGGAAATGAACGAAATTCTTGATTGGAATATTGATAAAGGACAGTTGACTGACTACAAAATCGATGGTTGGATTGAAGACTATTTCATTACTTCACCGAACAACGAATATGGTATTGTAGTCTACAACATTGAGGAATGGCGAATGGGTGCAGAATCTGGACTAATTGGAATTTACTCAAATTCTAAAAATCCGAAACTTGTTCTGAATTCAAGCCGTACTTGGATTTGGTTTGCTTACGGAAAAACGTTTGACTTTCTTAATGAATCGGAATGTATTGTCTTTAAAAAACCTGCGTATAAACCTAACGGTTCAAAAGGTGGTTTTCCATTTGTTTTTTTAAATCTAAAAAAGAGAAGGTTTGCTTTCTATGATTTTGACAATACCTCAATTTATTACGGAGTTAAAGAGTTAGAAAAAGATATAGCCCAATTATTTGAGATTCATCCAAAGGAATTGGAATTGTTAAATCGAGAAAAGCGGACAAATGAAATTATTGACTTGACAGAATTAAAGTGGTTTGATATGACTGATTTTGACCGAGCATTGGAAAAATATTATGAATAAAAAAAAGCCAGCTTACAACAATGTATAACCGCAATTACGGCGGATTCGACTACGTCCGAATCCACTCGGAATTGCGAGCGTCAGTGCTTAATTGAAAAATAGTAACTTAAAACCCGTAACGGATTGTTATACAAGACCGTTAGCCTACATTTGATCATGTAAAATCCTGAAATAGGTTGACTAAAAATCCATCAATAATTAGTCACTTATGAAAAGTAATCAAAAACAACACTGCCGAAAAAAAACGTACACCAAAGTAGGTTTTGAACTCAAATTATTCATCATTGACCAAATTCAAAACGGTCAAATTTCTACCAATTTTGCTGCTAAAAAATATAACGTTCCTAGATCTTCTATCGATTATTGGATTAAAAAATATAGTACTTTAGACCAAAAGAAAAAAGCAATGAACAAACAGGACGAAATAAAAAAATTGAAAGAGAAAATTGAAGAGCTTGAATTCGTAAAAGATTTTCAACAAGACATCATCGCTGATATGGAACTCATCACTGGAGCCGAGTTGTCAAAAAAGTCATTGCCCAAAACATTAGCAGACGAGATTCAGAAAAAGAAACAAAACCGTTTAAAAGAAAATGGTTAACTCAATGTTTTGGGATTAGTAAACAAGCTTTCTATAAACGCTTGAAAAATCATCAAAAACAACTAAATAACGAACAAATTATCATCAAACTTGTAAAGGAGTGTCGTAATAAAATTAGACAGTTTTTAGGTGCTAAAAAACTGTATCATGAACTGAAATATGAGTTTAAAAAACTTGGAATTAAAATGGGAAGAGATAAGTTTTTTACATTTCTTAAAAACCATAAACTGCTGATTAAGAGAAACAAAAACTATCATGTAACCACCAATTCTAAACACATCTTTTACAAATACAAGAACTTAATTAAAGACAAAGTACCTACCAGAGCCGAACAAGTTTGGGTAACGGACATCACATACATTAAAACAGATAAAGGACATGCATACCTGGCACTGGTAACAGATGCGTATTCTAAGAAAATTATGGGATATAAGATAGATAATAACATGAAGACTGAACTCTGCTTAGATGCACTTAAAATGGCTATCAAGAATAGAAAATATCCTAATCAAAAATTGATTCATCACTCTGATAGAGGTTTCCAATATTGTAATCCAACCTATACTAAGTTTGCCGAAGATAATGGAATCAACATGAGTATGACTGAACAATATGATCCTTACGAAAATGCAATTGCAGAAAGAATGAACAGAACTTTAAAATATGAATATGGACTAAAAAATGTCATAAAAAATCTTAAATTAGCAAAAGCGATTACTAAAAAGGCGGTCGATATTTATAACAATCTTCGTCCACATGATAGTCTTGATTTATGCACTCCCAAACACGTGCACATAAATCAAAATATAAACTACAAATCCTACCGAAGAAATAAAAATAAACTGGAATTATTAACCTTTTAAATAACTAAAAAAAGGTCAACCTATTTCAGGACGATACAAAAAAAATAATAAATAATGAATACAGTATTTGAATTAGTAACCTTTGACGAGAAAAAAACGAAATATATAAAATATCTTTTGAGTTCTTTAATTCCTGCTTTTGCCCTTACATTAATTCTTAAGAGGACAGAAAATGTAACAATCCTAATCATTGGACTTATTATTACTTTATTAATTTTAATTTTAACCATTGTATCTTTCATTTTCGTGAAACCATATGAAAAAAGAGGAAAAATAACTTTGAATGAGGAGTATTTGAAAATTGAAGAAAACGAGAAAATTATGGAATTTAAACTTTCTGAAATAGAAAAAATGGATGTTGAATATTTAACTGGTAAAAAAGGAGAGAAAAGGCCAATTATTACTCAGTATAACAGAAACTCTATAACTTTGAAAGATCATCAGAACAATGAAAACATATATTCATTTCTTATAGAGAATAATATTTCTGCTAAAAATATTTTTAAACTAGAAAGCATTTTAAATACGAAATATAACCAAATACGAATTAGAAATGTGTATGGTCAAAACGGATAAAACCTAGCTACAACACCGGCTAAACTTCATGCTGGTTTTGTGCTAACTTTAAAGTATATCTACTAAGTCTGCCAAATCTTACTAATTTAGCTTCATTTAACTAAAACAACCAAGCTTCGGCTTCAATTATGAAAAATAAAATTTTTCTGATTATTCTTTTACTTGGATTTTTCAATCTTTCCTCTTGTTACATAGCTAAATACAATCATTTTGGTGATGTGAATATTGGCGTAAATTTTACTCAAGGAAAATGGTTGTTAAACAATATTCAACCAGACAACAACAACCTGATTTCATTAGATACAAATGTGTTTCAAAAATTTCACAATCTCTTAGGCAACAGAATATCAAGAATAAATAAAATTCCTGGATTATTATTTCCTAGTGAAACCCCAAAATCTATCGATAAATCATACCTTAAAAATTTAAAAAACGGAACTCAATTCGATTATTTTATAAATGTAAGAACCAACATACTGTCTAGTGAATCTGGAAATATTTTAATCAAAGATATTTACGAAGAAAAAAAGAATTCTGCAGAAATAACACTTGAAATTTATGACATTAATTCACTAAAAATTATTTACAGCCACACCGTTCACGGATCTGTAACAATTGATGAGGGAGAAAATGATATTTCTTTTGTAAAAAATACGGAGAACATTATCAACACTAGTTTTAATAGAATTTTTAAAAAACTACAAAAGAACTCAATTAAATAACCATAGTCAGCAACTGCTAAAATTAAAGAACGTTCAAAACGTTGGTTACAACACCCGATAAACTCATCAAAAAACACTCAAAACCTTTGTTTGTTTATCGGAAGAGTTAAAAACCTTTAACAGTAAAACACCTCAGTTTTTATAAAAGACACTAGTGTAAAGAAAAAAAAACACTAGAGTATTTAAATAAAAACTACTATATTTTTATTAGACAACACAAGTGTTTTTTAAAATTTCACAAGTGTTTTTCTTACAAAGCAACGTTACTCTGTTTACTATTAAGCTAGATTTTCTTCCAAAAACTAACTAACTAACTAACTATCTTTTGTAAGGGTACAGCCATTTTAAAAGCTATTTAAGCCTTTTTGGCTTTATCGTTCACTTCCTAATCATATGAGCAAAAAATAAGGCTTGTATCCTTTTAATTTTGTGGTATTCATCAAATTTAGAAAACCATGACAAAAACCATTGCCACAAGATTTAGTGAAGCCTGGGGACTTATTACCGAAAAAATGATGTCTTGGCTAGATGCCTTTATCATTAACTTACCCAACATAGCTTTGGCTATTTTGGTCTTTTTTTTAGCAATTATTGCTTCAAAACAAATTAGTAAAATTAGCCTAAAACTACTAAATAGAACCAAACTACAACGTTCTATGAAAGCTCTTATTTCAAAAATAGTAGCCATTGTAGTAGTGCTATTAGGACTGTTTTTAATTTTAAGTATTTTAAATCTTAGTAAAGTACTAAACACCATTTTAGCTGGGGTTGGGGTTGCTGGTTTGGCAGTTAGTTTGGCTTTGCAAGGAGCTTTGGCCAACACGTACTCTGGAATTATCCTTTCTTATATTACACAAGTAAAATATGGAGACTGGATTAAAACCAACGATTACGAAGGAGAAATTGTAGACATAGATCTTAGAGCAATTACTTTAAAACAGATAGATAACAATTTGGTGTACATCCCCAATAAATTGGTGGTAGAAAATCCTATTAAAAACTACTCTTCTACCTCTCAATCTAGAGTAATTTTAGAATGTGGGGTAGGTTATGAATCTGATTTAAGAAAAGTAAAAGACATTACCATGCAAGCTATTGTAGATAATTTTGAAGTGGTAGACCACAAAGACGATATTTTATTCTTATGGCGTGGTTACGGTGATAGCTCTATTGATTACGAATTGCGTTTCTGGATCAACTCTACCTCTGCCCTAGAGGTTGCCAAAGCCAAAAGTGAAGCCATCATGGTAATTAGAGAAGTGTATAGAGAACACAATATAAACATACCGTTCCCAATACGAACGTTAGATTTTCCTGAAAGTGTTACTATAGAACATCAAAAAAACAATTCTGAAGCATCCTAGTTCATGTGTTTTATCAAATGAGTTCATATGTACATTGTATGAGCCAAAACACAACGTAGATGTGCCTTAACTTTGTAAACGAAGCTGGTAGTCAAAACAATACCAGAATGTTTAACTTAAAAAAATAGAATCTAAATGAATTATTTAACGCAAGACAACGAAAAATTAATTTCTGTAGTAAGTGAGCTAAACGAGTTATTAGCAGATTATCATATTTACTACCAAAAACTAAGAAATTTTCACTGGAATGTAGAGGGTAGAAACTTTTTTGATTTACACGAAAAGTTTGAGCAAATGTACAACGATGCCAGAACCAAAATCGACGAGATTGCTGAACGTATCCTAACCTTAAGATATCACCCGGTAAGTAAATACAGTGATTATTTAGAGATTTCAAGCTTACAAGAATCAGACTCATTGATTAGTGATAAAGACATGGTACATTTTTTATTGGAAGATCACAAATCTTTAATTGAAAAAATGACTTCTGTGTTAAAAGCTTGTGAAGAAGCCGAAGACGAAGGAACAATTGACATGATTGGAGCCTACATTAGAGAGTTAGAAAAATCTAGCTGGATGTTAAATGCTTGGAGCAAAGAAGCTAAAAAAACTGAAACTGTGCCTGCATAATTTGTAGTCACAAAACAAAATCTACAACCCAAAAAATTATCTATTATTTATGAAATACAAACTATCAAATACAGCCACCGTACAAGAACTAGCAGAATTTGCACAAATTCCGCTAAAGTACCCTAGGTTGTATCAAAAACAGTTTGTTATTTCTGGAAAGGAAGAAACCATCATTCCCATTATAACCCAAGAAGATACTAACCAAATCTCTTTTGGTATTTGGGGATTGTTACCCAACAATTACGACGAAGATTGGCAAGATTTTCAAAATGTAATTGATACATTAACCATAAAACACAACGAGTTGGATGCCAATTATTTTGTAAAAAATGATGCCAACCTAAAAAGGTGCTTGATTTTAATTACGGGTTTTTTTACCACGTATTTAGATCAAGGAAAAACACAAACCTTTTTTATTAGCCAAAAAGACAATCAGCCTTTTTATGTAGCAGGATGCTACAACCAGCTAAATGATGGTTTTTTAACTTTTGCTTTATTATTAAAAGATCAAGATAAAGTTTTTCAGAAAGTGCAAAATCTTAGTGATTATATGCCTTTTGTAATAGATAACAAACTAAAAGACCTCTGGCTTTCTGAAGATGAAGATTTAAAATCTATCATACAAAAAACCAATAAAGCCAGTACAACAGAATTTAAAATTACCCAAATTGACAAGTCGGTTTCTTTACGATCGATACCGTCAATCCGTAAATATATTAACCATTAAAACCATTTAAAAATTATGAGTAACCAACAAAACACCGCATTAGGAGTATTAGCCGGAATGGCAACAGGAGCATTAGTAGGCGTATTATTTGCACCCAATAAAGGAAGCAAAACACGCAAAATGATTAAAGAAAAAATTAGTGAAACAGGAGATTTAATTGCTGATGAAGCAGTTAACCTAAGAGACAATGTTGCAGATACTATTAGCACTAAAAAAGAAACTTTAGAAGAAGAGATTGACAGAATTGTAACCAAATCTAGTCACAAAGCAGATGATATCATCAACACTTTAGAAAGTCAACTAGAAGCTTTAAAAAAGCAAAACAAAAAATTACAGAAATAAGATGAGTACATTTCAAGAAATAAGCAGCAACTCCAAAAAAGTGGTTCAAAGTAGCAAAGACTACCTTGAAGCTACAGAAAAATATGTAGAACTAAAAGCTTTTAAACAATTAAGCCTTGCCTTTACATTACTATTTAAAAGTTTCCTATTAGGAGGCTTGTTATTTATAGGTTTTGTAATCTTGGTTATAGAAGGGGTTGTGCTATTGATTGAACTACTCGGAAATCAACATTTGGCTTTGTTAACCACTGCCGGAATATTGTTTTTACTAACAGCCGTTATTTATACTTTTAGAAAAACATTGATAGAAAGTCCGATGATTAGAATGGTGCGCAAAACATTTTTTACCAACCAATAAAATCGTTAAAAAAATGAAACAATACAACAGCCTAGAAGAAATCAATCGAGACCTTAATATTTTGCAACTGAAAAGACAAATTGCTGTGGAAGAAATTAAAAAAGTAAAAGGTCAGACACTATCAGCAATACAACCCGTAGATTGGATTCAAACCTATCTTTACAAAAAGTTAATTCACTACGGTTGGCAATTGTTATTTAGCAAAAAAAACAAAGCCTCCTAAATATATATTTCCTACGCTTCTTCACTTTGAAGAAGCGTTTTTTCGTTTCTAAGTTTTAGATATTCACTTGGACTAATGTCAAACTTAG
Organism: Ochrovirga pacifica; assembly: GCF_000220525.1. Taxonomy (GTDB): domain Bacteria; phylum Bacteroidota; class Bacteroidia; order Flavobacteriales; family Flavobacteriaceae; genus Ochrovirga; species Ochrovirga pacifica. The sequence goes on along the minus strand of NZ_AFPK01000035.1, from coordinate 101,913 downwards.
ATTTAAATATTTTAGAAAAATAACTTCTACTACTAAAACCAACAGTGTATACAATTTCAGATACATTCATATCTGTAGTATTCATTAAATCTCTTGCTTTTCTTAATCGAACGTGCCTAATATATTCTGTTACAGTTCTATTGTACAATAGCTTAAAACCTTCTTGCAACTTTGCTTGTGTTAAACCTGTATCATTAGCAATAGATTCTAAAGAGTAATTAACTGATGGAGTTTTGATAATTTTTTTAGCGTATTTTCTTACTATTTTCAACTCACTTTTTAACAAAGATGTTTCCACTTTTTTACCACTTACTTCTAAATTGTGCTGCAACATGTGCTGTGACAATATTTCATACACCTTACTCTCTATCAACAACATGCGTATCATCCCTTTCTTTTTTATGTTCGATAAAAAATTAATTTGATCGGCCAATTTTAGGTTGTAAGCTCCGTAGTGCGAAAACTTATTTTCATGATCTGTATCTAGAAAAACCTCGTGCAGTTTTTCGTTTAACGTATCAATAGGATTCAAACTCCTTTTAAGAAACTTATTCCTAAGCACGTGAATTTCGTTGGTTTTGATAGTTACTTTTTCAGGAAAATATGTGTAGGTATACCCTCCGTCTCTTCCCGATAGGATAACAGATTGAAACTGGTCAATTTGTTTTTTTTCAGTATTTAAAAATCGATGTTCGTAATACCCCTCTAAACAATACGAAAATCGAATGGGGTTGTACAACGAAGTGTCATTAACAATCAATGTTTCTTCAAAAAACTGAATGTCAAAATCCATCAAATGCACACCTCTTTCAAAGTTGATAAATCGAATTTTCCCAAAAGCTTTTTGATTATTTACAATCAATGTAAATTCTCCCCAATTTTCCTCAATCCTTCCTCCAATCACTTTTTGGATCTGCTCTACGGTTTGATTGATACTTGTTGCAGAAATTTCAATTTTTATCATAGTCGTTTTTTTAAAAAAGCTTAGTACTTGCTTTATGATTACACAAAGATAAGCGGAACAAGGTTATAAAACACCATTTAATTGCACCTGATGTCATCTTTTTACACTTTTTATGTTTAGCGTTCATATCTAAACGGATAACGTTCAAAAACATTGTAAGCTCGCTGTACCTTTACAGTGTAGGGATTTAAGAACAACTTAAATCAAGTATAAACCCAAAAAAATTATAATTATGTTAAGATGGAGTATTTCTTTTATCGTATTGGCATTTATTGCCGCAATCTTTGGATTTTCAGGAATTGCTGCTAGTGCCGTAGGTATCGCTAAAATTTTATTTGTTGTTTTTTTAGTACTATTTGTACTATCACTTTTATTTGGAAGAAGGGTCTAAAAACAGCAATCATTAACAAAACTATTTATCATTAACCATTAAAACCACAATCATTATGAAAAAATCAATTTTACCAATCGTATTTGCCTTATTTATCTCATTATTTGCAGTTTCTTGTAAAGAACAATCAAAATCAGAAAAATTTGAAGACAAAGTAGAAGAAATGGGAGACGACATAGACGATGCTGCACATGATGCTGCTGATGCTGTAGACGATGCAGCCGAAGAAGTTGAAGACGAAGTTGAAGATGCCACGCATTAATCACAGTTTTTACTGTAACGTTTTACCACCCAAAAAATCCATCGCTCCGTAGATGGATTTTTTGTTGTATATAACACTTTAGTACCACACTATTAACGCTTCTTTAACCTTCTTTTTTTTATAGTTTTTTACTTTAGGATGTTTTAAAACTCCCTAAGTAACATGATTAATTTACATTCTGCCACTATCAAAAAATTCCAAAATTTTGATGTGTACCAACATTTAAAAGAACACTATCCAGACTTAGACAACTATGTAACCGAAACGATTAAGTTAAAAGGAAACAACGTTTACAAAGCCATTTTTAGATCTAAAAAAATATATCAAGTTGTTAGAGGTGCTGTAAAATTAGGAACCTATAGCCAAGAAGGCAAACCTTTTATTTATGAGGTTTTGGGAGATGGTGAATTCTTTGGAAATTTTGAATACTTAGAGAACAAACAATTTTACGAATACTCTAAAACCATGATAGACTGTAAAATACGTGTTTACGATTTAGAGTTTATTAAAAGAGCAGTGGTAGAAGACCCTGTATTAAACGATTGGTTTATCCGTTATTTGGTAAAGCGTTGGTGCAATGCAGAAAAAAAAGTAAAAATGTCTAACGAAAAAGGTACTTTAGAAAAAGTGAAATACCTACGCACTTACTTTGATGACAAAGTACACGATTATTTGGGAGACGAATACATTCTATTCGATTTGCTAACGCAAAAAGATTTGGGGGATTTAATTGGTACTACCAGACAATCTATTGCTGCTGCATTAGAAAAATTATAAAACAAAAAAGGGAATCTATACAATTGTATAGATTCCCAATATTACAAAACTTAAAACTTACGTTCTTTCTGTTTATAGCAATTCTGTAACTAGTAAACTTGTACCAACTCTTGTTGCACTGTATCGTTGTCTCCACGCATTTGCATGGTTACTTTTTGGGCATCAAAATCAAAAGCCAATATCCCAAAGCTTAATGTATGTACTACCTCTCCTTGTCTTAAAGAATTTTGCTCTCCTTTAAAGTTAAAACTTGCATGGGTCAATCCACTTGACGTAAAGTCAATTAAAGGATAGTCAATTCCCTCTTGCTCTAACTTAGAAAACTCAGAAATATGACGATCTCCAGACAAAAGAATTACATTGTTAGCTTTAGAAGCTGCTATAAGGTTGAATAACTTTTTTCTTTCGTTCGGAAAGTTTGCCCATTTTTCATAAGGATGCTCTTTAGGTAACGTCTGTATACTACTTACAATAACATTAAAGTCTGCTGTAGAATTGTGTAATTCATCCGTTAACCATTGCCATTGTGCTGCTCCTAAAATAGTTCTCCCTTCTTGTGGTCCATTAATATCTGCTTTGGTAATTCCTGTTCTGAAATAGCGAGTGTCTAGCAAAATAACTTTGATACTTCCTTTGTCTGTACTAAACAATTCTGATGAATACACACCTTCTCGTGTTCTTCTAGGAGAATCCTGTGGTACATCAAAAAAATCTAACATTAATTGCTGACTTTCTTTCTTTTTTGGGTATTCAACTCCCGCATCGTTTTTACCAAAATCATGATCATCCCAAGTACCAATAACCTTGGTATTTTTTACTACAGCTTCGTATCCGTTTTGTTGGTGTTGTAGTTCGTAATCTGCTTTTATTTTACTCATGTCCTGAGAATCTCCATAAATATTGTCTCCTGCCCAAATCCAAATGTCGGGATTAAGATCCAATACATCATCCCATAATACATTGGTTTTACTTGGTTTGTTACAAGAACCAAAGGTTAAAATAAAATCAGACTTGTTTTCTTCTGTAGTTGTAGCAACCTGTTCTGGTGCTGCTTGATTGTTACTTTTACAAGCGGCTAAAGAAATAGCACAAAGTAATAGGCCCAAATGTTTCATTTGTATTGTTTTTTATAATTTGTATTGTATATTTTTTATTGATTAAAATAGGTTACAGAAGCTAAATTCACCTCTGTAACCTAACACTTTTGCTTTGCTTTAAAGTTAACGATGCATTAACTTTTTAATATCAGCATTACAAAAGCAATTAACAAACATATGCGTTTAAAAAGTGTACTTAGCCCCTATTTGCAACCTCCATGGGGTTCCTCCAATAGGCTCTGTTCCAGATCCTGTTTGTACATTATAAGAGTAAGATTGTGTAGCTTGATCGAATCCGTTTATTTTCATCAACTCTCTGTTTCCGTAGTTGTGACTTACTCCCCAATCTTTGTTTAATAGGTTGGCAAAGTTAAATACATCTGCAGACAATTGTAGGTTGTGTTTTCTGTACAATTTAATGTCTTTAGTTAAACGTACATCTACCGTAAAGTAAAATGGATTGACACCTGCGTTACGCTCTGCAAACTTTCCAAAGCTTTCTCTTAAGTACTCTTTGTATCCTTCTGTAGTTTCTGGATCGTTTAAAATTTTGTTGTAAGCTTCAGCAATTTCAGCCGGAGTATTTGGATCATTAGGACCGTAAATATAAGCCATATCATTACTTAAGTTAAAGTCTCCGTTAGCACTGGTTGTATTATCAACCTTAAAAGAATATCTTGAACCTCCTGTTCCTATAGCTGTAACTCCTAACTTAAACCCTTCCCAAGTTGGAGTGGCACCGTTTACAATTACTTTGGTATCAAAATGATTGTCAGAATATCCGTAATTTAAATCTCTAGGATCTCCTTCTACAGGTAAAAATGTAGAGGTGTTTGCTACACAACAGTTGTAAGAAGAATTGTCTTTGGTTCTGTTAAACGTTACGCTGGCATTTACATAACCATCTTTTCCTACTTTGGCTCCTGCATTAAGTACTAATGCTGCTTGATCTAAAATTCCATCAGAGGTTAACAACAAAGCTCTACCTACTTTATCAGACTTTCTTGATGCTTTCCAGTCTACCCTTCCGTTTTCTGCAATAGTGTTTGCTGGTACAAATACTTTTCTTCCGTTTGGAGTGGTAAAGAAAGGTTCATCTACTAAGTTTGCCTCTTGGTAGGTGTAATTGTTCTTTGTATGACTTAACAAAGCATTGATCCCAACATACATTCCGTTGTTAAAAAAGTGCGTATAGTTTAAATTTGCTTTGTATGTTGTAGGCACTTCAAAATCATCACTTACTGCATTGATGGTAGAGAAAGGTGTTTCACCTTCTGGTACTCCTGGTACAGTTGATGGATTTTGTCTATATCCTTCAAAATCTGGAGTAGGTACATTATCCCCCGTTACATCAATAGCTCCTAACAGCACACCACTGTTCTGAATGTTGTTTACTTGTGCGTAATAGTGCGGTTGTGAAGAAAATACTCCTCCTCCTAACTTTAAAATATCTTTGTCTGTTCCATTGATATTCCACGTAAATTGTAATCTTGGCTGAATGTTGTTAAAGTCTGTAGGTTGATTGTCGGTGCGAAGTCCTAATTCTTGATAAACTACTGGGTTAAACGCTCCTGCTTTAGAGAAAACTGTAGCATCCCAACGCAATCCTGCAATCACATTGATGTCTTTGTGAATGTTAAAATCAGCCTCTGCAAACAAAGACAAATCATACACTGTTTGTTCTACTACAGGGGCTACACCGGTTAAAGGTACTTCTCTTGCATATCTACTTGCAACACCGTTTTCAAAATCATCCAAAGAGTCAAAAAAGAAACGTCCGTTTTGCTCGTTAGACAACAACGTTTCTAAATAAGTAATAGTATTGTCTGTACCAAACGTATAATTAACGTTGTCTGTGTTTAAATATGTTGTATTGGCAATATGAACTTGTTGTTCTAAATTGGTTTCTGGAGAATAACGTTGTCCTCCTAACTGAAAAGTTCTTGATCTTGTATTTCCATTTGGCAAATCCGATGTAACATCTACAATAGCACGTGGTATGTTAGAGCTTGGCAACTGTGAACTTGGCAAATATGCACGCTCTGCATGCTGGTATTGCAACTTAAACTCATTGGTTACTTTGTCTGAAAATACAGAACGTAAAGACAACAAAGTACTGTTTTCATGCGATTCAAAATCTGACCATGTTTCAGCAATTTCAAAGTTTGAATTGTCACTTGTACTCATCGGACTTTCGTATTGATTGTACAAGTTTCTTAAAGTTAACGTATGTTTGTCGTTAATTTGCCAATCCAAACGAACAAATAAGTTGTGTGCTTGTGTTTCTCTATCAAACTGCCCAACCTGTTTTGCATTGCTAACTCCATATTGATTTCTGGCAATATCTAAAAATCGGTCTAAATTTTCTTGAGTAACTCCGTAACGATTTTCATCAGCTTCTGATCGAATATCTGCAATGGTTACAGGACTCCCAGCATCTTGTCTTTCGTAGGTAGTAAAAAAGTGCAATTTATCTTTAATAATCGGACCTCCTAAACTAATTCCTGTTTGCAAAGTATAAAAATCAGCATCTCTTTCTTCTCCTCTAATATCGTATTTGCTTTGCAAAGCATCAGCTCTGTAAAAAGAAAAAGCACTTCCGTGAAACTCATTAGTTCCCGATTTGGTTACTGCATTTAAAGATCCTCCACTTTGACGACCTTGTGTTACAGTATAATCGTTGGTAGAAACTTCAAATTCACGAATTGCTTCTTGTGAAATGGTAAAAGGACCACGACCTACTTCACCTGCAGTTAAGGTATTTCTGGCATTGGCACCATCTATGGTAATATTGGTAGAAGTTCTTCTTTGTCCCCCTAAGTTTAACGATCCCCCTCCTTGAAGTGGAGACAAACTAGTTAAACGTGTAAAGTTTCTTCCTTCTGCGGGCAAGCTTTTTATTTGTTCACTACTAATTTTGGTAGAAGCCCCTAATTGTTTGATACGCTTGGTAATTCCGTCACTTTTTAACACCACTGCTTCTAAATCGTTTACACTTTCTTCTAAAGTGATGTTCAATACAATTTCGTCATTCAAATCTAATTCCAAATCGTTTTGGGTTACAGTAGCATATCCTAAATAAGTAGCCCTAAATGTATAAGATCCTAAAGGCAATTGCTGTAAAATAAACTCCCCCTCCATGTTCGAGTTGGTTCCGGTTTTAAACCCTGTTGCGGTGTTCTGAATCATTACAGTGACTCCTAACAAAGGTTCTCCTTGTACGTCTGTAAACTTTCCTTTAATCGATGCATTTGTCGATTGTGAAAAAGTCGTTACAGACCCTAAGAATAGTGCTAGTAAGACTAAAATTTTGTTCATTGTTTTCATTTGTATTGTTTATTTGTTTTTTGTGCTGACAAAACTATTCAACCACCTAAGCGAGCGAATGTTAATTTTTAACACCTACAAGCACTTAACACATAGTTTACTTTTTGATAATCTGAAAAAACAATCCTTTTACACCCCAAAAAACTCAACTTCAAAATTCCAACACACAGTATATAAAGCAACTAGAACTTTACAAGATTTTTTTTAAATGGATAGAAAAATATACTTACCTCCCTACAATACTTCTGTTTAAAAACATAAAAAAGTACTCGCCTTAACATTAACACAAACTGCCCACGCTTTTTATAGGACTTCTTTTTTGATGAAATCCATAAAGTAACTTAGTAAATAACTTATTTTTGATTTTATTTTTAATACATGTACATCCCCATACTCTATCAAGACAATGAACTTGTTGCTGTTTGCAAACCCAACAATGTATTGGTACATCATTCTGCCATGGCTAACAATCAACAAAACGAACGTTCGTTGATTCAATATTTAAAAGAGCAACTGGGACATCCTTTATATCCTATTCATCGTTTGGACAGGAAAACTTCGGGAGTGTTGGTGTTTGCCAAACAAAAAGAACAAGTTCACGTATTTCAAGAATTGTTTTTATCACATCAGATACAAAAAACGTATAAAGGCTTGGTACGTGGTTTTACCTTAGAAAGAGGAAGTATTGACAGCCCTGTAAAAGGTAGAGATGCAAATGTTCACAAGCCTGCTATTACACACTTTAGTACCCTTAAACAATATCAAATTCCAATAGCTGTAGGACCTTATCCTACTTCTAGATACAGCTTGATTGACTTACAACCCCAAACAGGAAGACTGCATCAGTTGCGCATTCACATGAACAAATTAAGCCACCCGCTGATTGGAGACCCCAAGTACGGAGATCGATTTCACAACAGAATGTTTGCAGAAAGATGGAATTGTAACAAACTTTTTTTACATGCAGCATCACTAATTTTTCCTCATCCTTTTTTAGCCAAAGAAATACAAATCATTGCCCCTTGCCCACCCCATTGGAATCTAGTACTAACAGCACTTGAAAGCCTAAAAATATAATATGGAACTCTATCAAAAAATTATTCTTTGTGCAATTCTTATATTGCCCTGTTATTTCGGAATTCAATCATTTTTTAAACAACAAAGTTTTGAACATAAAAATTGTATCAAGCTAACTATTTCTAAAACAGAATTCATTATTGACTTCATGACTCACCTATTGCTATTTGTACTAGGATGTACTCTAGCAGGAACTTCTTTATTTATTTTTTACAAAATCTGCATCAGTCCTTATGAAAAGGCAACACTTATAGGCCTCTTATTTGCTCTTGTTTTTTTTATGATGACTTTCAGTTGGCTTACACCACTATGTTTACAAATACAGCATACTATATTTGAATGGAAAAGAAAATTAATTTACCATCAAAAAGAACAAAAACTAGAAACAAAAGACGGTATTATTGATTTAACCCAAGAGTTTAGCGTAACAAGCTATACACCTAGCAAATGGTTGTTTTGGGGATGTTATAACATTACCTACAATTTTCGTTTTACTAACTGTAACAGAAAAATAAAATTAGAACAACATGAAAATAACATAGAGATATCAAATTATATAGAGCTGCCCAAATCACTAGAAGCACACATCAATAAAAAAGAAAAACAACACCAACAACAAAAGCTAAACTGGATGTCTTAACTGGCTTATTTTTGAGGTGTAGTGGGATTTACGCCAAAACAATTGTTGGGTAGTTGAATATTTTGTTGATTCATCAAAAAACCTACGGTTGCATAATGATGAATTGCGTGACTTTGAGCTTGGGCAAGCAAAGCTGCCAATGTAGTAGAATAGCTTATTTTTCCTGATCCTAAATTGTCTATTACAATAAGGTTTCTAGAATAATCTTCCTTTTTTAAACTTTTTAGTTGATGGATAATATCATCAAAATACGCAGTTCCTTGTATTGTACATTTTTCTCTAGTAACGTTGCGTTCTCTGTAAGTAAAATCTACTTGACTGTTATCCAACCCTTTAAAAACACACTGAAAAACATCCAAAACATGTCGCATATGTGCACCTATACTAGAGTGATAAGGAGGTATTTGGTTATAGCTGTACTGATCATTACACAAGTTTTTTAATAAGTATTTTCCTTTTTCTAAGTTCTGAACAATTGCATCAATCATACCTTTTTTTATTTTTTAGTTCCTAAGATAGTCGTAATAAAATTAAAAAAACAACAATACAATTGCATATTTCATATTTACATTTGTATATCCTAAAAATTAAACAATAATATTTTGATTGTTTTTAACACTAGTTATCTATAACAATCTAGTATTATCAAATCCTTAAAAATCAACTCTATTCAAGAAAAAAACACTTTTATATCCTAATAATTGTTACATTTGATTGTAAAAAATAAATTATGGCGATTTCGAAAAAATTCTTGAAAAGCAAACCTGTTTGTAAAGTAACTTTTGCATACCAAGCACCCGATGCAAAGGAAATGTTTTTAGTAGGTGATTTTAACGAGTGGAATGCTACCGCTACACCTTTAAAAAAATTAAAAAGTGGATTATTTAAAGTAGTTGTAGACCTAGAAGTAGGAAACAAGTACGAATATAAATACATTCTGGATGGTGAATATGTAAACGATGACGAGCCAGAATCTTTGGTTTTTAACGAGTTTGCCAACGCAGAAAATTCTTTGATTGAATTGTAAATCTTTATAGAGCCTTTAAACTTTGTTTAAAGGCTTTTTTATATATTTAGATTTCAAAAAAATCAATTAAAATGGCAACTATTACATTAAAAGGAAATGCTATCAACACTTTGGGATCTTTACCAAAAATAGGTAGCAAAGCTCCCGATTTTACCCTAACCAATACAGATTTATCAGAAGTTAGTTTGTCTGACTTAAAAGGAAGCAATGTTATTTTAAACATATTTCCAAGTGTAGACACCAGTACTTGTGCTATGTCTGTAAGAACTTTTAATCAAAAAGCATCGGAATTAGACAATACCAAAGTTTTGTGTATTTCTAAAGATTTGCCTTTTGCACATGCTCGTTTTTGTGGAGCCGAAGGAATTGATAACGTCTTAAGCTTATCCGATATTTCTGGAGATTTTGGAAAAGATTATCAATTGGCTTTTGCCGATGGTCCACTAAAAGGATTGCATTCTAGAGCTATTGTAATTTTAGATACCGAAGGAAAAGTTATCTACAACGAACAAGTTGCAGAAACAGCTGACGAACCCAACTACGATGCTGCACTAAGTGCTTTATAAAAAACATAATCATCAAGGCTTGTTAGTACTAACAAGCCTTATTTTTTGTCTTATGAAATCCAAAAACAAAAACATTGTTGTAGATAGAATTTTAAGTCTAGGGTATGCAATTAAAGGCTTGTGGCTTTTATTACAAACCGAGAATGCCATAAAAGTACATGTTATTAGTACGTTGCTTTTGACTATTGTTGGTTTTATTTTTCAACTATCTGCTACCGAATGGATGTTTCAGTTTTTAACATTAGGGTTGGTTATAGGGGTCGAAGCACTGAACACATCTATAGAAAAAATAGCCGACTACATTCAGCCTAATTTTGATCCCAAAATAGGTACAATAAAGGATGTAAGTGCTGGAGCTGTTTTGTTTTCTGCTGTATACGGAGCTGTGGTGGTGGGAATCATTTATATCCCAAAAATTTTGCAGTACATCCATCTGTAATTCTTTATCTTTGGCACCTACAATTGATACGTTTACATGCCTAGAAAAAGTAACGCGAATACCAAAAAAATAAATACCTCTTCTAAAAAAGAAAAATTACAAGAGTTTTTTAGCAACAGACAAACCCAGACTATTTTTGGAGTATTTGTGTGTTTGTTGGCTATTTATCTGTTTACTTCTTTTATTTCTTTCTTTTTTACATGGAAAGCAGACCAGAGTAGCTTGTCTCAGTTTGGTGATAAAACCGTAGCTGCCAAAAATATTTTAGGTAAATTGGGTGCCTACTTTAGCCACTTTTTTATTTATAAAGGTTTTGGAATTGCAGCATTGGCTATTCCTCTACTTTTGTTTTTTACAGGATTTTATATTCTATTAAAAAAATCCATCAAAAAAGTATTTAAAGCTTGGAACTGGGGGTTGTTAGGCTTGTTATTTAACGCAACCTTATTAGGATTTCTTGCACATAAAAACGCATTAATTGCAGGTACAGTGGGTGTAGAACTTAATAGCTATTTACGTCCGTATTTAGCCTCTTTCGGTTTGTTAATTGTACTTCTTTTTGGATACATTTCCTATGCCGTTTTACGTTTTAAAATTACCCCTGAACGTATTCAGAGTTGGTTTCCTAAAAAAGAGGCTATTGATGCTTTAAAGGCTGAAATGAAATCAAAGAAACCTACAACAAAAGAGCATACAACACATCAACCCGAAGAAACAGAAAATCCTGCTCTAAAAAAATCAAAACCCAAAGAAACAGCTGTAGAACTGAACCCTAAAGACTTAGAGGTTACCAATAAAGAATCTGACCCTATAGTAAAAGAGAACATCATTTCTTTGGATGAGTTTAAAGAAACTGATAAACCGTTGTCTAGCTTTGAAATGGCTGTGAAAAATGTTTCTCCTACCATTGCCAATCACTCTAGCATTCAAAAAAAGGAAGCCACTAAAGAAACATCAAAAGATGAAAAATCAAGTGATTTTACGGTAGAACAAACCAAAAAAGAAGAAACAACAGAACAAAATCTTTCGGATAAACTGGTAAAAGACTTTGGAGAATTTGACCCTACCTTAGATTTGGGCAATTTTAAATTCCCAACCCTAAATTTATTAAAAGAGTATGACGAAAGTATATCTGTAGACGGTGAAGAATTAGAAGCCAATAAAGATAGAATTGTAGAAACGCTAAACAATTACAAAATTGGAATTGCACAAATCAAAGCTACTGTTGGTCCTACCATTACTTTATACGAAATTGTACCAGAGGCTGGAATTAGAATTTCAAAAATTAAGAACCTAGAAGATGATATTGCTTTGTCTTTGTCTGCTTTGGGGATTCGTATTATTGCTCCCATTCCTGGTAAAGGTACTATTGGTATAGAGGTTCCTAATAAAAAAGCCAATATCGTTTCTATGAATTCGGTGATTGCTTCTAACAAATTCCAACAATCTAAAATGCAACTGCCCGTGGCCTTGGGAAAAACCATTTCTAACGAAACTTTTACGTTCGATTTGGCAAAAGCCCCACACCTATTAATGGCTGGTGCTACAGGACAAGGAAAATCAGTAGGTTTGAATGCAATTTTAACATCACTCCTTTACAAAAAACATCCAGCCGAAATCAAACTGGTCTTGGTAGATCCTAAAAAGGTAGAATTGACTTTGTTTAATAAAATTGAACGTCATTACCTAGCCAAATTGCCCGATACCGAAGAAGCCATTATTACAGATACAACCAAAGTGGTACATACTCTTAATTCTTTGTGTATAGAAATGGACAATCGTTACGATTTGCTAAAAAACGCCATGGTTCGTAACATCAAAGAATACAACGAAAAGTTTAAACAACGAAAATTGAATCCAAATGATGGGCACCACTTTTTGCCCTATATAGTTTTGGTAATTGATGAATTTGCCGATTTGATTATGACGGCTGGTAAAGAAGTAGAAACTCCTATTGCTCGTTTGGCTCAACTTGCCAGAGCTATTGGAATACATTTAATTGTAGCAACGCAAAGACCTTCTGTAAATGTTATTACAGGAATTATTAAGGCCAATTTTCCATTACGAATTGCATTTAGAGTAACTTCTAAGATTGATTCTAGAACAATTTTAGACGCTCCAGGTGCAGATCAGCTTATTGGTCGTGGAGACTTATTAATTTCTAGTGGTAATGATCTTAAACGTGTACAATGTGCTTTTGTAGACACGCCCGAAGTTGAGAAAATCACAGACTTTATCGGATCGCAAAGAGCTTACCCAGAAGCTTATCAACTTCCTGAATATGTAGACGAAGATGGAAATGGTACAGAACTTGATATCGACATAAAAGACAGAGATAAATTATTTAAAGAAGCTGCCGAAGTAATTGTAACAGCCCAGCAAGGATCAGCTTCTTTATTGCAAAGAAAATTAAAATTAGGCTATAACAGAGCAGGTAGATTGATTGATCAATTAGAAGCAGCTGGCATTGTAGGTCCTTTTGAAGGAAGCAAAGCTAGGCAAGTTTTAGTAAGCGATTTGGTTGCTTTAGAACAGTTATTAGCCAACGAACAAAACAATTAAACTCATGAAAAAAATAATTATTACTGTGGTATGCTTAGGAATGCAAGCCTTAACTTTTGGACAAAACAATCCTAAAGCAGAAGCCATTTTAAACAAAGTAAGTAGCACCTTAGAAAAACAACAAAATATTAGCTTAGAGTTTTCTCATACTCTAGAAAACAAAATGGTAGACATTAAGCAAACAAGTAAAGGTTCTGCTACTATACAAGGAGATAAATACGTAGTGCATTACTTAAATAATGTAATTCTGTTTGATAACAAAAATACATACATTATCTCTCCAGAAAACGAAGAAGTAAATATTACTTCTGTTACCGAAAACGAAGACCAAAGCTTAACACCATCAAAAATGTTGTCTTTTTACAAAAAAGGATACACTTACCAATTGTTAAACAAAAATGGAAATATTCAAAACATCAAATTAATTCCTACAGAAAAGTCTGAAGAAGTATCTCATATTATTCTTGGAGTTGATACAGTAAAAAACCAAATCACCTCTTTATTAGAAGTAGGTAAAAACGGAACCAATACTAGTTTTACTATTACCAGCTACAAAACCAATCAAAATTTAGCTGACAACACTTTTGTATTTAACAGACAAAAGTATATAGATTTGGACTACTATATTAATGAATAAGCTACAGTTTCCTTTTGAAAACACTTGATAAATACCTTATTAAAAGTTTTTTAATTCCTTTTACAACCTCTTTTCTTATTGTGGTGTTTGTGTTGGTTATGCAAGCACTATGGTTGGTTTTTGATGACATTGCTGGAAAAGGAATTGAAATTGTTATAATTTTTAAATTTTTATGGTACATGTGCTTGTTTGTAACACCACAAGCACTGCCAATTTCGGTGTTGTTATCTTCCATCATGACTATGGGGAACTTAGGAGAACAATACGAATTAGCCGCCATTAAGTCTGCTGGAATTTCTTTTTATCGATTTTTAAGACCTTTAATTCTTACGGTAGGAATTATCTCTGTGGCCAATTATTTTTTAATCAACTATACCTATCCTTATGCCAGTTTAAAACAAAAAAACCTAATTCTGAACATCAAAAAAACACAACCCACACTCGCCTTGGTCGAAGGTAGTTTTAATGATGAAATTCCTGGATACAGCATTAAGTTTGAAAAAAAATATGGAGAAGAAAACAATCTATTAAAAGACGTTTTAATTATTGACACCAAAGGAAACAAAGAAGATCATATTACAATTACAGCCAAAAAAGGTAAAATAACTACTGAAGAAGGTAGTAAATACATGACCTTGGTATTGGAAGACGGCTATTATTTTGAAGACCATACTAGTGCCAAAAACAAAGACAAAGAAATGATGCCTGCTTCAATGGCTAAGTTTGATAGGTATACTGTAAACATAGATATTTCAGACCTGACAAGTGCAGATTTGGAAGAAGAAAAATACAAGTATCATTACACCATGAAAAATATGTCGCAATTAAGTGCTAGTTCTGATAGCCTAAAAGCAACGTACGACTTGTATTTAAAATCAAAATATCAGTCTATGCAAGCACACATACAAACCAAAAAAATGTCCGAAGCCATAGACACTACCAAAGTAAAAACAAAAAAAATAGTCCCAAAAACCTTAAATAATTTTGATATAATCACCCAAAGAACCATTTTGCAACAAGCGAAAAGCACTGTAGAAAGCAAAATTAGAAATATACAGAGTTATAAAGACTATTTTAAAAGAAGACGTAAAGACCTAAACAACCACGACTATCAATACCATTTTATTCTAACCAGTGCCCTTTCATGCTTGCTACTCTTTTTTGTAGGAGCATCCTTAGGATCGTTGATTAGAAAAGGAGGGTTTGGAATGCCTATGATTGTAGCCATTATTGTTTATGTTGCCTATCATTTTACCAACACCTTTGGTAAAAACATGGCCGAAGAAAGTAGTATTACCGCTATTTTAGGAGGTTGGCTAGGAACACTTGTCATGACCCCTTTGGCAGTTACTTTTACGATTAGAGCCTCTAAAGACAGAGGGTTTATTAATTTTGATGTAATTTTGACCCCATTTAAAAAGTTATTCAGCAAACTCAAAAAATCCAATGAGTAATACAGATCACAAAATAAAACTAAATAGCATACAAGAAGCCATAGAAGACATCCGAAACGGAAAAATGGTTATTGTGGTAGATGATGAAGACAGAGAAAATGAAGGAGATTTTATTGCTGCCGCAGAAAAAGTTACTCCAGAAATGATCAACTTTATGGCCCAATACGGTCGTGGGTTAATTTGTGCACCTCTAATTGAAGAACGTTGTCAGGAACTAGGCCTAAACATGATGGTAAATGACAATACCGTACTTCACAACACCCAATTTACCGTATCTGTAGATTTAATTGGGCATGGTTGCACCACAGGAATCTCTGCACATGATAGAGCAAAGACCATCTATGCTTTGACACAAAAAGAAACCAAACCTACAGATTTAGGAAGACCAGGACATATTTTTCCTTTAAAAGCAAAAGAAGGAGGAGTATTGCGTAGAACAGGACATACAGAAGCTGGTGTCGATTTGGCCAGACTAGCTGGATTGAAACCAGCTGCTATTTTGGTCGAAATTTTAAACGAAGACGGAAGTATGGCTCGTTTGCCACAACTAAAAGAGGTTGCCGAAAAATTCGATTTAAAATTAATTTCTATAGAAGACTTAGTCTCTTACAGAATGCAACATGACTCTTTGATTGAAAAAATTGAAGATTTTGATGTAAAAACTCGTTTTGGTACGTATCGATTAAGAGCATATACCCAAACAACCAACAACCAAATACACATTGCACTAACCAAAGGAACCTGGAATAGTAATGAAAACGTACTTTGCAAAGTAACGTCCAACTCTTTTGGCAACGATATCTTGAATACTTTAGTTAACGAACCAGGAGACAAACTTGCCAGAGTATTTAATAAAATAGAAGAAGAAGGAAAAGGAGCAGTTGTTTTTATCAATCAAGAACAACTTACCTTTAACTTAGCCCAACGATTAAAAGAGCTTAAATCACTACAAAAAGGTGAAAGCACTTCAGAACCATCTACTACTCCTATGGACGAAAAAGATTTTGGAATAGGAGCTCAAATTTTACACAATATAGATATTAGAAATGTAAAGTTGATGACCAACTCTCCGGCTCAAAAAAAACGTGTGGGTATTACTGGTTATGGACTTAAAGTTGTGGATAGAATTAACTATTAATAACACATATTCTTTAGTTTAAAAAAGCTTGAAATTATAAATTTCAAGCTTTTTTAAGTTTTAGACATAAAAAAAACCTCTCTATAAAAGAGAGGTCTTGCAACGGGTGAATGATGGGATTCGAACCCACGACCCCCGGAACCACAATCCGGTGCTCTAACCAACTGAGCTACAATCACCATTAGCGCGCGTTTGCGTTAGCGGTTGCAAATATAAGAGCTTTGTTTGTTTTGACAAAGAAAAAAATTAAAAAATATCTGATATTTTTTTAACAGCTACGTAACGTTCTGTGTTAAAACCTTCTGCGTAAGACACACCAACCAACCTTCCTAAATCTTTGGCTCTATAACTAACACTTTCAAAAAAATTCTTACTTGTTATTGGCGATTCTGGCTCTTGGCTATTCGGATCATAAAACTGAGACTTAAAAGCTTTAATAGCATTTTCTTTTACATCCATATAATCAGAAATGTCTACTACAAAATCTGGTTTTATATCTTTCCACTGAATGTAATGATATACGTTCTTAGGTCTCCATGCTTCTTGATCCCCATAACCGACATCTGTTTTAATAGCTCTTAACCCTGCTAAGAAACAAGCATCCGAAGCTAATTTACTTGCCTTGGCATGATCGGGGTGTCTATCGTCTATTGCGTTGCATAGTACAATATCAGGCTGATACTTTCTAATTACTTCTACAATTTTTAACTGATACTCTTTGCTATTTTCTAAAAAACCATCGGGTAAACCTAAGTTTTCTCTTAGCATTACTCCTAAAATACCTGCAGCTGCCTCTGCTTCCATAGCACGAATTTTTGGGGTTCCTCTGGTACCTAATTCTCCTTGCGTTAAATCCAAAATTCCTACCATTTTTCCTTCAGCAATTTCTTTGGCCAAAGTTCCTCCGCAACCTAACTCAACATCATCTGGATGTGCTCCTATGGCTAAAATATCTAACTTTATATTCATAATTAATCATTTTCAATCCAACTTATAATGGCTGGATCATTGGGTTTTATTTTTGGTTGTATTACTTTTTGTAATTGTCCGTTTCTTCCAAATAAATACTTTTGAAAATTCCATTGCACTTTAGAACTCTTAACTCCGTTAAATTGTTTGTGTGTTAAAAACTGATAAATTTCGGCTTGTTCCTTTCCTCTCACCTCAACTTTCTCCATCATAGGAAATGTAACTCCATAATTCAATTGGCAAAATTCTTGAATTTGCTCTGAATCTCCTGGTTCTTGATATAAAAAATTATTTGATGGAAAACCAATGATTATAAAGTTCTTGGTATCTTTATAATTCTCATAAATTTCTTGTAATTGTTGGTACTGAGGTGTCAAACCACATTTGGATGCTGTGTTTACAATCATCACTTTTTTTCCTTTTAAATCTGCAAATTTAAAAGGTGTTCCCTTTAAATCTTTTACCACAAAATCATACAAAGAGGTTTTGGTATTGGATAACGGATAGGTTTTGTTCTTTTTGTAAATCCATAAAGACACAAAAAGCAAAAATATAACTATTAGAATTGCATAAATCATCATCTAAGTTTTAAAAAATGAGTCTGGTATATTAGTCGTTATCAAAACTAGTAAATTTCATATAATTCTATAGAAATGTTCTTATTTTTGAAGCATGGTAAAAGTAGTAATTTTAGGTGCAGGCAATGTAGGATGGCACTTGATACTAGAATGTATGCGACAACCTTCTGTTGATTTGGTTCAGATTTACTCTAGAACTACAGAGGTGTTACAAAAGCAATTTCCTAGCATAGAAATAATCCAACAAACAAAGCATTTAAAAAAAGCTGATATATACCTAATTGCATTGCCTGATGATGTTATTGAAAATCTTTATTTACCTGCATTAAACGGGCTGGTGGTACATACATCCGGAACTAAAAGTTATCAAGCAATTAATGCAAAAAAAAGAGGTGTTTTTTATCCTTTGCAAAGTTTTAGTAAATCTAAAAAAGTACAGTTCTCAACACTTCCTTTATGTATAGAGACAGAACACAAAGAAGATGAATTTTTTTTATTGAATTTTGCAAAATTATTCTCTAACACAGTCCAAGTTATTAATGGTAAACAAAGAGCAAAACTACATCTTGCTGCTGTATTTGCCAACAACTTTAGCAATCGTATGTTTGCTATTGCTTATGATTTGTGCAAAACCAATAACATTGACTTTAAAATTTTACAACCCTTACTGAACGAAACTTTAGATAAAGCTTTTGTAATGCCACCGCATCTGGCACAAACAGGACCAGCGGTAAGAAACGATAAAAAAACAATTGCACATCACCTTTCTCAGCTTGATGGTATTAACCAAGATATTTACAAACTAATAACACAATCAATACAAGAAAAAAATGGATAAGAGTTATAAAGAATTACTAAACAACATAAAAGCATTTATTTTTGATGTAGACGGTGTGTTGACAGACGGAACCGTTACTGTTTTTCCTGATGGAGAATTGGTAAGAAAAATGAATATTAAAGATGGATATGCTTTAAAATCTGCAATTGATGCTGGATATCCTGTCTGTATTATTTCAGGAGGAAGCAACGAGGCCGTTAAAACTCGTTTAAAAAACTTAGGACTAACTGATGTATATTTAGGGGTACATGATAAAATAGAAACCTACTATCAAATTCTAGACATGTACCAACTAAAACCCGAAGATGTGGTTTATATGGGTGATGATATTCCTGATTATCCTGTAATGGAAAAAGTAGGTTTGCCCTGTGCTCCGCAAGATGCTGCTGCAGAAATTAAAGGAATTGCCAAATACATTTCTCATAAAAAAGGGGGAGAAGGTTGTGCTCGAGACATTATAGAACAAGTAATGAAAGTTCAGAATAAATGGAAAGGTAAGTTTTATGCAAAATTTGATTAAACAGCATAGCCCTAATACTAAATAATTAGGGCTGTGTTATTTTTGAAATGTGTTAAATCTTAGCCATCTGTTCTTTTAGGTAACTTGCATAGCGACTAAGTTCGTGAGGTACATTTGCATTTTTTTCCATATCATGAAAATGCAAAGAAGACAAATGTTTCATGCCTAAAAATTGATTCATTTTATGAAACCCAAACAAGATTCCATCATCTACTGTAGTTTGATTAAAAAACTCTCCTTCCCATTCAAATGCTTCCTTGGGTGCATTCCAGCTAGTAGTAACTATGTATTTTTTTCCGTGTAGATTTCCACCTGTTCCGTAGTTAATTGCAGGATTAGTTCTGGTTCTTCCATCACTATGATACAATCCTTTTTGATGCCCTGCTGTTAATACCTGATCTAAATACTGTTTAAACCCAAATGGCAACTGAAACCACCAAATAGGAGTATGATAGATAATTACATCTGCCCATTTCCATTTTTCAACTTCTTCCTCTAAGTCATAGTCCTCTCCTACCTCGGTTGTTTTTACAGAGAATGGATGAACAGCATTTTCTAAAATTTCTTTTGTTGTGGTTAATAATGTTTGATTAAATCTTCCTGGTGAATGTGCAAAAGGATGACCTCCATTGATAATAAGTATCTGTTTCATTAATTATGTTCGTTTTTTATGACACTTCAAAATTACAGATTCCCAAACTATTACAATCATAATACTTTTTATAGATTTGTATTAAAATAATAATATGATCAACCTAGAATGGTATCGTACTTTTGTAGCAGTCTACGACCATAAAACTTTAACCAAAGCAGCTGCTTATCTTTATGCCTCTCAGCCTGGTGTAAGTGTGCATTTAAATGCTTTGGAAAGTTATGTAGGAAAAAAATTATTTGAAAGAAGTTCTAGAGGGATGCTGCCTACAGAAGATGGAAAACAATTATACAATTATATTTCTGATGCTTTAAAAAAACTAGAAAAAGCAGAGCATCATTTTAAAAAAACCTCTAAAGATGCAGTACCGTCTTTAAATATAGGTATGTGTACAGAAACTTTTCAGACCATACTAGAAACAGAAATTTCGCAATTAGATTTTGATTTGGTTGCTAAATTTGGAGAACATCCTTTTTTATTAAAAGATTTAGAAAACGGTATTTTGGATTTGGTCATTACTCCTAAACAACATAAAAATCAACATAAAACTTCCAGCTATCAGGCTTTTGCCAAAGAAACGATTGTATTAATTGCAGGAAACAAAACTCCACTTACTACTATTTATAAACTGATTGAGAATAGAGAAATATCCGAATTAGAAAACTATTTAAAACGAGAAACATGGTATTCTGCCTCTAATGAAATGGCACATTTTAATCGGTTCTGGCACGAAAATTTTCACAAACGTCCTGATTTTAAACCCAATTATATTTTACCAAATATTTCTTCTATTATTCGATGTTTGGAAAACAATCATGGATTTGCTATTGTTCCCGATTTTTTAATTCAAAACTCCCTTAAAAACGGTAGCATTCAACAGGTTTGGAAAGGGAACAAAGAAGTGTCTAACATTTTGTATTTTGCTACTCGAAAAAACGTTCAACATCAAAAAGAAATAGATTTTATTAAAGAAATTTTTAGACGTAAAATGGGAAGTTCTTTAAAAACGAATTAAACATATATTTAGTTTTTGATTGTTTAGAAACAAGTACATTCGCAAAAATCATTATTGTTGTAAGTGAGAGCGAACCTACAATTTACATACATCTTTTTACTAATTGCCATTTACAGTATGGGGATTGGTCTAAAAAATTATGATGATGCCTCAATTTTTATAATAAATTCTTCAGAGCACACAAAAGTAAGTGTAAAAAATGCAGCAAACAAATCTGCAGATATTCATCACTTACAAAGCACTAACAATCTTACAGAAGTCTCTGAATACAACGAAAGTTACCCTAACTTTTTTTCTGAAAAAACTACTGTTACAACTACCACACAGCCAATTACTTTTTTTCATGTTGGTTACAAACAATACATACATAGGTTACAAAACAGACTGATAAAATCTAGAAAAAACAACCTATTTTTTCCTTTTCATAATTTTTGGTAAATCCTTCCTAACATTCGTCGTCTTTAGTATATAGATGTTCACTTTTACAGTAAACATCTGTACAATTATTTACATTAATTATTACACTATTATGGATTTAGGAACCTTAGTTATAGGGATGTTTTGCGTGGCTATTTGTGCTTTGCCATTTGTACTTACATCTTCATCAAAAAAAAGAAAAGAAAAAGAAATATTTCAACAGTTAGAAAGATTGGCTAGTAAGCACAATTGTCATATTAGTCAGTACGAACATTGCGGAAATTACGCAATAGGATTGGATGAAACTAAAAAACACGTATTTTTTCTGCAAAGAATCAAAGAGCAAAAACATGCACAATGGGTAGATTTAAAAGCCGTTAAAAGTTGTTCTTTGGTTACCACTTATGTTTCTGGTGTGGCAGATAAAAGAATGGTAAACACTTTAGAGCTGCAATTTACACCAAAGTCTACAGGCAATCTTGTTTGCATGGAGTTTTACAATCATGATTTAAACTATCAGTTTAATGGAGAGCTTCAATCTATACAACATTGGAATCAAAAAATAAATCAATTGATTTTGTTACTTAAACCAGCAGCTTAACTAAAAAGGTCGTCTATAACTAAGACGACCTTTTGCTTTTATGGTATTAAATTTTCAGGAATTTTTAATTTCCTATCGTGAGATCCTTTGGCAAAATTACTAATATGATAACTATTGGCTTGAGACCAATCACACTCTACTCTTCCATCGCCTAAAACTATGTTCCCTAACTTAGTTCTAAACCAAGCAGCCAGTTTTCTGTACTTTTTATCTGCAGCTACGTTGTTTTGCTCTAAAGGATCTTTATTAAGATTGTACAATACCAATTCTGCTTGTTCTAAAGGGCAATTTAAAGCCCATTTTACATTTTTGTTTGGCACTAATTTTTTCCAATTATCAGGTCTAGTTTTCATGGAAAAAGCAAAATCTTTGGTTCTTAAATAGGCTCTATGTCCAACAATCACGTTTGTCTCTCCTACAATATAATCACGATTTTCTGTTTTGTTAATAAGGTTGAATAAATTAATTCCGTCCAGATAATCATATTCAGAGTTTTCTATAGGCACACCTGCTGTTTTTAAAATGGTAGGAGCAGCATCTACATACTCTACCAAATCTGTATTTACTATATTTTCAGGAACCTTAGTTTTGTCTGATGAAACCATAATTACTGCTCCCTGAGTAGATTTGCTCCAAGGGCCAAATTTAGCTTCAATTCCTTGCTCTCCCAAATGCCATCCATGATCTCCTACAACAAAAACAATTAAGTATTCTTGATGGTTCTTTTTGCTATAGTTTTTAAACGCCTCCACAGCATCACCAATCAACGCATCACCATAAGCACAATACGCATAATAATCTTGTATTGCTTGTTGCTTTTCTTTATCGGTCATATCCGTCATGTTTAGCACCTTATACAACTTATGTAACTGTGGCGTAAAGGTTGCTTTTTCTTTTTCGCTAAATGCAGGTACTTTGTATTTTTTCTTTTTGAATTTATCTCTAAATAACTTTGGGGGCAATACGGGTGTGTGTGGCAAATGAAACCCTAGGTTAACCATTACTGGCTTGTTGCTATCTACTCCTTTTTTGTTTTTTCCATACGTGTTGGTAAACGTTTTATTTTGATTTTGTAAGTACAATTTAAACTCTTCTACAATTTTTCCATCAATGGTTTGTCCTGCTGGCATAGGATTTTCACCTCCAATAATTAAATCTTTGTTTCCACTGCGGGTATACGAACGTAAAATTTCGTACTTCTGTTCCATTTTTTTTCTAATAGCAAGATCTTGTTCACTTACACTACCTTGTCCCTTTCTTTTGTTTAACAAGTATTGAACTACCTTTCCATCTGGAGTTTTTACTCTTTCTTCTGTACCTATCATTTTCCATGTACCTGGAATGTAAGCTGGTTGAGCCCAATAATCTCCGATATCATTTTTTTGTAAATCGTGTTTAAAACTTACTTTATAGTTATACAAACCTGGATCTTTAAAAGTTTGTCCTGGTCCCCAGTCAAAAATATAAGCCCCGTCTTTACCAAAAGAAGCTGTGGTATATCCTTGTTTTTGTAAAGTTTGTGGTACGGCCGGCTTTACAAAATCTGGCTGTTGATGTGTTTGCTCAAATTGATAGTGTCCATTTCTAAAAGGGTAACGTCCGCTAATCATAGAACCTCTAGATGGCCCACATACAGGAGAGTTGGTATATGCGTTTACAAACAACACCCCCTCTTGTGCCAACTTATCTATATTGGGTGATGAAACGTAGCCTAGTTTGCTATATTTTTCTCCTGTTGTTGCTTTGTTATAGCATTGTAAAGCATCTACTCTATGATCGTCTGTAATGATCCATAAAATATTTGGTTTCTGTTGTGCCGAAACCCATGATGCACAACACAACATGGCAAGTAATAATTTATTCATTTTAATATACTTTAGTTTTATTTATCAAAATCAAATATATAAGAATTGATAAACAAACTATGTAACGAATGAACAAGTTGAGTTTAAATAAAGTAGCAATACCACTAGACCTGTGATAGATTTTTATCAAACTATTATAAAAACTTTTTTTTTAAGCATCCGAATCTCCCGACATCAAACTAGATATTACGTGATATTTAGGAAATTGATCTAAAATAATTTTGATAATAACGGTAATAGGAATAGATAAAATCAAGCCTGGAATTCCCCAAATGTACCCCCAAAACATAAGCATTACTAAAATGGTGATTACGTTTATAGAAAACGTTTTTCCCATAAAAATAGGCTCTAAAACACTTCCAAAAACTACTTGAACTCCAGAAATAGTTATTACAAAAAACAACAATGTGCTCATAGCATCAATTTCTACCAAAGCAAATACAGATAGTAAAATGATGGAAACAATAGAACCAATCATCTGAATAAAATTAAGTAGAAAAGCCAACAAGCCCCAAAAAATAGGAAAACTTACATCAAAAAACACGCAAGCTAAACTAAATCCTACTCCTGTAAAAAAACTGATTACAAACTTTACTTTAACAAAGGTAATGATGTCTTTTTCTATTTTTCTAAATGTTTTTACAGAAGCATGTTTTAGTTTAAAAACAGCACTGTTTAGTAGTTTTTCTACATTGATGGACCCTGCCAAAAGTAAGATGGCAAAAAATAAGGTCATTAAAGTTCTAGAAACCAAATTTCCTAAAAAATCTAAAGATGGAACTATTTTTCCTGTAACACTACTTCCTTTAAAATAATGCTTTAACACCGAAGTGTTTTCATGACGTTCAATACCCAAAGCATTTTCCATCATTACTACCAAGTCTACAATTTTGGTTTCAGCCTTTTCAAAAAAACTACTTTGACTTCCTAAAATTTCATTGCTAGACAATTGTATCAATTCCGAACCTACCTTAAATACTCCTGCAATAATTAAAAGCACACTAATAATAGCCAATGTTTTGGGTAATTTTCGTTTGGCAAACCATCTCATCAAAGGCAAAAATAACAAGGCTATAAACATAGCCAAAACCAAGGGTATAAAGATAAAAGACAAGGTTTTCATTAAAAAAAGTATCAACGTAATCACAATGATAAACAGTAATAAGTTGGTGGTTTTTAAGTCTTTCATAGAATAGTATTAGTTGCGTATTGCTATTTTTTTTTAGCCCTACAAAAATACGTAATAAGAATGTTCTTTTTTGATTTTTGATAGAAATTAATTCACAAAAACAAATCAATATGCATCGACATCTATGTTGATTCTAATACTTCTAAATCGACCAATAGATTCAAACATTACACGCACTTTTTTTATGTACTCTTTGGTAGCTTGTAAAGATTGTTGCGGAGGAATTTTAATTATTAATTGTTTTATATACATATTTCTTACCCTACCTACAGAAGGTACTGTTGGTCCTAATAAATTTTTTCCAAAACTATTGCCCAAAGACTTAGACAACCAATCTGATCCTTGATCTAGTAAATTGTAATCTTTGTGTTTTAGCGTAATTTGAATTAATCGATAATGTGGTGGATAATGAAAATTTCTTCTTTCGTGATATTGTTCTTTAAACATTTCTTCGTAGCCATTGGTGGTAACTTGTTGTAGTATTTGGTGATAAGGATTAAAAGATTGTATAAAAACCTTTCCTTGTTTGGTTCCCCTACCAGCTCTTCCTGCCACCTGTGTTAGCATTTGAAAACTACGTTCGTGAGCTCTAAAATCGGGGAAATTAAGCATGTTATCTGCGTTCAAAACTCCTACCAAGCTAACATTGCTAAAATCTAAACCTTTAGACAGCATTTGCGTACCCACCAAAATATCTATTTCTGCAGATTGAAATGCTTCAATTATTTTTTGATAACCATATTTTCCTCGTGTGGTATCTAAGTCTAACCTTCCTATTTTGTGATTTGGAAACAACCCTAACAACTCTTGTTCTATTTGTTCGGTACCAAAACCTTTGCTAGACAAATCAGTACTTCCGCAAGCATCGCATTGTCTTGGAATAGCTCTGTGGTAACCACAATAATGACAGCAGAGTTCTTTTTTAAATTTATGTTCTGTTAAACTAACATCGCAATTAGGACATTGAGGAGCTACTCCACAAGTATTACACTCTAGCATAGGAGCATAACCTCTTCGGTTCTGAAACAAGATAATTTGTTCTTTTAACTCCAATGCAGCTTCCATTTCTTGCAACAAAACATCAGAAAAATGTCCTGTCATACGTTTTTTTCTGTGTTTTTCTTTGATATCTATTAACGCTATTTTAGGTAGTTGAATTGCACCATATCTTCGTTTTAGAACCACCAAACCATACTTGTCTATTTTAGCATTGTAATAAGACTCTAAACTTGGAGTTGCAGATCCAAGTAAAATTTTAGCTTTTTGTTTTTTAGCTAAAACAATTGCGGTGTCTCTTGCATGATATCTTGGTGCTAGATCAAATTGTTTGTAAGAAGTTTCGTGTTCTTCATCGGCAATAATTAGTCCTAAATTAGTAAAAGGAAGCAGGGTTGCAGATCGAGTACCTAATACAATTTTTGCTTTAGGAGATTGCTCTAATATTTGATACCAAACTTCAGCTCTCTCATTCAGCGAATACTTGGAATGGTAAACCGCTAATTCATCACCAAAAAATTTTTGTAATCTAAAAATTAACTGCGTGGTTAATGCAATTTCTGGAACCAAAAACAGTACTTGTTCTCCTCTATCAATTGCTTGTTGTATTAAATGAACATAAATCTCGGTTTTTCCACTACCTGTTACACCGTGAAACAAACAAACTTCTTTTTCTAAAAACTGAGCTTTTATTTTTGACAAAGCCTCTACCTGCTCTTCACTTAAAACAGGTATTTTAGCACTAGCCTCTCCAAAAGAAACTCGATCTGTTTGTAAATGGTAAACTTCTAAAACCTCTTTATTTTCTAAACCTTTACAAACCGCTGCACTTATTTCTGAACTTTCTAACAGTTCTTTTTTGGTAATGGGTACTGCTTGTTTTTTAGCTTTTAGTGTAAAGTAGTGCAAAACCAAAGCTCGTTGTTTTTCTGACCTAGATAAAAAAGACAACAATTCTTGTAGTTTGTCTGCAGATTCCCATTGCGATGCCAACCGAATATAAGCCACCATTTTAGGTTGGTATTGTTCGTAAATTTCTTCTTTTAGTTGGATTGCTTCTTTAGCAATCATGTTTTTTAAAATAGGAAACACACTTTTTTTAGAAAGCATCTTCATTACTTGAGATACGGTAACTTGAGATTGCTTTTGCAAAGTTTCATAAATTAGATATTCATCTGCTGATAATTCATCGACTTCTTGAAACTTGGTATTCGGTAAAACCAGCGTTTCACTTTCTAACAAAAAAACAGAAGGGAAGGCAGCTCTTAAAACCTCTCCTAAAGAACACATATAATAACTGGCTATCCATTCCCACAAAGCTAGTTGTGTATTGCTTATCAAAGGACTGTCATCTAATATTTGATAAATATCTTTGGCATCGTAAGCTTTGGGTTCTTGCTCGTGAATTTTATATACAATTCCTGTCTGAATCTTATTTTTTCCAAAAGGAACAGCCACTCGCATTCCTACTTTTAAAAAATCAGCTTCATATTCAGTAATTCTGTAAGTAAACTGTTTTTCTAGTGGAATGGGCAGAATGATATCAACAAAATACGTTTGAAATAACACAGATTCTTTTTTTGCAAAAGCAAAGATAGTGTTTTCGTCACGTCCTAAAAACCTCTAATGTTTAAATAACAACTATCCAAGACTAGAAATACATCATATAAATTATTGTTAAAAAAATGACTGAAAATAGTATTAAATTGGTTGCTATAGCGGTATACAGCAGGTCTTTCCTTTTCATATAATACAAAATTCCCATCACTATCAACTGAACGGTAATTAATATTATAATTGGAATTTTTAACACATTTACAAACCAAGCAAATCCTTCGGAAGACTCTTTTAATTCCTTCCATCGGTCTAAAAAACTTAGCAGTAAAACAGTAGGTATTCTCATAGCTTGCATACATTGTAAGTACCCTTAAAACTAAAGGTTTTTTTAGCAAAAATCACATATTTCAATCAAAAAAAATTCAACCAAAATCAACAGAGTTTAGCATCAATATCAACTCGTTGAATTTAGGAATTATTCTGATAAATATTTATCTATCTTAGATTATGA
This sequence comes from Ochrovirga pacifica, assembly GCF_000220525.1. Lineage (GTDB taxonomy): Bacteria > Bacteroidota > Bacteroidia > Flavobacteriales > Flavobacteriaceae > Ochrovirga > Ochrovirga pacifica. Next base: position 73,847 of record NZ_AFPK01000035.1, on the reverse strand, counting down.
TCCTTTGTTAAAACTTCCAGTAAGTGTATAAACCCAGTCCGTAGTTCAAGGTCACTTCGTTGTCTATTAAATTTTGATCCAGAGGCAGTTGTGCATTGACTCCAACAACTAGCTTTTCGGTTTCTAGCTGAACTCCCATATTTGCATTGGTCATATAACCTTTGGTTCGTTCATCAACAATATCAAATCTTTCCGAGGCCAAAAAGTGATCGTAACTAAATCCCACAATTGGTGCTACGCTCATACCCGTTGCAACGGAAAATACATAGGATGTATTTATATTGATTTGTGTTTGGTTACCAAACTTAAACTCGTCCTTATTTTTACCTTTTAAAAAGTACATAGCACTTAAACTAACAGACCATTGGTTTACATTGTAATTGTATTGTAAAGGCAATAACAAATCCCAACTTCCTGTTCCCAACTGTGCTGCAGAAGTTTGGTTAAGGCTAGAGTTTTTTAGATCAAACTCCCCTGTGGGCATTTTAACCCCAGCTCCAATCCTTAAACTATGATTGCTCTTTGCAGACAATACATTGTATAACCCTACCAAACTAACATCTCCTATACCATTATTGCTAAATTTACCAGAACTCTTATAACGATTGTTAAATCGGTATGGTAAAGTAGCACTTACTTGGAACGCATCTGTTATTTGATATTGTCCTGTTAAACTCAATGTATTTACATGATCATCTGCTAAGGGAATATTAGGATTGGCATTGCTTTGGATGTATTGAAAATGCATATAATTGTAGGTAAAACCTATGTAATTTCCGCCTAAAACATTGGCAAAACTACTGCTGTTTCCAGAGCCACATCCGCAGACATCGCAGGCATGCAATTGGATTGTTGTAAGGGCTATTAAGCCCATAATTATTTTATTCAGGTTTTGCAAAACGCTTATCATTTATAAATTCGTAATCTGTTAAAGTTTCCAAAAAAGCTAATACGGCTGTTTTTTCTTCTTCTGTCATTGGAATTCCCAAAATTTCTTTTCCGTTTACGGTCTGAATCAGTCGGTCATCCAAGTTTTTCATCTTGGTTATTTTAGGGAATGTATCATCGTCATAAAAGTTCAATACCATTTTTAAGCTCACTATTCTACCATCGTGCATATAAGGAAACGTAACTTTTACATTACGCAAACTCGGCACTTTAAATTGGTAATAATCGTCTCGCTGTTTTAACTCCTCTACCGTAGCAAAAGGGTTGGGTGATGTAATTCTAGCTCTTCCTGTTTCTGTAGGCAAAGCAGGATTTTCTCCAATACCATTATTAATATACTCCTGATTGGTAAACAATTCACCACTATGGCAGGTAGCACACTTTTGCTGAAACAAAACCAAACCTTTTTTTTCTAACTCGGTAAACGTTCCTCCTGCTTCTCCTCGTACGTACTTATCGTATTTTGAGTTGGATGATACCATAGCTCCCATAAACTGTTCTAAAGCACTTAATATATTTACACTACTAATGGCATCTTCTTTTTGAAAAACCTTCTGAAACAATTCTGGATAGACAGCATCAGCTTTTAACTTTGCCACTACATTCTTCATGGTTTCATCCATTTCTACTTTTTCTGTAATAGGAATCAACGGTTGATCGAACAATTGATTTTTAGATCCATCCCAAGTAAAATCTTTCATAAAAGCTAGATTTTGTGTAGGCTGAGAATTTCTTGTTCCTGTAACCCCTGCATGGACTCCTTCACTTAAATTATGTCCATGATGTGTAAATGCATGAGATTGATTGTGGCATTCTGCACAGCTAATGCTATTGTTTAAAGATAATTTGTTATCATAAAACAACTTCCGTCCTAACACAAACCCCTCTGTAGTGATGTTGTTATTTTTAAAATTGTAAGTAGGTTCTGGAAAATTTTCGGGTTGTTTAAAAGCAATTTCAAAAGGTTCAATATCAATTTCATGCTCACTACAACCAGACACCATTAACCACACTGTTACAATAACTAATGTGTATTTCATACATAGAAAATAAAACAATCACAGCTGGCTGTACAGCTGTGATTGTTAGGTGTTGATTAATGTGTGTGATTGTGGCTGTGTCCGTCTCCTTCAGAATGATCGTGTTCTTCTACATCTTCTAAGTTGATGGCTTCTTCATTTGCGTGCAAGTGATCTATCACAATGCTATTGGCAAAATTATCTGCATAATTTATAGCATTTTCATCAGAACCTCCATGAGCTGCAACCCCATCAAAAGGTACAAATTGTCCAGGCTCGTTAGGATTAAATATTTTTTCGATAAATACTTTTAAATGCACACTTGGTGAAATTTTTGTAGCCACTGTTAAATTTTCTGGAAACTCTAAATTTACCACTCTAGAACCTACAAAGTTTTCACCTTTGTCCCCAATGTGAATTTGTAAATTGGTTGGTGTAGTACTAGCAGTATTTGTATTAGAACCTTCTATTTTAGAAAAAATATACGAGTTTGGGTTCCAATCCCAATGCATGTCTGCTTCGGCCAATTCCATTAATCTTTCTTGTGCTTCTGCAGCTCCTTCTGCGACCTCTTTGCTTACTCCTACAGTAAAAGTTATTTTTTTGTAGCTTCCGTTAGGAATTCCAGTAAAATACGTTTTTACAATTCCATTGTCATCTGAATGATCTAAATCTACCAATTGAGCTCCTACATTGTTAGGAATTTCATACTCACTACCGTCAGTTGCAGTTACTTTTACATCAGAAATAATGTATTTTAACTTGGTTAGCTTAATACTTTGGTCTTGATTTTCTTTGTCTTTTAAGGTTAATAATTCTCCTAACCTTAACGAGTGATCAAATTTTACAACTGCAGAAACATGAGTTCCTTCTGATTTTTTATCATCGATGTTATCGTCATCGTTGTTACAAGAAAATAAAGTAATAGCGGTAAAGGCTAGTAAAGCCGTTTTTTTTAAGTTGTACATTTTTATATTAATTTTTAAATCAAATAAGTAATTCATACCTCTCCTTAATGGAGAGAATCGTAAAAAAAAGACACAGTGGTGTCTGTTGAGATTTAAAAATTAGACCATAGGTGGTTTAAGCACTTTGGAACACAATAAAAATTGATATGTAAATTGATAGCTGTAATTAAATGTAGCAAATACATCTTGAGCCACTGGAATTTCAGTAGGTGTAATAGTTTGAAAATATACAGGAAAAAAAGCAGTAGCAAGTTCAACAATCGCTTTGGAAGTATCTGCTTTTTCATTAACCGGATTTAATTGCTTGGCTAAATGACATTGTCCATTACATTGCAATTGTGGTTTGTCTGTATTGACACAATATTTTTCAATGATTTCTTTTACATGTGTTTCATAATAGGCTACTGTTCCTACAAAATATGCAGGTCTTGCAGCCAAAGCGATGAATAATATGTAAACAAAAATCCTTTTTAACATTGCGACGCAAATATAAAAAGGATTTTGATGCTATAATATATTTTTAGAAAAAATAAATTAGTTTGTAAGAACGAGCCTGGCTGGACTTAAATGCGGATGTTTGTAAACATATCCATTTAACCATAGCCTTAACTCTTGTAACTCATGCGGTAATAAACGCTCTGTTGCCTTCTTCAATTCATTGACAAACAACGTAGTATCAAAACTTACCTTTTCTAATACTGTGAGCGTGTACTTATACATTTCTCTTGCCATTTTTTATAATTTTATCATAAATATAACCTCAAAAAATCAAAAATATTGTATTGTGATGCTTATTTTTTTATCTATTTATAAAAAATCAACAATTTTACGGATTGATGTTAAGGTTTTATAATCGTGATTATCCATTGCTTTTTTTGAAACTTTTTCAAACTTCCATTCACTATCAAACGGAACGTGAATAGCATTGGCACCAATTTGTAAAACGGGTAAAACATCCGACTTTAAGGAGTTTCCTATCATTAAAAATTCTTTGGGTTCTATATTTAAATGTTTTAATATTCTAAGATATCCCGCTTCATTTTTTTCACTCATTACCTCTACATGATGAAAGTACTTTAACAGCCCTGAGTTATCTAATTTTTTTTCTTGATCTAACAAATCACCTTTGGTTAACACAATCAATTGATACTTTTGGGATAAGGTTTTTAGTACATTTTCTATATCTGGTAACAATTCTATAGGCTTGGTTAGCATCTCCTTACCGATGTCTAAAATTTGCTGTACAATTTCAGAAGGCAATTGATTATTTGACAATTCTGTGGCACATTGTATCATAGACAGTATACAGCTCTTGATACCGTAACCATACAAAGGGATGTTTCCTGTTATTACCTTATACAATTCTTGATGAATTTTATTTTCGGTTTCGTAATAACGCAATAGCTTAGCAAACTTATTTTCAGCCTCTCTAAAATACGGTTCATTTACCCATAAAGTATCGTCTGCATCAAATGCAATGATTTTATAAGCCATTTTTTACCATTTTTTTGGCTTTCTCTAAATCCTCTGGGGTATCTATTCCTACAACTTTATACGGAGTTTCTACCATTTTCATTTTCATTCCGTGTTCTAAAAATCGGATTCCCTCTAACTTTTCAGTTGCTTCGTTTTGATGCATTTTCATGTTTGGAAAATTGAGCAAAGCAAAACGTCTAAAAGCATAAATACCTATGTGTTTGTAGTACGTTACCTCTACTTCCTTGTCTCTAGGATGTGGTATAGGGGCTCTAGAAAAATACATTGCACACTGGTTGGCATCTAATACAACTTTTACATTATTGGGGTTTACAATTTCCTCCCAATCTTCCATTGTATGCACCAAAGAAGCTACTGCTATTTCTCCATGAATATCGTTTTTAAAGACATTGATTAAATCTTGCAAAGGTTCTTTTCTAGTAAAAGGTTCATCTCCTTGTACATTGATAATAATATCTCCTGAAACAAAATCTGCTGCTTCTGCAATTCTATCGGAACCACATTCATGTTCCTTTACACTCATGATTACATTTCCGCCATGAGCTTCAATTTCTTGCCTTATTTTAATACTATCAGTTACCACGTAAACCTCATCAAACAAACCTGTATTTACAGTAGCTTGATAAGTACGTGTGATTACAGTTTTTCCACAAAGATCTCTTAGTAACTTTTTTGGAAATCTTGATGCCTGCAAACGTGCAGGAATCATTGCTATTACTTTCATAAATAAAGAGTATTATTCTCCCGAATAAGTTACGTAATTTCTAGGAGTCTCGTATAAAGTTATTGCTAATTTTAGATGTTTGGCAATGTGCTTACGCAGTTTGTTCCATATATAGATAGATATGTTTTCTGCGGTGGGATTGGTTTCTTGAAACTCAGGAATTTCTAAGTTTAAATTTTTATGATCTAAAGCATCTTCAACCTCTGTTTTAATCAATCGTTTTAAAACTTTTAAATCCATCACAAAGCCAGTTTCTGGATCTACAGGACCTGTTACAGATACGACTAACTCATAATTATGACCGTGGTAATTGGGATTGCTACATTTTCCAAAAACTTGAAAATTTTTTTCATCGTTCCAATCTTTTCGAAACAATCTATGTGCAGCATTAAAATAAGCAACTCTATGTACTGTTATTTCCATGTTTAATTTCTTCTATCGTCTGGTGGTGCAAATGAATTTCCGATAACTATGTATCCCAACAAAAAAAACAACACAAACTCGGAAAGGATTTCTTTGGGTGCTAAAATTACATAATCTACAAAACCACTACCATATGTTACATAAGAATACACAGCTATGGCAATAGCTGAGAATAAAATTCCTACCAAAAATTTAACTCTAATTCTTTTCCAACTCATTTTGATTTTGGCTGATATATTCGTAAAATTTTTCAAATATGATCAAAAACCAGGCTGTATAAATTTGCGGATTTTTTTGCATGTCTTTTTTTACATCCTCTAATTTCATCCATTTGTACGCTGCGGCTTCCTCAGGATTTAAAGCTGGTTTTTTATTGTAGGTTCCTAGCAACACATAATCAAATTCGTGTTCTGTTAATCCATTATCAAAAGGAGCTTTGTAAATAAAAGAACATACTTCTTTTAAGTTTGTAGAAAAACCCATCTCTTCTTGCAATCTTCTTTTTCCAGCTTGTACGTTCGTTTCTCCTACTTTTTGATGACTGCAGCATGTATTAGTCCACAATAAAGGAGAATGATATTTGTGTGCTGCTCTTTGCTGTAGCATTAACTCGCCTTGATTATTAAAAATAAAAACCGAAAAAGCTCTGTGTAATAAAGCTTTTTCGTGTGCTTCTATTTTTTCCATCACTCCTATTTGTTCATCCTTTTCATTTACAAGTATAACTTGTTCCATTCTTTTTATTTTAGAATTTGAGCAGTATGCTCTTTGGTTTTTACTTTGGCTATTACTTCAATAATTACACCATTTTCGTCTATAACAAAAGTAGTTCTATGAATTCCATCATATTCTTTTCCCATAAACTTTTTAGGTCCCCAAACGCCAAAAGCATTGATAATTTCTTTATCCTCATCAGCCAAAAGAGAAAATGGAAGTTCGTTTTTGTTGGCAAAGTTAAATTGTCTTTTTACAGAATCTGCACTTACTCCAACAACTTCATAACCTTGTGCTAAAAATGTTTGGTAATGATCTCTAAGGTTACAAGCTTCTGTTGTACAACCTGGAGTACTTGCTTTTGGATAAAAGAAAACAACTAACTTTTTCCCTGCAAAATCACTTAATTTTACTTCGTCTCCGTTTTGGTTTGTTGAGGTAAAATTAGGGGCTTTGTCTCCTACTTTTAACATGTTCATCTTTAAATATTTTTAGTTAATACAAATATAGACAAACTGTGTAGCTTGCTAAATTTATTGATAGTATTCTTCTATTTGATAATGATTCTTAAGAAGCTTGAAAAGTTTGTTTGCCATATTTTTTTACTCCTACAACTGCAAACAGCAATGCCAATAAAGGCATAATGGTTAACCATCTGTACAATTGTCCGCCTATATAAGAATAAATTAAAGCAGATATTACAGGAAAACAAGCCATGCATAAAGAATTGATTCCTTCGCTTATTCCCATAATTTCTCCTTGTTTTAACGGATTGGCATTAACAGATATGAGCGAATTGAATACAGGAAAGCACAAAGATAAGCCTAAATTTAATACGTAATAATAGGGTATAAATAGGAGTATTGAGTTGGTTAAAGTAATGGCTATTAGCCCTAAAACACAAAATATAAGGCCTAACACTAAGGTTTTAAATGCTCCCAGTTTCTGAATAAAAAACTTAGACATAAAAGCCTGATTAAAAGACAAGAACAAACCTATAAACAACATAAAATATCCAAGTTCTTTTACATCAAAAGCAAACAAGTCTACCAAGTACAAAGCCATGGTTCCTATATAAAATCCCATCATGGCAGAAAAGAAAAATTTCATAGAAAAAAGTACCTTAATTAAAGGGGACGGTTGTACTTTTTTTATTCTTTTAGGAATGTAAATCATCTCCCAGAAATCGAGCGTGTAAGTTTTGTTTCTTTTCTCTTTAGGGTGTGTTTCTTCTAACCATTTAAAAATCGTAAATAAGGTAACACTTGATATAAGCACAGAAGTAATTAAAGTGCCTTTGTACCCAAGAGAGGTTGCTGCAGTTATTCCTCCTAATCCAGGCCCTACAATCATTCCTATTCCTGCAATCCCCCCCAAATAGCCAAAAATATACGATTTTTCTTGTTTGGTAGTCAAGTCGCTCACATAAGCATTGGCTACAGAAGAATTTCCTCCTGTAATTCCATCCAATATTCTAGACAGAGCCACAATCCACAAAGGAAAAGCAAATCCCCAAATAGAAAAATCAGGAAGCAATAAAGCAATGATAAAAACAATCCAGCTAAGTAAAGTTCCTGCCTGACTTAGCAACAATATGGGTTTTCTTCCATATACATCAGACATGGAACCTAGCCACGGAGCACCAATAAATTGAAATGCACTATACAAAGTAATTAACAATCCAAACACCCATTTTGGAGCTTGGTAACTTTGCACAATAAAAGGTAAAATAGGCATTAATAAGCTAAAACCTAAAACGTTTACAAAGGTTAACAAATACGCTGGAATAAACTTTTTTATCATGTGGGTAAATATAGAGAATTACCTAGCAAAAAGTCTGTTTTTACAGGCCATATCTGTTGTTTGTTTTTTCATTTTTATACTATGTTTGATTTGTTTATTTTTATCAACATGCATCAAATCACCCATATAGATGACAACAACTCAAATAAAACTAATTTTCAACACCTTTTTATTATTTATTGTTGCTACTAAAAGCCATGCACAACAATTTAAAAGGATTGAATTTTCTTCAGGACTTGGTATTTTACAAGATAATAATAGTGTTTCTACTGCTGATATAGATTTGGACAATGATTTAGATTTATTTGTGGTTTCTAAACACAAAGACAAAAATGGAATAAACAAAACTAATAGTCGATTATTTAGAAATGAAAACAATGGTAAGTTTGTTGATATTACTGCATCTTCGGGGCTTACAGAATTGTATCCTTACGATGGTATAGACGATTCTGAATTGAGCAAAGTAGGTTTGGAAGGTTACAAATTTGGTTCTTTTTGGGGAGACTACAATAACGATGGTTTTCCTGATTTGCTACTTACTCATAACAAAAAAGTACAACTATTTAAAAATCAAAAAGATGGAACTTTTACAGAAGTAACCAATGCTGCTGGAATTACAAAAAACAATGGTTGTAACAACACAGGAGCTACTTGGTTTGATTATAATAATGATGGTTTTTTAGACCTATTTATAAACGACTGGAAAGGTTGCAATCAAAATACCTTTTACGAAAATAATGGAGATGGTACTTTTAAAAACATTACTCAAAAAACAAACAGCTTACCTACAGATCAACACCCTAGCTACACAATGTTTCCTTTTGATTTTAACAAAGATAACCTGCTAGATTTATACATTTCTAATGACTTAAAAAAAGAGAATGGTCTATATATAAACAAAAAAACGAAGTTTACCGAGGAGGCTAGCAACTATGGATTAAACAATACAATGGATGATATGGCAATTGTTATGAATGACTTTAATCTAGATGGTCATTTTGATTTTTTTATTACAGGAATTAATGAAAATATTCTTTTAAAAAACAACGGTTTCCAACAGTTTTCTGATGTTACAAATAACAATAGAATTACCATTCCCGAAGAAGTTGAATGGCCTGGCTATTGGTCCTGGGGTTGCACCTTTGATGATTTTGATTTGGATGGTGATGAGGATATTGTTATTGCAAATGGTTCTTCTTTTGGAAAACCGTTAAAAAACATGTATTTCCAAAATCAACATCAACAAGGTTTTTCCTTTTTTACAGAACTTAGCCAAACAATAGGTTTTGAAGAAACTTCCATTAGCTCCGAAGTCTTAAGTTTTGATTACGATAATGATGGGGATCTAGACTTGCTTATTACCAACTCATTTTCTAAACCTTATTTTTTCCAAAATCAAACTATTAATAGCGAAGACACTTCCTATACTTGGGTTAAAATTCATCTACAAGGTACTACATCTAATAAAAATGCTTATGGCACAGAAATTACTCTAAAAACAAAAGACAACCTATACAAACGATATTATAACGGAGTAAGTTTTATTTCACAAAGTATAAAACCTGTCCATTTTGGTCTAGGAGGCGATAAAAAAATATTGGAAATACAAATCAAATGGCCATCTGGCATTATAGAAACTTATCAAGATTTAGATAGCAATCAAGAATATAAATTTATCGAAGCACAAGGTTATCAATCATTGGCTATTAATTCATCAAAAAAAATAAAAGGGTGTACAGACCCTAACTCTTGTACCTACAATCCGCTAGCTACAGATGATGATGGTTCTTGTACGTACCTATCTAATTCTACCATACAAGGAGCTACAAACTCCACATTCTTAAAAGAAGAAACCTATACGTATCCTGCTTTAGAAAACGTTAAATTTAACTGGAATGTTCAAGGAGGAACCATAATTAAAGGGCATGGAACCCATCAAATTACAGTAAAGTGGGAATTAGAAAAAACAGGAAAAGTAGCTGTTGTTACTACCAATAACAATTGTACTTCTAAAGAAACTATATTAGACGTAAGTTTATCTGCCAATACCCAAGAAAAGAACAGCAGTATTGCTCGTTTGTGGAACGAAGCTCTACTTACAGCCATACGAAACGATTATGCTAGACCTACAGTACACGCAAGAAATTTATTTCATTCATCCATTGCTATGTACGATGCTTGGGCTATTTTTTCACCTACAGCTACCCCCTATTTAATAGGAAACACCGTTCATCATTTTTCAAGTAATTTTGATGGCTTTGACATTTCTACTCAAAATGATGAAAACAGAAAAAAAGCTATTTCTTTTGCCCTCTACCGTTTGTTAACTCATCGGTTTAAAAATTCTCCTGGAGCAGCTGTTAGTTTAGAAAAATTTGACCTTTTGATGCAAGAATTCAATTATAACACCGAAAATACTTGTGTAGATTACCAAAATGGTGATGCAGCTTGTTTGGGAAATTATATTGCACAACAAATCATTCAATTTGGATTTACTGACGGTTCTAACGAAGAGAACGATTATCGTAATAAAAAGTATTTCCCTACAAATAAAGAGCTAGTGCTGAGTGACCGAGCAGACAACCTAAAAATTAACGATCCCAATAGATGGCAACCCTTAGCTTTTACTAAGTTTATAGACCAAAGTGGAAATGTATCTAAAAGTACCCCTGACTTTTTAAGTCCAGAATGGGGGAATGTAATTCCTTTTTCATTGACCGAAGCAGATAAAAGTACTTTAGTGCGTAATGGAACTACTTATTATGCGTATCACTTGCCCGATACTCCGCCACAACTAGATACTTTACAAAATACCACAAACAGTCGCATGTACAAGTGGAACTTTTCTTTGGTCTCTTTATGGAGTTCTCATTTAGACCCTGATGATGGAGTATTGATTGATATTTCACCCGCTTCTATTGGTAATATTTCTATAGATGAAATGCCCCTTTCATACCAAGACTACCCTTTATTTTATAAAGACGAAAAGGGAGGAGATATCAGTAAAGGACATTCCATTAACCCCTACACTCAACAACCTTATCAACAACAAATAGTTCCCAAAGCAGATTACGCCAGAGTTTTAGCTGAGTTTTGGGCAGATGGCCCCGATTCTGAAACTCCACCTGGACATTGGTTTACAATCTTAAACCACGTAAGCGACCATGCTTTGTTAGAAAAAAAATGGAATGGCACAGGCAACGTCCTCTCTGACTTAGAATGGGATATAAAATCTTATTTTGTTCTAGCAGGTGCTATGCACGATGCTGCTATATCTGCATGGAGTATTAAAGGTTGGATGGACTATGTAAGACCTATTTCAGCAATTAGATACATGGCTAAATTAGGACAAAGTAGTAACCCTGAATTAGATCGCTATCATCCTGGTGGAATTCCTTTAAAAGAAGGTTTTATTGAATTGGTTAAAGAAGGGGATCCTTTAAGTGGATTTGACAATAGAAATGTGGGAAAAATAAAAGTAAAAGCTTGGAGAGGGCACGACTACATTCAGAATCCTAAAGAAGATATAGCTGGTGTAGGTTGGATTTTAGCTAAAAATTGGTGGCCTTATCAAAGACCCTCTTTTGTAACTCCTCCTTTTGCTGGTTTTGTTTCAGGACATTCTACCTTTTCTAGAGCTGCTGCCGAAGTGTTGACTTTGATTACAGGAGATCCATTTTTTCCAGGAGGTATCGGAGAGTTTGTTGCTAAAAAAGATGAGTTTTTAGTTTTTGAAAAAGGACCATCGGTAGATGTCACCTTACAATGGGCAACCTACAGAGATGCATCAGATCAAACTAGTTTGTCTAGAATTTGGGGAGGAATTCACCCTCCTGCTGATGACATACCTGGTCGATTGATTGGAGAAAAAGTAGGAAAAGCTGGTTATCAGTATGCTTTGCCTTATTTTGATGGTAGCCATCAGGAAACCAAAAACACCAACGACTTTATAATTAGTCCCAATCCAGTAAACACCAACCAAATACAGATATTGAATTCTGAACAAACAGATACATTTACCTTATTTTCTATACAAGGACAAGCACATCCTACAAAAAAAATAGAATACAACTCTACAAACAAAAGCACTGTGCTATCTTTACCCGAAAATATGAGCTCTGGTATTTATTATTTAAAAATAAATGGCCGTAGCAAACCCCTAATTGTAATTAAGTAATGATGACCAAACAAGAAAAAGTAAATTTTGTAATCAACACTTTAGAAAATCTTTATCCAGAAACTCCTATTCCGTTAGATCATAAAGACCCTTACACACTACTAATAGCCGTATTGATGTCTGCACAAAGTACCGATGCTCGCGTAAACACCATTACACCTTTATTGTTTGAAAAAGCAGACAATCCCTACGATATGGTAAAGCTAACAGTAGATGAAATCCGTGAAATCATTAAGCCTGTAGGATTGTCTCCAATGAAATCAAAAGGAATTCACGGCCTATCTCAAATTTTGATAGACAAACACGATGGACAAGTACCCGCTAATTTTAAAGATTTAGAAGCCTTGCCTGCTGTAGGACATAAAACGGCAAGTGTTGTTATGAGTCAAGCCTTTAACATTCCCGCTTTTGCTGTAGACACCCACATACACCGTTTGATGTTTCGTTGGGGGTTAAGTAATGGAAAAAGTGTAGAGCAGACTGAAAAAGATGCAAAACGTTTGTTCCCTGAACATACTTGGAACAAGTTGCATTTACAAATTATTTATTACGGACGTGAATACTCTCCTGCTCGTGGTTGGAATTTAGAAAATGATATCATCACCAAAACTATTGGAAGGAAAACTGTTTTGAAAGAATATGATAAGAAGCAAAAAAAATGATGTGTAAAATTTACACCTGTTGGGTAATTTTTACACATCAAAAAGGTAAAACATTTTATCAATTCTTGTCCAAACGGACATTTTTTAAATAAGTACTCTTGGCTATTTCAAAAGATTGAGAATACTTTAACAAATAAGAAACTACCTCTGGTGATGGCTTTTCCTGAGTTAGTTTTTTTCTTTTTAATAAATAATCTAAGTAGTTTTTAATCATCTCTATAGTTCGTAACATTCCTTATATCAACGGAATTAGAGATGTATTATTGCACTAATTGGACAGAACAATTTCTTTATCCTGAATAATCTTTCTTAAATTAAGCAATGCATATCGCATTCTACCTAGTGATGTATTGATACTAACGTTGGTTTGTTCTGCAATTTCTTTAAAACTTAACCCCATAAATATCCTCATTTTCAACACATTTTGTTGGTCTTTAGGTAAGTTTTCTACCATTTCTAGTATTTGTTGTAGTGTTTCTTCTTCCTCTACTTTACTAGCTCCTGCATCATCTTCAATTCCTAAAAAGTCTAGCACATCATATGTTTCAGAAGCATATTGTGTTTTTTTCCTTTGCTTACTACGGTAGTAATCCATCGTTAGGTTGTGTGCAATTCTTAAAGCCCATGGTAAAAACTTTCCTTCTTCGTTGTATTTACCTCTTTTTAAAGTGTTTATAATTTTTACAAACGTATCTTGAAAAAGGTCATTTGCCAACTCTTTATCTGCCGTTTTAGACAAAATAAATCCAAATATTTTTTGTTGATGTCTCTCTATCAATACAGCCAAACAAGCTTCGTTCCCTTTACAGTATTCCGATACCAGCTGTCCATCTCTTAAATCCGCTAATGAATAATTCATAATCTTTTTTTTTGAGTTAAGTAATTTTGTTTCTATAGCTATGGATTAAATGTTCTTTTTAAGTGGTTACAAAAAATATACCACAACAACATAAAAAAAGCGATTCGCTATGAACGAATCGCTTTCTTTTATAAGTTTTTTTGTCTGTTATTGAACTGGTTTAAAAACACGAATCCAATCTACCTTCATATCGTTGTTTTTGGTAGGATCTTTTAAGTCTATATCTCTTGGCATACGTCCTGCTTTTGCGTGCCAGTCCTGAGCCTCTACATTAATAATAATATCCAATTCCTTAGTATAACCTTTTCCTCCTTGATATGCATAAGGATCAATAATACTTACAGTAGAAATATCACTAGCTTTTTGAAGCAAATTCATATCAAACTCTTGCGATGTAGCAGTTTGAGTGATTTTTTGTTTTCCTTGTTTTACATCTAATTTACCATTGGTCATTGTAGGGTAGCCATATTCCCACACTCCATTAACTTTGGTTGCTACTGCATTGTGATGCAATACTCGCATCAATTCTCCATCAATATAATGTTCAAAATGAAAAGGAGTTTTCCAGTACACACCTGCTCTTACATACCTTCTTTTTCCATTTACCTCATTGCAATATTCCCCCCAGCTATCGACACCTTTTCTTTGAATCCAAGCTCCCTTATCTCTAGGTTGATAATCCGTAAAAGGTTTTCTAATAAACGAGTGGTTGCTTACGTGAATGGATTTAGCAAAATAAGCATTTCCAGGCTCCTTACCTCCGTAACATTCTATAATATCTATTTCTTGTGTGGCATCAGGGCTTAGCAACCAAACATCTGAGGCCAATGCTAAATTGGTTACACTAACTTTTGCTTCTATAAACACAGGATATTTTACTTTGTTGGTAGAGGTTATACACCCTGTACTAATTCCACTGTTTGGCATATTCATTTTTACAGATTTCGCAATAGGATTCGATTCTTTCGCTTGATTCCATCGGTCTGATTTAATAATCAAGTCACTTCCATCTACAGAAATTTTATCATATTTCCAATAAGTAACTCCTGGTCCATCCCAAGCAGCATGGTAAAAGTTTTTCCATTTGTTTCCTCCAAAATTCACCAAAGCATTTACGGGTTTAAACTCATAATTAAAATCATCAGAAAGGTTCGATTGCAATTCCCATTTTTCATTGGCTAAATAATTTGGTATTGGAGTCTGCTGTAATTCGCTTTCTTTTGTGTTGTTTTTTTCTTTAGTAGCAACTGTACTTTTTTTATTACTTCCGCAAGCACCTAACATCAGTACCAAAACGAATACTGTTATTTTTTGTAATTTCATTTTTTTGATTTTTTTAGCTGTTTCCAAAATTAGATGCCATGCATAAAAACAACAGTTACAGATTCGCATAATGCTAGAACAAATCAATTGATAGATTTTTTATCAATGAGTCTAGTCATTCCTAAAATCAAATATTATAATTTTACAAGTCAAGAAAACTAGACATGATTCAGACATTAGAGCAATTATCAAGTAAAGAGTATATTCTTATTAAAGGTGCAGGTTTGCACAACCTAAAAAATATTGATGTAGCCATTCCTAGAAACAAACTTGTTGTTATTACAGGTCTTTCGGGTTCTGGAAAATCAAGTTTAGCTTTTGATACCTTATACGCTGAAGGACAACGTAGGTATGTAGAAAGTTTATCATCTTATGCTCGTCAGTTTTTAGGAAAATTAAACAAACCTAAGGTAGATTATATCAAGGGAATTGCTCCTGCCATAGCCATAGAACAAAAAGTAAACTCTTCTAATCCACGTTCTACTGTAGGAACTACTACCGAAATTTACGACTATTTAAAACTGCTATATGCTCGTATAGGTAAAACTATTTCTCCTATTTCAGGAAATGAAGTAAAAAAAGAAACTGTTTCTGATGTTATTCAATACTTAAAATCTTTAGAAGAGCGTAGCAAACTTTTACTACTTGCCCCCTACGATTTAGGAGATAGAGATTCAGAAAAAGCTATGCAAATTTTGGTACAACAAGGATATGCCAGAATTAAAGTTGATAATGAAACTTACCGAATTGAAGAAGTAGATCATTCTAAAATAAGTAGTAAAACAAAGCTTTTTTTAGTTGTTGATAGAATCGTTATTAAAAATGATGATGATTACTACAACCGCCTAGCAGATTCTATTCAAACAGCATTCTACGAAGGAAAAGGGATGTGTATTATAGAACACCTATCCGATCATAACCGTCGCGAGTTTAGTAACAAATTTGAACTGGATGGAATGACTTTTCTAGAACCCAATACACATTTTTTTAGTTTTAACAACCCTTACGGAGCTTGTCCTACTTGCGAGGGTTATGGAAATGTTATAGGAATTGATGAAGACTTAGTTATTCCCAATACCTCTTTGTCTATTTACGAAGATTGTATTGCTCCATGGAAAAGCGGAAGCAGCTCGGAATACAAAAAACAATTGGTTAAACATGCTTTTGAATACGATATTCCCATTCACAAGCCCTGGTTTCAACTAACAGAAGCTCAAAAAGAACTGGTATGGAACGGAACCAAACATTTTGAAGGAATTCAAGATTTTTTTAACTATTTGGAAGAAAAAAGCTACAAAATACAGTTCCGTGTAATGCTTTCTCGCTATCGCGGAAAAACCAAATGTACTACATGTAAAGGAACCCGTTTACGTCCAGAGACCAACAATGTATTTGTTGGTAATAAAACATTAAATCAGCTTATCAACCTACCTATTGATGAACTTTCTGTATTTATGAAAGAATTATCGCTAAACGAATACGATGCTGCAATTGCTAAAAGATTGCTGGTAGAGATTCACAACCGATTGGGATTTTTAGACAAAGTAGGTTTGGGCTACTTAACCTTAAACAGAGCTTCTAACACACTATCAGGAGGAGAAAGTCAGCGAATCAACCTAGCCACATCTTTGGGAAGTAGTTTGGTAGGGTCTATGTATATTTTAGATGAACCCAGTATTGGCTTGCATCCAAAAGACAGCTTAAAATTAATTGAAGTATTAAAACAATTACGAGATTTAGGAAATACGGTGATTGTAGTTGAACATGACGAAGATATTATGAAACAGGCAGACTACATTATTGATATAGGTCCCAACGCAGGAGTATTTGGAGGTGAATTGGTTGCACAAGGTACTTATGATGAAATTTTAAAAACCCATACCCATACAGCCAATTATTTAAGTGGTAAAGAAGAAATTTCTATTCCTAAAAAAAGAAGAACTTCTAAGCACAACATACAAGTACATGGAGCCAGAGAAAACAACCTAAAAAATATAGATGTAACCATTCCCTTACGTTGTTTAACTGTAATTACAGGAGTTTCTGGTAGTGGTAAAAGTACTTTGGTAAGAGACATTATATACCCATCCATACAAAAACACTTGTTTGGAATGGGAGATAAAATTGGACAAGTAACCGAAGTCAATGGGGATTTAGACAGTCTAAAAAATATTCAATTTATCGATCAAAACCCTATCGGTAAATCTTCTCGATCCAACCCTGTAACCTACATCAAAGCTTACGATGATATTCGTGCACTTTTTGCCAACGAAAAGCTCTCAAAAATAAGAAATTACCAACCCAAGCATTTTTCTTTTAATGTAGATGGTGGTCGATGTGATACCTGTAAAGGAGAAGGTGAAGTTACTATAGAAATGCAGTTTATGGCAGATGTACACTTGCCTTGTGAAGTTTGTGAAGGAAAACGTTTTCAGAAAGAAGTACTAGAAGTTAAATTCCACGATAAAAACATAGATGACATACTTAGCTTATCTATAGATCAGGCAATTTCCTTTTTTAAGCAACACAAGCAAACTAAAATTAGCAATAAACTTCAACCTTTGCAAGATGTAGGCTTAGGATACGTTGCTTTAGGACAATCTTCATCAACCTTATCTGGCGGAGAGGCACAACGTATAAAGCTAGCTTCGTACTTAGTTAAAGGAAGTAGGCAAGAACCTACCTTATTTATTTTTGATGAACCTACCACAGGGCTTCATTTTCATGATATAAAAAAATTACTATCCTCTATGAATGCTTTAATAGACAACGGACATTCTTTAATTGTGATAGAACACAACATCGACTTTATAAAATGTGCCGACTACATTGTTGATATAGGAAAAGACGGAGGTAAAAAAGGAGGAAATCTTTTATTTTCAGGAACCCCCGAGGATCTTGTAAACCACAAAGACTCTTACACTGCTTCTTTTTTAAGAGATAAAATTTAAAAACAAAGGCTATCAAAAAAATGATAGCCTTTGTTTTTTTTACTGAATAGATCTAAAATACTTAACCTTTTGCTTGGCTAGTTTTAGCTTATTTTTTTCATTCTCTATGGATTGTTTTACGGTATCTAACAAAGGATTTGCTTTTTTACTATTGGCAAAAAATCCTAAATTATTCTCTAACTGTTTCAAATCTTTAGTAACAGCATCTACTTCTTTTCTTAGTAGATCGTACTCGTCATAAAGTTTTTTACTATCAATTGCTTTCCAATATGCCAATTTTAATTGATACACTACAAAGTCAGCTTTTTCTTTAGGCAACTCTAAGGATTTTTCTATTGTTTGATAAATATCCTGATCAATCTTGTTTTTCTGAGAAGGTACCAAACCTATTTCCAACCACTCTTTTACAACATCTTTGTACGTATCTATATTGATTTCTTTCTCGGTCAAGGTTTCAAAAAAAGCAAGTTTAGATTCGTAGTTTTTTTGTTCTTCTGGAGTTCCTTCTTTTTTTACATTGTTTAGCCTATCAAAATACGCATCACAATTGTTCTTAAACTCATTCCATAAAGCATCGGCTTGTTTTCTTGGTACAAAACCTAACTTTTTCCACTCTGCTTGTATTCTTTTAAACGTCTCTGTTGCAGATTGAAAATCTTCTGAATCCTTCCAGTTCTTTGCCTCAGCAATCAATTCTTTTCTTTTAGCGATCGCATCAGCTTGTGCCTTTTTTTGCTCTCTAAAAAAGTCATTTTTTGCATGGTTAAATACTTTAGTTGCTTCTTTAAAACTGTTCCAAACTTCTGCCGTTTTATTTTTGGGAATGTTTCCTATTGCCAAAAACTGCTCTTTTAAAACCTCAAATGCATCAATGCTTTTTCTCCAATCATTGAAACTTCTATTTTTACTAAAATCAAAATTTCTGATTTCTTCTATTTTTTCTAGCTTGCTTTGTAGGTTTTCTTCTTCAACCTTTTTTAACTCGTTAACAAAAGCTACTCTTTTTTGATGAATTTGATTTGTAATTTCTGAAAACTCTTGCCAAACAGGCTCTCTAAACTCTTTAGAAACAGGTCCTGTTTCTTCTTTCCACAATCTGTGTAAAATCTGCAATTCGTTAAAAGCAAACTGAATATCTGTATGAGTTGCCAATTCTTTTGCTTTTTCTATAATTTGTTGTTTGGCTTCTAAATTGCGTTTAAAGTCAATTTCTCTTAAATCTTTGTTTAGGTGTAGTAAGTCATAAAATTGCTCTACATACAAATGGTAATTCCCCCAAGTTTCTTGATACTTATCAGACGGAATGTTTCCTATTTCTTTCCAGTCTGTCATTAATTGTTGAAAGTCTTTGTATGAGTTTGAAACATCTCCTTGCTCTACCAAAGCTTTAATTGCTGCAATAATCTGTAATCTTTTAGACAAATTATTTTCTAGCTCTTTATTTAACTGTGCCTGATGTGCTTTCTTTTTATTCAGAAAAGTTTTCCATAGCTCTTTAAAAGTAACTTGTATAGGATTTGGATATTGAAACTCTTCTTCCTTACCTCCTGCTGCAATAAAATCTTCTTTAGCTTGTGCTACCTCTTCATTGTATTGCAAATAAAATGCGGCTCTTATAGCGTTAGCATCTTCTTTTATATCTGTTATTTGCTTTTCCTCAATTAATGTTCGCAGTGTATTTACTAAATCATCCAAAGACAAGGTTTTATAATCTTTAGATTGAATCTCATTCTCCATGATAGGTTCCATTATTGTATTTGATTACTTTTTTTCCAAATATATAGATTTTGTCAAACTAATCAATTAGTTAATCGTACTTTATGACCTGTGGAGTGCTAAAATTAAAAAAACTGAGTTTCTGATGACTTTTTAGCTTAAAAACATGCTCTATTTGTGCACCTTTTGTATTACTTGCTTTTAATACAAGTTGTTGCGTATCTTTATGCAGTGGAACTCTTGCATAATAAATTTTACTGGGCAAAGTTTGCCAATTTCTGGTATCCGTTTTTTCTGTAATTGCATTAAACAATCCTACCAATGCTCCTAGATTTGCATTCTGGTCTGATACTATTTTTTCTGTGATTTTTTTGGTAGCAACACGTAGTGCCATTTTTCCTATTTCTCTAACCGTTCTATCTTTTAATGTTTGATGTGCAATAACATCATAATCTTGCACAAGCTCCAAAGCTATCGATGTAGTGTCTTTTGCTTGATGCAATAATTTTGCCTTTGTAAAGTAAGCAGGCCTGTCCTCGTATTTAGGAAATGCTATGTTTATTATAGATAGATCTGAAAACTTTGAAGCACTAGAAGATGTATTTTGAGTAGGAACAGGAATATTTACTCCTAGTTCCTTATTGGTAATAGTAACAAAACCATTGCTACTTCCTGGCAATTGTGTAAATGTAAAGTAAGTTTGAGACTTATAAGGCACCAAACCATTTTCCCAAAATACGATGGCATTTTTATTACGGGCATAACGCTCATCATATGCAATACCAAATTGTTTTGCATATCGTTCTTCCTCGTTTCTAAACCCTAACAAATGAGCTGTGTTTACTAAATCTTGTTGCAGTTGTTTAGGAATACGAACTCCAAAATAAACTTGTTGATTTTGTAAATACAAATCAACAGCATTTCTGTAAGCAATAAACGCATCATTTAAATTTCCTGTTGCTTCGTACAACAAACCTTGTAAATTAAGTGCAAACGCATCGCTTGTATATCTGTTTTTTTTGTCCTCAGGATACTTATCATTTATCTTTTGCAACTGTAAGTTGATTCTTTTGGCCTCAACCAAAGCATCGTCTAGTTGCTGCAAAAAAATATAGTTCAATGCTTTGTAATAGTGAATGGCAACTTTTTCAAAATCCTCCCCTCTATAAGTTTCTTTTTCAGGATTGGTTAGCACACCTACTACTTGATTGCCTATGTTTTTTTTAGCATCTTCAATTAACAAATCTGCTTGATTAAAATAGTTGTTGCTTAGTTTATAATCTTTATTTAAATGTGCTAATTTTCCTTTTTCTAAATAAGCCAACAACTGATTTCTTTTCTTTTTTAGAAATTTATTTTTTTCAATTTTTTGAAAAGCATTCGTATAATTTTCTTGCTGTATTTCTTGTTGATAAGAACTACTCAAATCATGATACGTTGCACAGCTTGTTATAAATATCGCTGAAACAAAGGCCAATAAATAGGTACTAATTGATTTTTTCATGCCCATAAACTAAAAAACTGTTTGAATAGCTATCCAAACAGTTTTGTTTTCTTTTGGTTTGTTTTAGTTTTTAACAAACTTTTTTATTTTCTTTTCTCCAAACCAAACTTTTTCATTGGTTTGTATATTGGTTAATGTTAAATCTATTTGGTAGTACACCACCTTTTCTCTTTTATGTGCATCTACCACAGAATTAATAGTTCCTTGTAGCATATAATCTGCTCCAGTTTCTAGACCAAATTTTTTCATGGTAGATACAGATGCATTTTCTTGCTGATCTGCTCTTTCTGCTCTCAATTCGTTTCTCATTTCTCCTCCTTGAACAACTCTTGCTCTCTGAGATTTTACTAAAGCTTTTTCTATTTCTACCGTAAACAATTCACCATCTATATGTTCATGAGATTTGTTTCGTACCAAACCAACAATAACTACGGGTTTTTTCTTTTTCTCTATCATGTGTGTATTCAACCAATCTCCCAAGACTGCTTGTGTACTCAAATCCTGAGCGGCCATTCTAGCATCGGTATCGTTCCATCTTCCGCTAATGTCTATTTGTTCTTCTACTCCAACTCTTGTTACTTTCCTTGAACAAGATTCTAAGCTAACGATTCCAACAAATCCTAGTGCTAATACAATAATTATTTTCTTCATTTTTTTATTTTTATTTATCTACAAAAACGTGGTGAATATCCCCAAAAAGGACTGTAAATTCCACTATAAACAGAAAAACCTCTTCTTGCTCCTATACCAATACCTATGTTGGTGTTCCATCCAGAATACCCGTTATGATATACTCTGTACTTGGTGTTTTTGGCAGCTTCCATACGTTCTTCGTGCCTCCAAAGCCTTCTCATTGCACGATGATCTTTCACCATTTTTTTACGAATTCTTTTTTCTTCCATAAGATCAATAGCTACATATGTTTGTTGTGCCGTTGTTCCTTGTTTATTTACGTAATCTTGACTTAGTTTTGCATATTTTTCATAACTACGTTGGTAGTTTGGATTTTGATCGCTTGTTTCTTGTGCCGTTACACCTAGCGTACACATCAACAATGTTAGTATATAAATTGCTTTCATAATGTAATACTTTTTACTTGATACTAAAGTTAATATAATTTTAAAAACAAATACTATACCAATTTAACTATTCCAAATTTCCCAAGACTTTTCTGCTTGTAATTCTAACATCTGTAACCCATTTTTGATGGTTGCTCCTTGCTCTTTTCCCAATCGTAAAAAAGTAGTTTCTGCTGGATTGTAAATCAAATCAAACAACAAATGTTTTTCGGTTAAGTATTGATATGGAATGTCTGGTTTTAGTTCTACTTTAGGTGATGTTCCTAAAGGAGATGTATTTACAATTACCGAATATTCCTCCATCAACTCTTTGTTTAAACTGCTATAAGTCAACACTCCTTCTGCAGCAGTTCTTGACACGTATTGATGTGCAATTCCTAATTTTTTAAACGCATGTTTTACGGCCTTAGAAGCTCCTCCTGTTCCTAAAATCAATGCTTTAGTATGATGTGATTTTAAAAAAGGTTCAATCGATTTTTGAAAACCATAAACATCTGTATTGTAACCTATTACTTTATCTTGGGTTAACTTGATAACATTAACTGCTCCTATTTCTTTGGCATCCTCATCTATTTCTGTTAAAAACTGCATTACTTCTTGCTTGTAGGGTATTGTAACATTCATCCCTGTTAACCCCTCTTTCTTTTCTGCTATGATGTTTTCTAACAAAGAAACTTCGGGCAAATCAAAATTTACATATTGATGATTGTCTAATTGCAAATCTTTAAATTTCTGCGTAAAATATCCTCTAGAGAAAGAATATGAAATATCCTTTCCTACCAATCCAAATGTTTTTAAACTCATCTTTTTTTATTTTTTGAATAATGTTCTAAAGCCAATACCATTGCTATTCCAAAAATCACAAACAAAAGTGCTATGTAATTTTCTTGTTGTGATAAATTAGGCCAATACTTATCAAAACCTACCACTATTTTTTGATTGAATTTATTGTGAACCCACTGACCATTTTCAGTCATAAAAATTTTATTTTTCCATGGCCAAACCGTTCCTAAGGAACCTATAATAAATCCTATAATAACAGCATTTACTGTTTTTTCCCACTTATTAAGAACATAAGCCAACATCTGAGAGAAAAAAATCAATCCACTAATAGAACCCAATGTAAATACTATAAATATTTGTAAATATTCTTGATGATTGGCATTGCTAAACGTTGTAAAATTCCCTCCAAACAACTCTAAACCAATTTTTCCAATAACGTTTACTGTATCAACCAATAGAAAAACATAGTTCCCCATTAATATCAATAAGTAAGAACCTGAAAGACCTGGAATCGTCATTCCTGAAACCCCAATCATTCCACATAAAAAAACAAACCACAAATTGTGATTTTCAGTACTAGGCTCAATAAAGTTTAGTGCTACTCCAATAAAAATCCCTACAGCTAAAGAAAGATAACTTCTAAGACTCCATCCTTGATATTTCTTAATTAGATATATCCCAGAGCCTATAATCATTCCAAAAAACAAAGCCCATACGGCAAGCTCGTAGGCATTTAAAAAATAATCTAAAACTCTAGAAACGGTAAAATAACTAAATGCAATTCCTCCATGTATACAGATTAAGAAAGAAGCATTTATGTACTGGTAAAAACTTTTAAAACCTCTTTTAAAAAACAATCTAAAAGCTTTTCCATTTACTTTTTGAAAGGAATAAATTAGTTCATTATAAAACCCCAAAACATAAGCTACCGCACCACCCGAAACTCCTGGGACTTTGTTTGCTGCCCCCATCAGAACTCCTTTTAAAAAAAGTGCAAGGTATTTAGGATTCATGTACTAAGCTTTTTTGCTGGCAATTTTTTCCATCAAAAGAATAATAGCAAAACCACAAATAGCTAAAAGTATGGCTGTCCAAAGGTGGGCATCTCCTTCAAAATTTTGTGGCAAAATGCTTTTTTGCAAAACAGGAACTTCTACACCTTTAGAATTAATTCTTGTACTTAACGTAAGTTTCCATGGCCAGATTTTATTCAAAGATCCAACAATAAAACCCGTAAGCCCTGCCAAAGTAATGTTTTTATAGTTAACAAAAAGCCATTTTAAAACCTTAGAAAAGCTTAACAAGCCTACAACTGCCCCTGCACCTACAACCATTATTACTTGTAAATTTCTACTATGAACAGCCTCTAGTATACTTTGATAAGCTCCTAATAGTACCAAAATAAAAGCTCCTGAAATCCCAGGCAAAATCATAGCACAAATTGCTAAGGCACCTGCCAAAAATAAAAACCATAAAGAAGCATCATCACTTACCATGGGTTCTGCTATTGTAACATAATAAGCTACCAGTCCAGACAAAACCAAAGCAACTATTTCTTGCACTCTCCATTGATTAATTTGTTTTCCTACGTAAATGATGCTTGCTAAAACCAACCCGAAAAAGAATGACCAAACCATTATTGGATGGTTTACTAACAAAAAAGAAATCCCTTTAGCCAAAGAAATAACACTAACAGCAATACCAAGCATTAAAGCTAATAAAAAGCTAGCGTTTAACTGTTTCCAAGCAGCTTTTAATCCGTCGTTTTTTAACGTTTTTAAAACCGAAACATTTACATTGCTTATCGAGGTTAACAATTCTTCATATATTCCAGAAATAAAAGCAATTGTTCCCCCAGAAACTCCTGGAACTACATCAGCAGCCCCCATTGCCATTCCTTTTAAAGAAATCACAAAATAATCTTTGATAGATCTTTTCATTAAAAAGTTTTTTGAGCAAAAGTAATTTTTATTGGGAGTTATCCAAAGCGTTTGAAATCATTCTTTTTACTTCTTTATCTTCAAAAACTTTAGGGAATAGGTTTTCTACAACCAAACAACTGTTAGGGTCTAAACTTAATGCTGTTTTTAAATGTAAATATGCCTCTTTCCTTTTATCTTTTAAAAACAACAAACATCCTAATCTATACTCTATTTCTGCAAAGTTTTGATGCTGTTTTTTTGCTCTGATTAAAATTTCTAAAGCATTGGTATATTTTTTTGCATGTGTCCAAACATCTGCCAATTGAATCCAAATAGTAACTCCAGACAACCCCAAACGAATACATTTCTCGTAAGATGCTGCAGCCTCTTCATAAAACTGTAAACTTAAATTAATCTCTGCATGGCACTTCCAATAATCAGCATTTGTTTCGTCCAAGGCAAGAGCTTTATTTGCATAATGCAAAGCTTTGTCGTATTCTTTTTGTTGTATGTGTGCTAAAGCTAAAACCATCCAGCCTTTGTCTAATAATGGATCTTCGTGAACGGCTTTTTTGTAGTAATGAATTGCCTTAGCCAACTGTTTTTTATAACTGTAACACTCTCCTATTCTTAAGTATGCAAAAGAGGTAGGATCTTCTAGAGTTAATGTAATTTTATAGTTTTCAATGGCCTCATCATAACGTTCTAACTTTTCTAATGCTTTGGCTTTTTCTATATACGCTCCTAAAAATTCTTCTTCTATAACTACCGCATAATCAAAAGCTTTAAGTGCATCCTCGTACTTTTTTAACACATAATACTGTCTACCTAATTGATGCCACGCAACTTCGCAATAAGGATTTTTGTCAATATATGAATTTAAAAAACCAATAGCATGTTCGTGTTCAGACTCCATTTCGTAACAATAAATAATATTGTACAAAGCATGATAGTCTTCTAAATCTTGCTCTAAACATCTAGAAAAGTATTTTCTAGACTGATGAAACTTGTCTAAAAACAAATATTCCATTCCAATTAATAAAGAAATATCTGCTAAATCATCCGTATATTTTTCAGCAATTTTTAAACTTTCTATTGCTTGTTCGTGTTTGTCTTGTTTTGATAAGAGATTGGCAATTTGCACATACACTTCTTCATTAGATGGGTAAATTGCCTTTAAGTTTTCTAACAAATATTGTGCTTTGTCGTATTGGTCTTCAAAAATATATACTTCAGCTTCTATAAGTTTTATATCAACAGAATCTGGATGCTGTTCTAATGCCAAATAAATTGCTTTTTTTGCCATAGAACTATTTCCTTCGTCTAGGTAATGATGGATGATTTCCTCAAACTCTGTAGTATCAAAAAAATAGACATCATTGGTTTTTAACATTTCTTCAAATTTGGCTAATGACATCATAATTCTCTCTTTTTAATAGATGGGGCAATTGCAAGTAAATTGGTATAAAGATAATACAAACGCTGATAATTACTAAGGATACTAACAAATGTTTTTAACAATTTAATCAACAAAAAAACTATATTTGTAGAACAAATTTTGCAAGTCTCAATGAGTGATAAAATCCTTCTTAATTCCAAAAAAATTCAAATTATCCTACAACGCTTGGCCTGTCAGCTAATTGAAAATCATGGTGATTTTTCTAATACTGTCCTAATTGGCCTGCAACCAAGAGGAACTTTTTTTGCAGAACGTATTGCTGAAATTCTTACCAAAGATTATCAAATACAGAATATCAAGTTAGGAAAATTAGACATCACTTTTTACCGAGACGATTTTAGACGACGAACCGAGCCATTAAGCGCAAACTCTACAGAAATTAACTTTTTGGTAGAAGATAAAAATGTAGTTTTTATTGACGACGTACTCTATTCTGGGCGTAGCATTAATGCAGCCTTAACAGCCATTCAATCTTACGGAAGACCAAATGAAATAGAACTGATGGTACTTGTAGATAGGCGTTTTAGCAGACACCTGCCTATACAACCAGACTACAAAGGAGCTACCGTAGACGTAATTAACGAAGAAAAAGTAATTGTTAATTGGAGTAACAACACCCTGTCTGATTCTGTATACATAACAAAAAGATCAAAAAAACAATAAATGAGTACCCTAAGTGTTTCAAATTTATTAGGAATTAAACACCTAATAAAAGACGATATTGATTTAATTTTTAACACTGCTGATCATTTTAAAGAAGTGATTAACAGACCTATAAAAAAAGTACCTTCGCTAAGAGATGTAACCATTGCCAACTTGTTTTTTGAAAACAGCACGCGTACCAAGTTGTCTTTTGAGTTGGCAGAAAAAAGACTATCTGCTGATGTGATTAACTTTTCTGCTTCAGGTTCTTCGGTAAAAAAAGGAGAAACATTGATTGATACCGTGAACAATATTTTATCTATGAAAGTAGATATTATTGTTATGAGACACCCCGATGTTGGAGCCCATGAATTTTTATCTAAATACGTAGATACTAAAATCATCAATGCAGGTGATGGTACACATGAACATCCCACACAAGCATTGTTAGATACTTTTTCTATAAAAAAACATTTAGGAGATGTGGCTGGAAAAAAAGTAGTTATTGTGGGAGACATTTTACACTCTAGAGTAGCACTTTCTAATATCTACGCATTAAAGCTCTTAGGAGCTCAAGTAAAAGTTTGCGGTCCTGTTACCTTAATTCCTAAATACATAGAAAGTTTAGGTGTGGGTGTAGAAACCAACTTAAGAAAAGCCTTAGAATGGGCCGATGTTGCGAACATGCTAAGGGTACAAAACGAACGCATGGACATAAAATACTTTCCCTCTACAAGAGAGTACACACAGCTATATGGTGTTGATAAAAAACTACTCAACTCCCTAGACTCTGAAATTACCATTATGCACCCAGGACCTATCAACCGTGGAGTAGAAATTACTTCTGACGTTGCCGATTCTGACCAAGCAATTATTTTAAATCAGGTAGAAAATGGAGTTGCCATACGTATGGCCTGTATCTATTTATTAGCTCAACAAATCAAGAAATAAAATGGACATTAGCACTAAAGAAAAATATACCTTAATTACTGCTGCAGATAATTTTAAAGCTTTTAGTACAGCATTAAAAAACCAATTTGATGAATTTAAAAATCAAAATCTGGTAATAGACTTAAGCAAAACCAATGCAACAGACCAAGAAGTTGCCTCTTTAATTCACTTTGCAGAAATCCAAACAGAAAGCAATTCTTCTTTTGTAATTATCATTCCTTCTTTTGATGCAGATGCTTTTGATGAGGAGCTAAACGTTGTACCGACTTTAATTGAAGCTGAAGATATGATTGATATGGATGAAATGACACGCGACCTAGGTTTTTAATATGGGGATCCATCTAACTATATTAGGTTGTCATTCAGCCAGTCCCAGAACCAACGCATACCCTACAGCACAATATCTAAAAATCAACGAAAGACATGTTTTGATTGATTGTGGTGAAGGGACACAAGTATTGCTTAGACAACACAAAGTTCCTTTTGCAAAAATCAAACATATTTTTATTTCGCATTTACACGGAGATCATTTTTTTGGTTTGGTCGGGTTGATTTCCACCTTTGGTTTGTTGGACAGACGAACAGAATTACATGTGTATGGACCCAAAGGAATTAAAGAAATTATTACATTACAGCTTAAACTCTCTAATTCTTGGACCGCTTTTCCTCTTTTATTTCATGAATTGTCTAGCAAAAAATCTGAACTTATTTTTGAAGACAAAAAAATTACTGTTCATACCATTCCTTTAGACCACAGGGTGTATACCAATGGTTTTTTGTTCTCGGAAAAATCCGATTTGAGAAAAATAAATATAGAAGCTGTAAAAAGAGAACCTGAAATTGAAATTTGCGATTACCATCACCTAAAAAACGGAAAAGACTTTGTTAAAAAAGATGGAAGTATAGTTCACAATCAAACATTAACCTTACCTCCTAGAATTCCTAAAAGTTATGCCTTTTGTAGTGATACGGCTTACAAACCTGATATTGTTCCTATTATTAAACATGTAGATTTGTTGTATCACGAATCTACTTTTTTAGAAGACAACAAACACTTAACCGAACGTACCAAACACAGCACTGCTAAAGAAGCTGCATTAATTGCAGATGCCGCCAAAGTAAAAAAACTAATTTTAGGGCATTACTCTAGTCGTTACAAAGACTCAAATTTATTTAAAAAAGAAGCTGAAACTATTTTTAAAAATGTAGATACCGCAGAAAGCGGAAAAGAGTTTATAGCATAGTTCTTAACATAAAAAAGTCCCCTATAAAGAGGACTCTTTTATGAATATGTATAAGAAATAATTATGCCAATACTTCTTGTACTTTTTCAGCAGCTTCTTGGAACTCGGTTGCAGAAATTACATCCAAGCCATCTTGTGCATCAATCAATTCTTTTGCTTCTACAGCATTGGTTCCTTGCAAACGAACTATAATAGGTACGTTTATGCTATCACCCATGTTTTTATAAGCATCAACTACTCCTTGTGCTACACGGTCGCAACGTACAATACCTCCAAAAATGTTTACTAAAATAGCTTTTACTTTAGGGTCTTTTAAGATAATTCTAAACGCTGTCTCTACACGTTTTGCATCCGCAGTACCTCCTACGTCCAAAAAGTTAGCTGGGTCTCCTCCTGCTTGTTTTATCAAATCCATAGTTCCCATAGCCAATCCTGCTCCGTTTACCATACATCCTACGTTTCCATCCAAAGCAACATAGTTCAATCCTGCTTCTTTTGCTTCAACTTCTGTTGGATGTTCTTCACGAACGTCTCTTAATTCTGCAAAATCTTTATGACGGAACAAAGCGTTTTCATCTAAAGACACCTTAGCATCTACAGCTAATATTTTATCATCTGAGGTTTTTAAAACAGGGTTAATTTCAAACATAGCCGCATCTGATTTTTCATAAGCAGTAGCCAAAGCCATCACAAACTTACTCATTTCTTTAAATGCAACTCCAGACAATCCTAAATTGAAAGCAATTTTTCGTGCTTGGAACGGTAAAATTCCTGTAGCAGGATCTATTTCTTCTGTAAAGATTAATTCTGGTGTTTTTTCGGCTACTTCTTCAATATCCATTCCTCCTTCAGGAGAATACATGACCATGTTTTTTCCAGTAGCTCTATTTAACAATACTGAAACATAAAACTCTTCAGTCTTGCTTTCTCCTGGATAGTACACGTCTTCTGCAATCAATACTTGATTTACCAGTTTTCCTTCTGCAGATGTTTGCGGGGTAACCAAACGCATTCCAATTATTTCATCAGAAATCGCTTTTACCTCATCTAAGTTTTTAGCCAACTTAACTCCACCTCCTTTTCCACGTCCTCCTGCATGAACTTGGGCTTTTACAACGTACCAACTGGTACCGGTTTCATCTGTTAATTGCTTGGCAGCTGCTACAGCCTCTTCGGGAGTGCTTGCTACAATTCCTCGTTGAATTCTAACACCAAAACTGTTTAGAATTTCTTTTCCTTGATATTCATGTAGGTTCATATAGTTGTTGATTTGTTTTATTGAGAATAACAAAGCAATAATAACAATTCTAACAAACAGTAGTACCAAAAAAGCACAAGAATTTTAAACGTTTTTTTAGTCTAAAAAACAATCAAATCTAGGTTGATGAATCTTGTCAATAAAACAACAAATGTTCGTTAGTTTTTAATGACAGCCCACAGGAACAAACTGCACTTGTAAACTATTTAGTGCAGGAGACACAAAAGCTATTCCCAAGCCCATCCCTCTTAGAATAAAAAGAGCTCCTAAAGTAAATAGCATTACAGGAACAAACGTAGCATAGTATTTTTTATAAGCCAAAGTACTAAACAATTTTACTGTCATTAACAACACCATTAAAGGGACGGTTCCTAAACCAAAAACAAACATATACAAAGCTCCTTTTGTTAAAGATCCCAAAGCAATAGCTCCTATTAAAGCCATGTACAGTGTTCCGCATGGCAACAAACCATTAATTAAACCTAAACTATAAAAATGTATACTTGCAGTAGATTGTGCCAAATTTTGGTATACTTTTCTAAACACCTTTAACAATCCGTTAGGCCTATTACGTTCCAATCGGTTCCAAATCTTTTTATAAAATAACGCCACAAAAATCAAAAAACCACCAGCTGCTATAGATAATGTTTGTTGCAAACCTGCCATAGCAAAAGCTCTTCCAAACATTCCAAAAATTAGTCCAATAACAGCGTAGATAGTTAACCTACCCAAATGATAATAAAGTATTTTACACCATTTTTGTGAAGCAGTACCTTTATGCACTGGCAATGCAAAAGCAATAGGGCCACACATTCCTACACAATGTAAGCTACTTAGCAATCCAAAAATAAAAGCAGTGACAAGCATTAGTAATAAAATTCTTCTTTTTGATAAAATTTCATTTCGGGTTCTTGGCTGTAATACCAAGTAATAATTGCATTCCATCTACCTGGCACAAGAGATGTCGAAGGAATTTCTACACGGTAGTTATTTGCTTTGGTAACAAAATCCAAAAGGTCGTTAGAAGGTCTGTAAAACTGAATTTCTCCTACCACGTGTCCTTTTAATTGTTTTGGAAATTTAGCAACCCAAGTAGTTCCTTCTTGCAACAGTTGTACTTTTTCAAACAACTCTTTGGTATTTTTTGCATAATCTATAGTTTGCTGAAAGTTGAGTTCTTCTTCATAATACGATTCTGTAACCAAATCGTAATCGTATTGTTTTTGTGTAAAAGTCTTTACCACAAAGTACAAGATAAAGCTAATAAACACAATAAATGTAATAACTATGTATGTTCCCCAGTTTAATTTCATATGTTTTTTTTATGTTGATGTTTTCCCTAAACATAAGTAAAAGTATTACCAATTGTTGTTGGGACTTAAAAAGTTGGTTTTGGTGTTTGTTATTTGGGTTCCTTCCTTAGAAAAAACACCTATCTCTATAGTTTCTTTACTATCTTCTAAATCTTTTGTTGGAATTTCTATAAACACAGTTCCTTCAAAAATAGCTTGAGAAGCCAAATGAATATGCGAT
Source organism: Ochrovirga pacifica (assembly GCF_000220525.1). Taxonomy (GTDB): domain Bacteria; phylum Bacteroidota; class Bacteroidia; order Flavobacteriales; family Flavobacteriaceae; genus Ochrovirga; species Ochrovirga pacifica. The sequence continues at coordinate 41,688 of NZ_AFPK01000035.1, read as the reverse complement.
GTGCCTACCCATTGAATCACTCCACCAGGATGAGATAGCAATTTAAAATAAAGAGAATCGGCTTCTTTGTTGGTCTTATTTACAAGCTTGTAGGTATATATATTGCTTATGTTATGGTTTTCTTTTACTTGATACAGCTCCCCTGGCACTCTAAAAAAATTGGCCTGTACAGCACTTCTTACGGTTAGTAAACCGAAAAGAACAATTACCAAAACGGATAAAATTGCAGTGTAGGCTTTCATTCTTAAAGTAAACTTAGATGGTTTGTTTTGTGCAATATTCTCTTCAGATGCATAACGGATCAACCCTTTTGGTTGCTTAGTTTTTTCCATCATAAAATCGCAAGCATCCATACAGGCAGTACAATTTACACACTCTAACTGTGTACCATTTCTAATATCAATTCCCGTGGGGCATACCTCAACACACTGATCACAATCAATACAAGCTCCTTTGCCTTTTTCGGCTCTATCTTCGTTTTTTCTAAACTTAGCCCTTCCTTTCTCTCCTTCCCCTCGCAGATAATCGTAAGCAACAACAATCGACTTTTGATCTAACAAAACTCCCTGCAAACGTCCATACGGACAAGCAATAATACACACTTGTTCTCTAAACCAAGAAAATACAAAATAAAACACCCCAGTAAAAATCCAGATACTTACAAAACCTCCAAAGTTTTTAGAAATAGGCTCTTGTACAATTCTAAGTAGCGAATCACTTCCAATAACATAGGCCAAAAACACATTGGATATCACAAAAGAAATCAACAAATACAAAATGTGCTTTACCAGTCTTTTTCTTATTTTCTCTGCATTCCAGTCTTGCTTAGCCAATCTTTTTTGTGACCCACGATCACCTTCAATCCAATAATCTATTTTTCGGAAAACCATTTCTAAAAAAATAGTTTGTGGACAAATCCATCCGCAAAATACACGCCCATAAATAACCGTAAATAAGGTTATAAATACAACTCCTATAAGCATAGAAATTACCAAAAGATAAAAGTCTTGAGGCCAAAAAGGAAAACCAAATACATGAAACTTACGTTCTATAACGTTGATTAAAAAGAGTTGGTTTCCATCTACCTTAATAAAAGGAGCAGATAACAAAAAAATCAACAACACAACACTTACCCAAGTTCTATACCTATAAAACCTCCCCTTTGGTTTTTTAGGATAAATCCACGAGCGTTTTCCTTCTTGATCTATTGTAGCAATAGAATCTCTAAAAACTTGTTTGTTATCTGCATCCATACAAAAACAACTACTTATATACGTTTAATTTTCTTTATGCAATTCCCCTTGTGGTTCTTTAGGAGCTTTGGGGTTGGTTCCTTGCAAACTAATAACATACGCTGCCAATTGTTGTAGCTTTTGAGGGTTGAAACTGTTTTTCCATGCTACCATTCCCTTTCCTGGTCTTCCTCCTTCGGCAATGGTTTTGTAAACATTTTCAATTCCTCCTCCTAAAATCCAGTAGGCATCTGTTAAGTTGGGTCCTATTTTCCCTCCTCCATCAACGGCATGACAAACGGCACAATTCTTTTTAAACAACTTTTTCCCTTCAGCATTATCTCCTGTAGCCAAAGCTGTTAAATCAACTTTTTTTTGAGTGGCTTGATATGCTGCAATCTCTGCTTTCGCAATACGAACCTCTGTTAAGTATTCTTCTTGTTGATTTTTACCATCAAAGACATGATATTTAACCATGTAAATAACAGCAAAAGCAATGGTAAAGTAAAATCCATACAACCACCATGGTGGCAAATTGTTGTCCAACTCTCTAATTCCGTCAAAATCGTGATCCATAGCAATGTCTCCTTCCTCTTCTATGGGTTTTGCTTTGGTCAAAGCACGAGAAATAGACTTCCAGTCTGACCAATCAATTTTACTAGCTTCTTTCTTTTGGTGATACGCTTTTTTTTCTTCTTCCGAGGACAAAGACAAATACAAATTATTCATTTTTGCCACTACAAATCGAATGCTGAAAAAAACTCCCATCAACAGCAAATACAAGGTAATTTTTAACGATAACAAAGCTTTGTATCCATTGCCTGATGGAAAGGCAAGTTCTAGCAAGATTCCTACAAGAATGCTTAGTACAACAAAGGCCACTATTTGTTTATTATTTTGTTTCATAATTTCTTAGTTTATTCAAATGGTAAGTTGCTTACTTTGTTTAGATAATCCTTTTTGGCTTTGTATACCCAGAAAAACAACAAGGCAAAAAACACAAAGAAAATAGACAGTGATACGATGGGATAAATAGAAATTCCATCAATGGTTACCATATGGTTTTTGATAAATTTTAGCATCTTAGTGAGTTTTTATATCGGTTCCTAATCTTTGTAAGTAGGCAATTAACGCTACAATTTCTCTTTCTTCTATAGGTACAAACAACTCTCCTTTTGCTTTGGCTGCAGCTTGTGCTGTTAAATAACTATCTACAAACGAAGGATCTTGTTTTAGATTTTCGGCTATCTGAAGTGCTTGTACTTTCATACTCTCTTGTGCACGATCTATTTCGTATTCTGTATACGGTACTCCTAAAGCTATCATTCCATGCATTTTATCTTCAGTCTGACTCTTGTCTAATTGATTTTTTAGCAACCAAGGATAAGGGGGCATAATAGAACCAGGAGAAGTACTTTGTGGATCTAGCATGTGGTTAAAGTGCCAACTATCGTTGTATTTCATTCCTACGCGATGCAAATCGGGACCTGTTCTTTTAGACCCCCATAAAAAAGGATGATCGTATACAAATTCTCCTGCTTTAGAATACTCTCCGTAACGCTCTACTTCCGATCGAAACGGACGAACCATTTGTGAGTGACAACTTACACATCCTTCTCTAATATACAAATCACGTCCTTCTAACTCTAAAGGTGTATAGGGTTTTACACTACTAATGGTCGGTATGTTAGACTCTACCATTAACGTAGGAACTATTTGTACAACTCCCCCTATCAATATAGCAATGGTTGCAAAAATGGTTAATTGTACAGGTTTGCGTTCTAAATGTTGATGCCAAGTTTCTCCTAACATTCTTCCTTTTTTGATACGTTGCAAAGGAGCTGCTTCGGCCAAATCATCTTCAACAGCACTTCCTTTTTTAACTGTTGCACCAATGTTAAACAACATCACAATAGCTCCAGAAATGTACAATGTACCACCTATAGCACGCATCCAATACATGGGAATGATTTGTGTTACAGTTTCTAAAAAGTTTCCGTAAACCAATGTTCCATCAGGATTAAACTGTTTCCACATAGAAGCCTGAGTAAACCCTGCTACATACATTGGAAATGCGTACAATAAAATCCCTAGAGTTCCTAACCAAAAGTGCGTATTGGCTAGTTTTACAGAATGTAATTTTGTTTTGAACAAGACAGGAACCAACCAGTAAATCATTCCAAAAGTCAAGAATCCGTTCCATGCCAAAGCACCTACGTGGACGTGAGCTATAATCCAATCTGAAAAATGGGCAATAGCATTAATGCTTTTTAACGACAACATAGGGCCTTCAAACGTTGCCATACCATATCCTGTAATGGCTACTACCATAAATTTTAAAACGGGGTCGGTTCTTACTTTGTCCCAAGCTCCTCTAAGTGTTAACAATCCATTAATCATCCCCCCCCATGATGGTGCTATCAACATAACAGAAAAAGCAACTCCTAAATTCTGAGCCCAATCTGGTAATGCAGTGTACAATAAGTGATGAGGCCCTGCCCAGATATAAATAAAAATCAATGACCAAAAGTGTACAATAGACAAACGATAAGAATACACTGGTCGGTTAGCAGCCTTGGGCACAAAATAGTACATTAATCCTAAAAAAGGTGTGGTTAAGAAAAAAGCTACTGCATTGTGTCCATACCACCATTGCACCAAGGCATCTTGTACACCTGCATACACCGAATAGCTTTTAGTAAAAGATATAGGCAGTTCTAAACTATTAAAAATATGCAATACTGCTACGGTTACAAAAGTTCCTAAATAAAACCAAATAGCTACATACAAATGACGTTCTCTACGTTTTAAAATAGTTCCAATCATGTTTATACCAAATACTACCCATACCAAAGCAATAGCTATGTCTATAGGCCATTCTAGCTCTGCATACTCTTTGCTAGTAGTAATTCCCAAAGGCAATGTAATAGCTGCAGCTACAATAATGGCTTGCCAGCCCCAGAAATTTATTTTACTCAACACATCACTAAACATTCTAGCCTTTAGCAAACGTTGCATAGAATAATAGACTCCTGCATAAATGGCATTTCCAACAAAAGCAAAAATTACTGCATTGGTATGTAAGGGTCTTAAACGTCCAAAACTTAACCAAGAAATTCCTTTAGTGAGTTCTGGAAACATAAACATAAAAGCTAACAATAGTCCTACGGTCATTCCTATAATCCCCCAGAACATTGTTGCGTACATAAATTTCTTTACGATCTTATTGTCGTAATAAAATTGTTGTTTTTCCATAAATTAATGTTTCAATAATTGTGTATTAGTTTTTGTTACAATAGATGTTTTATTCATTTTTTCAGTGAATAAAATTCGCATGGCAGGAGTTTCATCATCTTCAAACTGTCCTTTTTTTACCGCCCAAAAAAAGACCGCTAAAAAAATAAGAGCTACAAAAAGACTCACAAAAATTAGAATATAAATAACCCCCATACTATTGTTGTTTGAGACAAAAGTAAAGGGAAGTACAAAGTCAAAAAATGACGATTATCATAGTTTAAAAATTGCCTTTAATAATTTGTGCTGTCTACAAAATAAGTAGGTTTGTCTAGTAATCATAGATATCTAAAATCTCTATAGCCTTTTATTGTTCATTCTTTATCAAAGTGTTAGAGCGACATCTTGCATACGCTTAAAGACATGTGTTCTTTAAACTGAATCATATGTTACAAGCATAAAATCATATGTAGTTTTTTCCTTGATATATTTTTATGACTTTTACGTAGATTTAATAACGTAATAACATACATGAAAAAGTCATTATACTTTCTAGCATTTGTACTGTTGACTGTTGCTTGTGGCAATGCCAACGACAACAACAAAAACTCTAAAAAACCCAATGTCATTTTAGTCATTACCGACGATCAAGGGTATGGAGATGTTGGAGCTTTGGGTAACAAAGTCATTCAAACTCCTAATATCGATCAATTTCATAACGATAGTTACCGTTTAACAGACTTTCATGTTGGGCCTACTTGTGCTCCTACCCGTTCGGGATTAATGACTGGAAGGTACGCAAACGAAGTGGGAGTTTGGCACACTGTAGGAGGATGGTCCTTGCTTAGAGAAGAAGAAAAAACCCTAGCCGATATGTTTAGCGAAAACGGATATGTTACTGGTGGCTTTGGTAAATGGCATTTGGGAGACAATCATGATTTTAAACCAGAAAACAGAGGCTTTCAACATACCGTAATGCATGGTGGTGGTGGTGTAGGACAAACTCCAGACTACTGGGGAAACACTTATTTTAACGATACTTATTTTAAAAATGGAGTACCTACTAAGTACCAAGGATATTGTACCGATGTCTTTTTTGATGAGACCATTCAATTCATCAAAGAAAACAAAGACCAACCTTTTTTTTGTTATTTAGCTCCTAACGCACCACACGGACCCTACAATGTACCTTTGGAGTATTACAATAAGTACAAGGATGAGGAGTTAACCGAACATCAAAAACGTTTTTTTGGAATGATTAGCAATATTGATGACAATTTTGGAAAACTTAGACAAGTTTTAGAAGAGTTAAAAATTACAGACAATACCATTCTAATTTTTATGACCGACAACGGAACTTCGGCAGGTCATGCTTTTAAAAAAGGAAAAGAGCTAGGTTACAATGCTGGAATGAGAGGTCATAAAGGAAGTGAATACGAAGGTGGACATAGAGTTCCTTTTTTTATTCACTGGAAAAACGGAAAACTAACTGGGGGTGCAGATATCAACGAAATGACTGCAAACTTAGACATTTTACCTACTTTGTCAGAATTGTGTAACATTCCACTTCCTAAAAACCACTTGCCTTTAGCAGGGAAAAGCTTGGTACCTCTTTTTAAAAACCCAGCTACTTCTTGGGATCGTATGTTGGTAACCGATTCACAAAGAATACAACATCCTGAAAAGTGGAGAAAATCTTCGGTAATGCAAAACAAATGGAGACTGGTAAACGGAAAAGAATTGTATAATATAGAAAACGACAAAGGTCAAAAAAACAATGTAGCAGAGCAACACCCTGAGCAAGTTGCAAAAATGAAAGACTTTTACAACCAATGGTGGAAGCGTGTTTCTGTAAAATTTGATGAAGAAGTGTATATCAAAGTAGGATTAAAAGAAGAAAATCCTGTAACACTAACCGCTCATGACATCCATGCAACATCTGGTAAGTATCCATGGAATCAAATCTATATCCGAAACGGAGTAAAAGGTATTGGTCACTGGAGTATTGATGTAACCGAAGCAGCAGAATACACCATTTCTTTACACAGATATCCTGTAGAGTCCAACTATTTAATCAACCAAGAAGTACCAGCAATTACCAAAGCAGAAGTACCTGGTTTAGACAATGAAATTCCTATGGGGAAAAACTTACACTACCAAAAAGCACAAATTCAATGGGGAGACAACAAAGTTATTACCATCCCTATTAAAGATAATGCTAAAGCCGCTACTTTTAAAGTACAACTTCCTAAAGGCAGAACGCAATTCAACGCTAATTTTATTGATGACAAAGGGGAAACCAATGTAGCTTACTACGTTTACATCAAAAAATAAACTATAAACCAAAACCTAACTTTGCTATGCATCCCTTTTGTATGGCAAAGTTTTTAAAACTTCAACAAAGAGATGAACTTAGCTCCACAAAAAATCCTCGCCATTGCTTGGATGTGCTTTCTGCACCTTTTTCTTAACGCTTGTAGCAGTAGTTCTTTAGAAAACCAATCGGTAGCCGATATGGACTTTAACAAAGGATGGTTGTTTGTAAGAGATACTCTACAGGGTGAAAAAACAGACTTAGACGATCGTTACTGGCGTAGTTTAAATTTGCCCCATGACTGGGCTATTGAAGGCCCATTTAGCAATGAACATAACGCAAGAACAGGAGGTTTGCCAGTTACTGGTGAAGCTTGGTACAGAAAACATTTTACCATCGATAAAGCGTATCAAAATAAAATTATTTCTATAGAGTTTGATGGAGCGATGAGCAACGCTAAAGTATGGGTAAATGGAAATTATGTAGGTGAACGACCATATGGTTATATCGGTTTTGAGTTTAACATTACCCCTTATGTACATTTTGATAAAGAAAATATAATTGCAGTACAACTACACCCTAAAGATTTGGCTGCTAGATGGTATCCAGGAGCAGGAATATACAGAAATGTACGTTTAAAAATTAACGAAAACATACACATTCCTCAATACGGAACTTATATTACCACCCCCGAAATAAGTCAACAAAAAGCTACAGTAAATATAGAGACTAAGGTGATGAACACGCTGGACAAAAACACCAGCGCTCTCTTAAAAACAGTTATTAAAAACCATAATGGTGAAACTGTATACCAAGAAAATAAAGACATTACATTAAATTCAAAGGCTTTGACCAAAATTACAACCCAAGTCAACCTAAACAATCCTAGTTTGTGGGATTTGGAGCACCCAACATTGTATGAGGCAGAAAGCAGTATTATTGTCAATCAAAAAATTAAAGATACCTATCATACTACTTTTGGTGTTAGAAACATTGAGTTCCATAAAGACAAAGGCTTTCGTTTGAACGGAAATCAGGTTAAATTTCAAGGAGTTTGTATGCATCACGATCAAGGTCCTTTAGGTGCTGCCATTAACTTTAGAGCCAAACAACGTCAGTTAGAAATTATGAAAAGTATGGGAGTAAATGCCTTAAGAACTAGTCACAACCCTCCTTCTCCAGAAATTTTACAAATTTGTGATGAATTGGGAATTGTAGTAATTGTAGAAGCGTTTGATGAATGGCGACTTGGAAAAGTTGAAAATGGATACCATCAATATTTTGACAAATGGCATGAAAAAGATTTACGCGATATGATTAAAAGAGACCGCAATCATCCGTCGGTAATTATGTGGAGTATTGGAAATGAGATTTTGGAGCAATCTAAAAAAGATGGTTGGAAAACTGCCAAATTGTTAAACGATATTTGTCACGATGAAGATCCTACACGTCCTACAACAGTTGGATTTAACTACTTTCCTGCTCCATTTAAAAACAATTTATACAAATATGTTGATATTGTTGGAATGAATTACTGGCCAGAAGAATATGGTAACATCTTAAAAGATCATCCTGAATTGATTGTATACGGATCAGAAACCTCATCGATGACCAGCAGTCGTGGGGTCTATCATTTACCTATTGATTACCACCAACAACACGAAACCAATCACGTATCTAGCTACGATGTAATTGTAGGACCACCTTGGGCTTATGCTCCAGATGTAGAGTTTGATGCTTTAGCGAAAGAACCACGTGCTTTGGGTGAGTTTATTTGGACTGGATTTGATTATTTAGGTGAACCTACACCTTACGGGGGTAGAGACAATTCTACCAACGGATATTGGAATGACGATTGGCCTTCTCGTTCCTCCTATTTTGCCCCTGTTGATTTGTGTGGTTTTCCTAAAGATCGTTATTATTTGTACCAAAGTCAATGGACCACAAAACCCATGGTGCATGTACTACCTCATTGGAACTGGAAAGGAATGGAAGGAAAAAAAATTCCGGTAGTAGCCTATACCAATGCTGATGAAGTTGAATTACTTGTTAACGGAACTTCTTATGGAAAAAAAGTAAAAGGAAAAGATTTGATGGAAATCCCTTCTGAATACCATGGTTTTGATAAAGGCATGTACAAAACACAATACAGATTGCAGTGGAATGTACCTTATCAACCAGGAGAACTAAAAGTAATTGCTTATAAAAAAGGAAAACAAGTTGCCGAAAAAATTGTTAAAACGGCCTCTGCACCTTCTAAAATTAGTTTGACTGCAGACCGTACTCAAATTCAAGCCGATGGAAAAGATTTATCGTTTATCACTATACAGATTCAAGACAAAGACGGTAACGAATGTCCGTTAGCCAACAATTTGGTTCAGTTTGAAATTGAAGGTGTAGGTACTCTAGCTGCTGTAGGAAATGGAGATCAAACTTCTTTGGCTTCTTTTCAAGCAATGAAACGAAAAGCTTTTAACGGTAAGTGTTTGTTAGTCATCAAATCAACAGAAAAAGCAGGAGAAATAAAAATCACAGCCAAATCCAATGGTTTGGAAAGTAAAAGCTTAGCTATCAAAACTAATTAATCAATAAAAAGAAATATTCATATGAAAAAAGCCATTCAGTGCCTTGCCTTGTTGTGTTATTTTATTCTAAATACAATGCAAGCACAAGAAAAGCCCAACATTATTTTTGTCTTAACAGACGATCAATCTTACGGAATGATGGGGTGTACTGGAAACGAAATTGTACAAACCCCAAACTTAGATCAATTGGCCAAAGATGGTGTATTGTTTACCAATGCACATGTAACAAGCGCTATTTGTACACCCAGCAGAATATCTATTCTTTTAAGCCAGTACGAACGAAAACACGGAGTTAACTTTAATTCTGGGACTTCTGTAAGCGACCAAGCTTGGAGCAAATCATATCCTATGGTAATGAGAGATGCAGGTTACTATACAGGGTGGATTGGAAAAAACCATGCCCCTGTAGGAAAAGGGGGTTACACTAGCGGAGTCATGGAAAAAAGTTTTGACTATTGGTATGCAGGTCATGGACACATTCGTTTTTATCCAAAAGAAGTACACAAAATATTCAACGATGCCATTGCTCATACCCAACCCGAAATAATTAACGAAGCAGCCGATGACTTTTTAGATCCGAACGCTAGGAAGTTAAAAGGAGCCGTTAAATTTTTAGAAGTTAGACCTAAAGACAGACCTTTTTTACTGTCTATTAATTTTAATTTACCACACGGAGCAGGAACCAGTTCGATGAAATTGAGAAAAACGGACGACGAAATTTACAGAACCATGTATCGTGATTTGGATATTCCCCTGCCTAACAATTACATCGCAAAAAAAGATATTAAAGCCCCAAAACTTCCTGCAGATTTGCTAAGAGCCAAAGACCGTCAAACAGGATACAATTATGTAGACAATCCAAAAGATGTAAGAGAACGAATTATACGACAATACCAAGCCATGACAGGGATTGATAGGATGGTAGGAAATTTAAGAGCCAAACTGAAAGAATTGAAATTGGACAAAAACACCTATATCATTTTCACCTCAGATCACGGATTGTTTATGGGAGAACAAGGTTTAGGAGGAAAAGCTTTGTGCTACGAAAAAACCACACATGTGCCTATGATTGTTTACAGTCCTAAACTGAAAAGAAAATATAGAGGACAAAAAAACGATGCCTTAGTTCAGTCTATAGACGTGGCTGCCACTATGTTGGCAATTGGTGGTGTAGTGAAGCCGAAAGAATTTCAAGGAAAAAACCTTTTGCCTTTGTTAACCAACCCTAAAGCCTCTGTAAGAACCCATGTATTTACGGAAAACTTATGGTCTACGCATTTTGGAAATCCTAAATGTGAAGCTGTACAAAATCAAGAGTGGAAATACATTCGTTATTACAAAAACACTACTCGTTCTGCTACGCAAGAAATCAAATCAGCAAAACTGATTGGCATGCTTATCAACAAAATGTTGTATGCTGTACACGATCCAGATATAGCTTATTACCGACATCTTTCTGATTCTTCTTTAGAAGGAGAACAACCCGTGTACGAAGAATTGTACGATCTAAAAAACGATCCGAATGAATTGCACAATCTAATTAACTCAAAAAAACATACAACAGTATTAAACGAATTGAAAGCTGTTTGGGAAAAAGAAATTAAAAATGCAAGAGGGACTGGAAAACCACAAGTATATCGCTATACCAATGACAGTCACCCTAAAGGAGGACATTAACTGAGCACATCCGCTCTTTACAAAACATTTTTAAAGATTGTTCAAAAAACATTTGTATTTGTTTCTAAATCATTTGTATTGGACAATCCTTAAAAGTGTTTTTATTTTTGAGCTTAAGAAATAACATAGAAAAATTATTTATGAAATCATTAAATTGGATCTTCCTATTAGGATTTTCTTTGACTGTGGCTAGCTGTGGAGCTAAAAAAAGCCAAAAAGTAAACAAAACAACAAAACCCAATATCGTTTTTATTTTTACAGACGATCAAACCTATAGTTCTATACATGCTTTGGGGAATCAACAAATTATCACCCCAAATATGGACAAGTTAGTAAACAACGGTACTACCCTTACCCACACCTATAACATGGGATCTTGGTCTGGGGCTGTTTGTTTGGCTTCTAGAGCTATGATGAATACAGGTAGATTTGTTTGGAATGCTAAAAACTTTGCCTACAAAAAACAAGGAAATGATGAAAAGATTTGGTCCAAACTTATGCAATCTGGCGGATACGAAACCTATATGACTGGAAAATGGCATGTACATATTGGAGCAGAAAAAGTGTTTAATCATACTGCACATGTAAGAGGTGGAATGCCTAAGGATGCATGGGACCATTTTAAAATGGTGGCCAAATTTGACTCTATCAAAAACATTAAAAACGCCAACCCAGATGATTTAATGCCTGTTGGATACAACCGCCCTAAAGATGAAAACGACCATTCTTGGAATCCTGCAGACAAACAATTCGGTGGATTTTGGGAAGGCGGAAAACATTGGAGCGAAGTGGTTAAAGATGATGCTTTGCAATTTATCAATCATGCAAAAACCTCTGACAAACCATTTTTTATGTATCTGGCTTTCAACGCTCCACACGACCCAAGACAAGCACCACAAGAATACCAAGACTTGTATAATGTACATGAAATACAAGTTCCAGAAAGTTTTTTACCTGAATATCCATATCGAAAATCTATTGGAAATGGAAATAATTTAAGAGACGAAGCTTTGGCACCTTTTCCTAGGACTGAATTTGCTGTTAAAACTCATATCAAAGAGTATTATGCAAGTATTACTCATGCCGATGCTCAAATTGGAATGATATTAGAAGCCTTGGAAAAATCAGGAAAAATGGACAATACCTATATTATTTTTACGGCCGACCATGGTTTGGCTATGGGACGACATGGTTTGTTAGGAAAACAGAACTTATTTGACCACAGTTTAAGACCCCCAATGGTAATTGTAGGTCCAGACATTCCTAAAAACAAACAAGTAGCTACCGATGTCTACTTACAAGATGCTATGGCAACTACGCTAGAACTTGGAGGAATTGTTAAGCCAAACTATGTTGATTTTAACAGTTTTTTAGACATTGCCAAGGGAACTAAAACGGAAAGTTTTTATCCAGAAATATATGGAGCCTATTTAAATGTACAGCGAGCCATAAGAAAAAACGGATACAAATTAATCGTGTATCCTGAAGTTCCCAAAGTTTTGTTATTCGATTTAAAAAATGACCCCGAAGAAATGCATAATTTATCTGGTCAAGAAGAACAAAAACAGCGAGTAAAATCTCTATATCAAGACTTATTACAGTTGCAAAAAGACATGAACGATCCGTTGGATATTTCTAAACTTTACACACAATTGTAATCTTATTTTAACAAATCTATTTTTTAAAGGCTACCTAATACTTTTGGTAGCCTTTTTTAGTATAAAATACTATAGGCATACTTTGCCATGTAAGACTTATAGAACAAAAGTTTTGTTTAATTGATTATAAAACTTTTTTAACATTCGTAACTTATATATTTCATTTAGATTCTATTATATTTGGCCTCGGTGATTTTTATGCTTTTGTTCTGTATTTTTCACAAATTATAAACAATATTTATTCTATAAATAGTTTATTTATGTATGATACTCTATAATTTCATAATTCTTTGTTTTGAATATAAGGAGAATGATTATAGCAATTTACTATTGGACAATCAATAAAAAATACTCATTAAAAAATTTGCTCTAAAAATTCTATGAACTATGAAAATTACAAAAATACTTGTACTCCTTTTTTTAGGTTTATCAACAAAATATGGAACCGCCCAATTAAAAGAAACTTACGAAAAAGCTACTCTTTATAAAAAAGACGGTACAATTGTAAAAGGATTTATCAGGTCCGAAGAATTACCGAACCTTACAAAAGGATTTTGTTTTAAAAAAAGTACTCTTGACACAAAATGTACTACCTACGATACTAGCTCAGGAATCAATTCTTTTACAACTAACAAAGGCAAATATTTTAGCTTGTTTAAAGATTTAAAAATTAATAATAATTCTGAAACTACTTCTCTTTTTGCAAGTCAACTTATAAAAAGTAAAGACGGAATGTCTTTGTATAAAAGTTTTTATAATAAAAGAGCCATCTTTATTCTTGAAAACCCACAAAAAGAAACATTTGCATTGCAGAAAGATAGACTAATGCATGGAGATCTTCAAGTAACAAGATATCAATTCAAAGGTATTTTGCATTTAGCTTTTAAGGGAAAATTAAAAAAAGAAATAGAGAACCTAAGTTTTTCTGAAAAATCGATAGCAAGACTTATTAAAAAACACAATAGCATACTGGGTTTTGAAACAGTAACAGTAGAAACTAAAGAAAAAAACATCTATCAATGGATTGTAAATGCAGGAACTGGACTTGGAATTGTTTCTGATTTAACTGAAGTATATGGACAAGCTTTTCTAAGAATTTATTATCCTGATATTAACAGAAACATCTCTTTAAATTTAGGACTTGCATATTACCATCAAAATAAAAAAACTACAAGCTATAACTGGTACGGTAAACCTTTAGAAGACGAATTAATAACCAAAATGTTTTCAATTCCAATGCAATTTCAATACAACTTTTTTAATACCAAACTAATTAGGCCCTATGCTTTTGTTGGATATAATTTTAGTATGGTTAGTATAAAAGACAAAAGTGGGATTAGTCAAATACATAATGGTTTTCAGAAAAGTTACGGTTTTAACTTTTTATTTGGTTATGGTATAGAATCAAATATAAAAAATGGTATTTATCTTAAAATTGAAAAAAGAAACGAAGCGGGCTTACATCCGTTTTTATTTGGCCTAGGTTATATCTTTTTATAGTCTTTAGTTGATTTTTTAAACAAAAAACCACAACTCTGACTTACAACTTCAATATGCACTATCATTATTTCACAAAATTGAGTTCTATTTTGTCTTTTAATGATATTAGCTACATATACAAGCAGTCTCTGTTTTTTTAGAAAAAGATAAGGCAATTACAATTTATACTGTAACATACAAGTAAAATAAATTTAGGATTTATGCTTGTAAACTTAACATTCTTTACAGAAGAACAAAACACACTTCCATTTTGGTTTTTAAAAAAACTTAAAAAACGGTACAATAACACAACATTCATCATTTGTATTAGGGTATAGTTGCTTATTATTCCTAAACACCCTACTTCATTTTTAATTTAGCTAGGTAACTTTTATAAAATTAAAATGAAAATAATAATCTCCGCTATGGCACTTTGTCTTGGGTGCATTACTACAAGTACTGCACAAAGCACTCCCTATTTTTTAAAAGGTCAAGACCCTAAACCTTTAGAAAAAAAATGGGTACAAGTAAAAAATATGTCTGATGAATTTAAAGGCAATAAACTTGATTCAAAAAAATGGCAGGACAATCCTATAGGAAACGGATGGATGTGGGACGGACGTGCACCAGGACTTTTTAGAGCAGAAAATGTTGTTATTAAAGACGGAAAAATGAATGTAACCGTTAGTAAATTAGACAAACCTATAACAAAAAAAGGCAAAACATTTACCCATCAAGGAGCCATTGTACGTTCTTTACACGCAGGTAAAGTAGGTTGGTATTTTGAAACCAGAATGAAAGCAAACGCAACAGTCATGTCTTCTACTTTTTGGTTAATGACCAAATACGATTGTGAAAAAAAAGAAGAACTAGACATACAAGAGTGTGTAGGTAGATTGACAGAAAAAACACATACATGGGCCAAAAAATGGGATCAAATTTTTCACTCTAACGCCATACATAGAAAAACCAACTGTCATCCAGAAAGTGAAAGAGATCAAAAAATGGTCTATACTCCAACAAAAAACCACGAACGTTTTTATGTATATGGAGCATGGTGGAAAAGCCCTACAGAAATTTTATGTTTTTTAGATGGTGAATACAAATACACGCTAAACCCAACTGTAGAATGGGACATGCCTGCTTTTTTACAAATGGCTATAGAAACATACGACTGGAATCCGTTACCAGATGATGGAGGATTGGTAGAAAGTGGAACTTGGGAACAAAGAACCACTCAATACGATTGGATTAGAACTTGGAAATTGAAATAGTTATATTAGCAATATGAAAAAAATAAATACCATCCTTTTCAATTTTCTGATACTTACAATTCATTCATTTTACGCACAAGAAAACACAGACAATGTTCGTAATTTTTTGAATCTAAAATTCGGTATGTTTATCCATTACAATATGGGAACATATCATGCAGAACAATGGGCCTACCCTTTTCATGATCCCAAAGACTTTCAACCCTCGGAGTTAGATTGTAGTCAATGGGCAAAAACAGCAAAGGCTGCTGGTATGAAATATGGTGTTTTTACAACCAAACACCATGACGGATTTAGCTTATGGGATACCAAAGTATCTAACTATGACATTGCATCAGCTAAAGAGGAATATAAAAACATTGATATTGTTAAGGAATATGTAAATGCCTTTAGAAAAGAAGGTTTAGCTGTTGGCTTGTACTTTTCAGTTTGGGATAGACATCACGGAGTGGAACATGGAAACATCAACAAAGAAAATATTGAATTCACAAAAGCTCAGTTAACAGAACTCTTAACCAACTACGGTAAAATTAACTGTATTGTAATTGATGGTTGGGGATCTCGTTGGGGAAAAGGGCCAGACTTTAAAGAACTTCCTTATGCTGTTTTAGCAGATCATATTCACTCTATTCAACCCAACTGCTTAGTAATTAATCATAGTTGTAGAGCCGATTTAGCCTATACGCAAGTGGTGCATTACGAAGCTACTCATGGACAACACATTCCGTATGACAATACTTTCCCTTCTCAGCAAGGACCTGTATTACAACCTACCTGGTTTTGGGAAAAAGGTTACGAAAAACTAGATTTAAAACCTGTGGATGAAATTATTGACGAATTGCAGTATACCAACCAACACTACAGCAACTATTTATTAAATGCTGCTCCTAACAACAAGGGGTTGATGGATGATAATGTTGTTAAACGACTGCAAGAAGTAGGTAAAAAAGTAATGTTATCTAAACCTTATAAAAGATTACCTAAGGTTGAAAATCCCCATAAAAATGTAGCTGTAAAAACATCTAGTAATTTAATACCCTCAGAAATAAAAAATAGAAACTTGTTAGATTTAAACCTATTTACGGCTTGGCAAGCACACAAAGATGATGCTTCTCCTTGGATAGAGTTAGACTTTGGAAAACAAGAAAGCTTCAACTATTTTTCAATGCATGCAGGCTACAAAAAAACGATTCAAAAATACGTAATAGAAGCTTTGGTTAAAAATAAATGGATTACCTTGTACGAAGGAGGCATCGGTACTTTTCACGAAAAAGGAGCCTTTAAAGAGGTTTCTGCTAGAAAATACCGTTTGCGTGTGTTAGAAAAAAAAGGAATTCCTGAAATTGTAGAACTTACATTTGCGAAACATTAACTTTCAAACACTTATCTAGTTTTAAAAAATCATTTATAGCCTATAAAAAAACAAATCAACAACCAATAATAACCCTATAACAACATCTTTGATACACCAATTTTAAAAACATCAATGATGAAAAAACTAGTAATGGTGATTGCCTTTTTCATGGCTATCACAGTAAACGCACAAGAAAAGAAAACATTTAAAGGAGCCATTGAACACGCTGGTTTAACACAAGAAGAAAAAACAAAAGTGTTGGCTATTAACAAAGAAAAACAAGCAGAATTAAAAGAAATTAGAAAAAGTGATTTGGATCAAGAAGCTAAAAAAGCAAAAATGAAGGACGTAAGACAAGCTTATGCCAAAAAATTTAAGGACGTTATTGGAAAAGAAAAAAATAAAGCAATGAACCAATACTGGAAAAAATAGTATTTATTTTTTTCTTTATTTTACAAAAGGGAGCTAAAATATTTTTTTAGTTCCCTTTATTTTTTTTGATTTTGTATTCTTTTTTCTCATACATTTACAACCAAAATTAATACGAATGAACACTTTTAAATGAACAAGTATATTGTTGTAAATCAACCAGAAAAATGGAATTTTTCGATTGACACAATTGCTGTTATTTCTTCTCAAGAATACCTTACCAACCCTGCCTACTCATTACAAAAAAACACACGTGTTTTTAATCTTTGTAAAGATTATAGCTACCAATCTAAAGGATACTATGTTTCTTTGCTTGCAGAAGCTCGCGGTCATTTAGTTACACCAACAGTTAAAAATTTAGTCGATTTTAAATCGCAAAAAATTGTAAAAATAGTATCGGATGAATTTGATAAAATCATCCAACAAAGTTTAAAAAACATTAAATCCAGAGAATTTGTACTGAGTATCTACTTTGGTCAAAACGTGGCTCAAAAATACAAGGAACTTAGCGGACTGTTTTACAAACACTTTCAAGTTCCTTTTATGAGAGTTCATTTTGTTTACAACCACAAATGGCAAGTACAACAAATAGCTCCTATTTCTGAAGCAGAAATTCCTTCAGAACATTGGGACAGTGTGTTATTGTTTGCCGAACATTACTTTTCTAAAAAAAGATATGACAAACCTAAACAAACTAAGTACGAATTTGACTTGGCTATTTTGGTAAATCCAAACGACCCTGCACCTCCTAGCAACTCTAAAGCAATAAAAAAGCTAATGGATGTTGCTGAGAAAATGCACATTTATACCGAGTTAGTTTACCCTAAAGACTTGTCTCGCTTATCTTCTTTTGATGCTTTGTTTATTAGACAAAGTACCGAAGTAAACAACGAAGCTTATACTTTTGCAAGAAAAGCACAGCAAGAAATGATGGCTATTGTAGACTATCCTGATGCAATTTTAAAATGTTGTAACAAAGTTTACATGGCAGAGGCCATGCAAAATGCCAATATTCATACGCCTAAAACGATGATTGTTCATCATCAGAATAAAGAACTTTTGGTAGATACTATCGGTTTTCCATGTGTGCTAAAAGCCCCTGATTCTACCTTTTCTTTTGGCGTAAAAAAAGCAACTTCTAAAGAAGAATACGATATTATGGTACATGAAATGCTATCCGAGTCGGATTTAATCATTGCACAAGAATTTTGCCCCTCTGATTATGATTGGAGAATTGGAATTTTAGACAATGTTCCTTTTTTTGCTTGCAAATATTACATGGCTAAAGATCACTGGCAAATCTATAACTGGAAGGCCAAAAAGAAAAAAGAACAAGAAGGTTTATCAGATTGTTTGCCTATAGAAAAAGTTCCTAAAAAAGTCATTAACCTAGCCATAAAAGCCGCTAAATTAATGGAAAAAGGCTTGTATGGAATAGACATTAAAGTAATTAACAACCAACCCATGGTTATAGAAATTAACGATAACCCTAACATAGATGTTGGGGTAGAAGATGTTTATTACGGAGATTTGATATACACCCAATTATTAAACGCATTTAAAAAACGTCTCACATAACATGAAAACCAACTATCACCTTTTTGATGTTATTGGTGTAGAGCTAGAATATATGGTTGTAAACCAACAATCATTACATATACAACCCGTTGTTGCCGATTTGTTCTTGGCAAAAAACGGAACCATAACCGACGATATAGATAATGGAACCATTGCGTGGAGTAATGAATTGGTAGCCCATGTTGTAGAACTAAAAACCAATGGGCCAGCTAAGGACTTGTCTTTACTTGCACATAGTTTTCATCAAAATATTTTAGAAATTAACCTACTGCTAAAAAATCAACAAGCCAAATTGTTAGGAACTGCCTGTCATCCTTTTATGAATCCGTTGACAGAAACTGCTCTTTGGCCTTATGGAGCCAAAGATATTTACCAATTGTACGATACTATTTTTGGCTGTAAAGGACATGGATGGAGCAACTTACAAAGTATGCACCTTAACCTCCCTTTTTACAACGATGATGAATTTGCTAAACTGCATGCTGCCATTCGTATTTTATTGCCTATTTTACCAGGCTTATCTGCTAGTTCTCCTATTTTAGACGGACAATTAACAGGCTATAAAGACAGCCGATTGGAGCAATACAAACACAACCAGAAACAAATCCCTATCATTGCAGGAAAAGTAATTCCAGAGGCCGTATATAGTAAACAAGCGTATTACGATGTTATTTATCATCCTATCCAAAAAGCCATAGCTCCGCATGATCCTACAGGAATTTTAGATTTTCATTTTGTAAACTCTAGAGGAGCAATTGCTAGGTTTGATAGAAATGCCATAGAAATTAGAGTTTTAGATTTGCAAGAATGTCCAAAAGCAGATGTTGCTATTGCTATGTTAATTGTAGAAAGTTTAAAATTGTTGATAACCCAACCTTTTACCAGCTTGGCAAGTCAAAAAGAGATGGATATTGATGTGCTAGCCACATTATTAAATCAAAGTATTTTAGATGCAGAACAGCACAACATCACCAATGCAACATATTTACAAGAACTTGGTTTAAAAAAAACTACAACAGTTAGTGGTATTTGGAAACACTTGTACAAATGTGTTAAACACCACATTGCTACAGAGCATCAAGAGACACTTGTATATTTATTAGAAAACGGAACTTTAGCAAGCAGAATTACCAAAGCTTTTGAAAAGAATCCGACAAGTAAAAATTTGCATCAGATTTACCAAAAGCTAAGTAGCTGTTTGCACAACAATCAACTATTTGATCCTTGTCAATGAAATTGATTTTAACCTGTGAGCACGGAGGTAATAGACTGCCACCAGAATACCAATACCTATTTCAAAACCATCCACAAGTTTTACAAACTCATAAAGGTTTTGACTTAGGTTCGTTGGATTTATTTTTGCATTTAAGTTCACTAGCTACTTTTCAAAAAAGCAATCAAATAAGTCGTTTGTTGGTAGAGTTAAACCGATCATTGCACCATCCTGATTTATTTTCGGACTATGCCAAACACTTACCAGTCATTGAAAAAAAACAAATCCTAGAACAGTATTATCATATTTATAGAGGTAAAATTAAAGAACAAATTCATAGTAATTTAGATCAAAATAACGTAGTCTTACACCTGTCTGTACATACCTTTACCCCTATTTTAAATGGTGCGGTTAGGCAATGCGATATAGGAATTTTATACGATCCTTCTAGGAGTATTGAAAAATGGTATGCAAAAAACTTAAAGCAAGCTCTTTTAGAACGAAAACCCGCTTTAAACGTTCGTTACAATTATCCTTACCGTGGTGTTAGTGATGGCTTTACCAAAACATTACGCAAAGATTTTATAAAAAATTATATTGGTATAGAATTAGAAATCAATCAAAAATACGTGAGTAACAATCAGCTAGATTCTAAATTAAAAAAAGTAATATTCAAAGCAATTCAAGAAAGTTTACAGCAAAAATTTTTTGAACCTTCTTCACTTTTTTAGAATACATCTATAAGGGAACAAAGCTCAGAATCGAACTTTAATTTTATGCTAAAAATAGTAACTTCGTGACTTTGTAAAAAATCACATGGCAGCAAACGAATACATTGAAGTTTTAGGAGCAAGAGCACATAATTTAAAAAATATTGATGTTAATATTCCACGAGACCAATTGGTTGTAATAACGGGTTTAAGCGGTAGTGGAAAATCGTCTTTAGCTTTTGACACTATTTATGCAGAAGGTCAGCGACGATATATTGAAACTTTTTCGGCTTATGCTCGTCAGTTTTTAGGTGGTTTAGAACGTCCTGATGTAGATAAAATTGATGGACTCTCGCCAGTAATAGCCATTGAACAAAAAACCACCAACAAAAGTCCACGCTCTACGGTAGGAACAGTAACTGAAATATATGATTTTTTACGCTTGCTGTATGCTCGTATTGCCGATGCTTATTCGTACGAAACCAATGAAAAAATGGTAAGTTACACAGATGAGCAAATTAAAGAGTTGATTTTGAAAGATTTTGATGGAGAAAAAACGTTGATTTTAGCTCCCGTAATCAAATCTAGAAAAGGGCATTATAGAGAGTTGTTTGAGCAAATAGGAAAGCAAGGTTTTGGAAAAGTACGTGTCGATGGTCAAATTGTAGACATTACCAAAGGAATGAAAGTAGACCGCTACAAAACCCACGATATAGAAATTGTAATTGACCGACTGGTAATTCATCAAGAACAAGAAAAGCGCTTGGAAGAAACCATCAAAACAGCCATGTATGCAGGAGATGGTGTATTAATGGTCCTAAAATTTGATGAAAACAAACCACGTTATTTTAGTCGTGCGTTGATGTGTCCTACTTCTGGAATTTCGTACCCACTACCCGAGCCCAACTCTTTTTCTTTTAACTCGCCCAAAGGAGCTTGTCCTACCTGTAACGGAATAGGTCATGTAGCTACCGTTTCTTTAAAAAAAGTAATTCCAGACGATTGTTTGTCTATTAAAAACGGAGGAATTGTTCCTTTAGGAACTCAAAAAAACACATGGATTTTTAAACAAATACAGAGCATTGCACAAGCTTTTGATTTTTCTGTAGAAGATCCCATCCATAAAATACCGCAAAAAGCATTGGATATTATCTTGTATGGTGGTAAAGAGAACATCAAAGTAAATGCAAAAGTAGCGGGAGTTACCAAAACCTATCAAATAGATTTTGAAGGAATTGTATCTTTTATAGAACACCAACATCAAAATAACGAGTCTAAAAGTATTCAGCGTTGGGCCAAAGATTTTATGAACGATGAACTTTGTACTGAGTGCAATGGAAGTCGCTTACGTAAAGAATCTTTATACTTTAAAATTGATGGCTACAACATAGGAGATTTGGTATCGATGGACATTACCGAACTTGCTGATTGGTTTTCTTCTTTAAATGACAAACTAAGCAACAAACAGCAAATTATTGGATCCGAAATTGTTAAAGAAATTAACACCCGAATTCAGTTTTTATTAGATGTAGGGTTGGATTATCTAACACTAAATCGTTCTTCTAAATCCTTATCAGGAGGAGAAGCACAAAGAATTCGTTTGGCTACCCAAATTGGTTCTCAATTGGTTGGAGTCCTATATATTTTAGACGAACCAAGTATTGGCTTGCATCAAAGAGATAATGAAAAATTAATTCATTCTCTAGAGCAACTAAGAGATGTAGGAAACTCTGTATTAGTAGTAGAACACGATAAAGACATTATGGAACGTGCCGACCACGTGATTGATATAGGACCTGGAGCAGGTGTGCACGGAGGACAAATTGTAAGCCAAGGCTCTTATGATTTATTTTCTAAAGTAAGTACTCTAACAGCTGATTATTTAACGGGTAGAAAAGCCATTCGCTTACCCAAAGAACGAAGAAAAGGAAACGGAAAAGAGCTTGTGTTAACAGGTGCCAATGGAAATAATTTAAAAAACGTAACTGCACATTTCCCATTAGGAAAACTAATTTGTGTAACCGGAGTTTCAGGAAGCGGAAAATCGACTTTAATCAACGGAACTTTGTACCCTATTTTAAATGCGCATATTTACAACGGTGTACAAAAACCACACGCTTACAAAAGTATAAAAGGATTAGAACATATTGACAAAGTAATTGACATAGACCAATCGCCCATAGGTAGAACTCCACGTTCTAACCCTGCTACCTATACCAAAACGTTTGATGAAATCAGAAAACTATTTGCACAAACCCCAGAATCAATGATTCGCGGTTACAAATCAGGACGTTTTTCTTTTAATGTAAAAGGAGGTCGATGCGAAACATGTGAAGGAGGTGGAATGCGTGTGATTGAGATGAACTTTTTACCCGATGTACACGTAGCTTGTGAAACGTGTCAAGGAAAACGTTTTAATAGAGAAACCTTAGAAATTCGTTACAAAGGAAAATCCATTTCTGATGTATTAGAAATGACCATTAACGAAGCCGTAGATTTTTTTGAACACATTCCTAAAATCTATCGAAAAATAAAAACCATACAGGAAGTTGGTTTGGGATACATTACCTTAGGACAACAGTCTACCACCTTGTCAGGAGGAGAAGCACAACGCATTAAGTTAGCCTCAGAATTGTCTAAAAGAGATACAGGAAACACCTTTTATATTTTGGATGAACCTACTACTGGCTTGCATTTTGAAGACATCCGTGTGTTAATGCAAGTTATACAGAAATTGGTAGATAAGGGAAATTCTGTATTAATTATAGAACACAATATGGATGTGATTAAATTAGCCGATCATATTATAGATATTGGCCCAGAAGGAGGAAAAGGTGGTGGAACCATTGTATGTAAGGGAACTCCAGAAGAAATTAGTAAAAACAAAAAAAGTCATACCGCTCGTTTTTTAAAGAAAGAATTGATTTAATTTTTTCCTAGGCCTTACCTGAATAAAGCCTGTAAAACATTCACTACTCTGTATAGGATTTGATATATTTAACAAGTAAAAATTTGTTAAAAATTCTAAAAAAGTTGTGAAATTTTATGAAACTGAAAGAAAAAGAAATTGATGAACTATTAACTCTAGAATGGATAGAAACCAATGGCCTAGGTGGCTATGCTTCTAGTAGTATTACAGGAGCTAATACTAGAAAATATCACGGATTGTTAGTGGCCTCTTACAATCCGCCAACAGACAGAAAAGTTATTGTAGGAAAAATAGAAGAACGTGTCTTTATTAATAACACTTATTGTGATTTGTCTGTAAATCAATACACAAAAACAATCCATCCAAAAGGACATTTGTATTTGCAAAATTTTTCTAGAAAACCCATGTTAACCTGGTCCTATGGTCAGGAAGACTGGAAGTTAAGAAAACAGCTATTTATGGCTCAGGGTAGCAACACCACAGTAATTAGCTATCAAAATACTGGAAAAAAAGCATACTTGCTTGAATTGCATCCCTTATGGGAGTTTAAAGATTACCATAACAATTACAAAGAGCACCACCCTCCTCTAAGCTATGAACAATTAGACGGTTACATAAAAGTTAACCTGCCTAACCAAAACCACGCTTATTGGGACTGGTCCGAAGGAGAGTTTGTACCCGCCAATGCTTGGTACAAAGACTTTAAAC
Organism: Ochrovirga pacifica; assembly: GCF_000220525.1. GTDB lineage: Bacteria > Bacteroidota > Bacteroidia > Flavobacteriales > Flavobacteriaceae > Ochrovirga > Ochrovirga pacifica. The sequence goes on along the minus strand of NZ_AFPK01000035.1, from coordinate 17,314 downwards.
TAAGAAAAGAAACCTATAGAGGAGAACCCGACACCGAAGATTTGTACAGATTGGGCTATGTAAAACTGATTTTAGCACCTGGAGAAAAAATAAAAATCAGCTTTAGTACTGATGCCGAAATGGTTGGAAAAAACATTGAAAATTTAGAAATCAATCACCAACGTTTCATTAAAAAACAAAAGAGCAAGCTTAGTAAACATACTTTTTATAATGATTTGCTATGGTCAGGAAATCAGTTTATTGTAAAAAGAGCTACAACACAATCTAAAACTATTATTGCAGGATACCATTGGTTTACCGATTGGGGAAGAGACACCATGATTGCCATGCGAGGACTGACAATTGCTATTGGAGATCAAAAAACATCAAAATCTTTGTTATCAACATTTTTAAAGTACACCAGCAAAGGAATGTTACCAAATCGTTTTCCTGATTTTTCTAATCAAGAAGTAGAATATAATACGATAGATGCTACACTTTGGTTGTTTGTAAGTTTGTACGAATACCATCAAAAATTTAATGATTTAGACTTTGTTAAAAAGAATCTAAAAACACTAGAAAAAATACTGGTACAGCATTTAAAAGGAACTCGTTATAACATACATGTTACTCCCGAAGGATTTTTATACGGTGGCGAAGACGGTGTGCAACTTACTTGGATGGATGCCTTGGTAAACGGCCACGTAGTTACGCCCAGAATGGGTTGCCCTGTAGAAATTAACGCTTTATGGTACAATGCTTTGTGTATTTATCAAGAATTTGCCAAAGCTTGTAAAGTAAAGGTAAAAAGAGAAATAGTACATACTACAAATAAATTTACCACCAATTTTAAAACCTATTTTTTAAATAATAAAGGCTATTTAAATGATGTTTATGATAGAGAAAATGGAATTGATGATTGTTTTAGATCCAATCAAATTTATGTAGTTAGCTTGCCATTTTCTTTGTTAACGCAAAAAGAAGAGAAGGAAATTGTAAAGAAAGTGGAGGAAAAACTACTAACTCCTTACGGATTAAGAACATTGGCACCTGATGATCCTGATTTTAAAGGAATTTACGGAGGCAATCAATGGCATAGAGACTTAGCCTATCATCAAGGAACGGTTTGGACATTTATCTTAATGGATTATTTTGAGGCTTACTTAAAAACCAAAAAATACTCTACCGCAGCAAAGAAAAAAGTCGTCAAAGCCCTTCAACCGCTTAAAGAACATTTTTACCAACAAGACGGTTTGTATTGCATATCCGAAATTTTTGACGGGAACAATCCTTTAGCAGGTAGAGGCTGTATTCATCAGGCATGGTCGGTAGCAGCATTGGTAAAACTATACAGCGACCACCAGCTCTATGAAATTTCTTAATTTTTATTTATATTGACTAATTATATCGAAAATTATGACAGAAAAGGAACAACAAGAACAAGAAGAGTCTAGAATTTACAATAAGTTTATCCAAAAAGATTGGAATCAAATTAAAACTAATGACTCTTGGGCCGTTTTTAAAATTATGTCCGAAATGGTAAATGGTTTTGAAACCATGTCTAAAATAGGCCCTTGTGTAAGTATTTTTGGTTCGGCTAGAACCTCTCCTAAAGACACCAACTATTTATTGGCAGAGGAGATTGCTTACAAATTAACCCAAAGTGGTTTTGGTATTATTACAGGGGGTGGTCCTGGGATTATGGAAGCAGGAAACAAAGGAGCTAACAAAGGACACGGAACTTCAGTAGGCCTAAATATAGATTTACCTTTTGAACAAAACAACAATCCTTGGATTGATCGTGACAAGAACATCAACTTTGATTATTTTTTTGTTAGAAAAGTCATGTTTGTAAAATACTCTCAGGGTTTTGTAGTTATGCCTGGTGGATTTGGAACTTTGGATGAATTGTTTGAAGCAATTACACTAATACAAACTAAAAAAATTGGACGTTTCCCTATTGTTTTAGTTGGAAAAAGATACTGGTCTGGATTGTTAGACTGGATCAAAGAACGATTGTTAGATGAGTACAAAACAATTAGCCCTGAAGATTTAAACCTTTTCCGATTGGTAGACTCTGCCGACGAAGCCGTAGAACATCTAAACAACTTTTACAACAAGTACAAATTAAAACCTAACTTTTAATCTTGAAGTTATTCATTAACCTCTTTTTAATTTTAACCACGTTCAGCGTATATAGTCAAAATAATCAATTGACTATAAACGCTGAATTATTACCTGATAAACAACAATTAAAGCTAAAACAACAAATTATTTATTACAACAACAGCACAGACACTTTAAAAAAAATAGTTTTACGAAATTGGGCTAACAGCTACAAAGACAACTCAACTCCCCTAGCCAAACGTTTGTTAGAAGATTACAAGACCGAATTTTATTTTGCACCTACCAAAGAAAAAGGGTTTAGCGAACTTTACAACACGACCATCAACCAACAAAACGCAACTTATAAAATACCCGCACAACAGGTAGATTTGGTAGAAATTCCTTTGGATGATTTTTTAGTACCCAAAGATAGTTTGGTAGTAACGTTGGATGTATTGATACAACTTCCTGATGCTAAATTTACGGGGCACGGTTACGAAGGTGTAGATTATTTTTTAAGAGACTGGTACTTAACTCCCGCTGTTTACAACTCTCAAAAACATCAATGGTTGTACGAAAGTCATCAGAATTTAAACTACCAGTACAACCCTCCTACCGACTATAAAATAACGTTTACCACTCCTCTAGGATATCATTTATACAGTGATTTTAAAACAATCAAAGAAACCAACAAAACTCACACTACCTATAGTTTGGAAGGAAAAAACTATACCCATGCGGATTTAAGCATTATTTTTTTAAAACCTTATTTTAACATACCAACTTATCCTGTAGGAATTAACACCAATTTTATTAGCCATAAAATTCCGTTAACAGACCAGCGTGTTACCATGCAAAAAATGCTCTTCTTTTTACTACAAGAACTAGACGTTTTTCCAAACCACCAACTACTTGTAGAAGAGCATAAGTATAATAAAAATCCAATTTACGAACTAAAATTTTTACCTGATTGGCTACATCCTTTCTCCAATCAGTTTAAATGGGAAGCAGAGTTTTTTAAAGCGTTAACCACCGAGTATCTTACCCAAACGCTAGCAGTAGACAAAAAAAAAGATTATTGGTTTGTAGAAGGTCTAGAAGTATACTTGTTTGAAAAATATATGAAGCAATTTTATCCTGATGTAAAAATTATGGGAGGCCTTTCTAGAATTTGGGGAGTAAGGAGTATGAACATTGCCAAGCAAAATTTTACTGATAAATTTTCTATAGTTCACCAAATTACAGCCAGAGAAAATCTAGATCAAAGTCTAAACACCCCACTAAAAGATCTCTCTAATTTTAACAAAAAAGTAATTTCTCCCTATAAAGCTGGACTAGGGTTTATGTATCTAAAAAATTATGTAGGACAAAAGGTATTAGACAAAACTATTGCCGATTTTCTATACACACAACAAAATAAAGCTACCACAGCCAATGCTTTTTTAGCGTTGTTGCAACAGCATACAGATCAGGATATTTCTTGGTTTCAAAAAGAATGGTTGGGAACAAAGAAAAAAATCGATCATAAAATTAGTACCGCTAAATTTAAAAAAGACAGTGTGCAGGTGGTTCTAAAAAACAAAAGAAGTATTAAAACACCTGTTGCGGTTTATGGACTTAAAGGAAAAAAAATAAAAAGCAAAACATGGGTCAATGGGTTTACTGGCTCTAAAACAATAACTATTGCCAATGATAGCTTAGACAAAGTAGTGTTGAACTATGAAAATATATATCCCGAAATCAACCATCGAAACAACTGGAAAAACAAACATCCAAAATTGTTTGAACGTCCGTTACAAATTAAACTTTTAAAAGACTATAACAACCCTAGAAAACATCAAGTTTTTTTGAAACCTGAAGCCTCTTATAACTATTACGATGGTATAATTTTAGGACTTAGTTTGCAAAACAAGGCTTACATGCACAAAAACTTTGAATACATGCTAAAGCCAACCTATAGTACTTTAAGTAAAAGTATTACAGGTGGTTTTAATTTAAACTACCGTGTTTTTCCAGAAAAGACTTCTATTTACGAATACAGCTTTGGTATAAGTGGTAGTAATTACCACTACGACAACGACTTAAACTACAACACCTTATCACCTTACATTTCTTTTAGTTTTAAACAAAAAAATTTAAGAGCTATCGGAATTAACAAAATAAGAGCAATGTATTTAGCTATTGATAAAGAAGTACTTGCTGGTTTAGAAAAATCAGATGAAGACCAATATCAATTATTTAAAGTAGATTACGAGTATCGAAAAAATCAATTAATTCACGATTACCGATTAAATACAAGTGTAGAAGTTGCTTCTAAGTTTTCAAAATTAAATTTAGATTTTAGATATCGTCACTTAACCAACAACAAACGACCTATAGAGTTTCGTTTTTTTGGAGGAGTTTTTTTTAGCAATCGCACCCAAAGTGATTATTTTAGCTACAATCAACACACTCCTAACGATTATTTGTTTGAACTCCCCTACTTGGGAAGATCTGAAAATAGTGGAATCTTAAGTCAACAATATTTTAAAGCGCAAGGGGGATTTGTTTCCCAAAATCAGCCAGGTTTTGCCAACCAATGGTTAACAAGTGTAAACACCAGTGTAGGAATTTGGAGATGGATAGAAACTTTTCAAAACGTATCTTTGCAAAAAAGTAAATTTCATCGTCCATTTTTTGATTATGAAGGGGGGGTTCGTCTAAATTTTGTTCCCGATCTTTTTGAACTTTACCTACCTATTTATAATAAAGAAGGTTGGGTTACCAACAACCCAAACTACCTGAACACCATACGTTTTACCGTTACTTTAAAAGCACAACCAATTGTAAAGTTTTTAAAACAACAACTCTTTTAACCTTCTAATTTGTCATATTTTTGATATTTTTTCCAATCCCAGTAGAAATACGTAACTTTGGAACACCTAATAAAATGATCTATGGCTATTACTTTAGATTCTAAAGATGAGCATGAATTGACTTTTCATCAATTTAAAAAAGAAGTATTAAACGACTATTACATTGCCGTTCTTAGTCGCGAATGTAGTATGTTAGGACGAAAAGAAGTTTTAACAGGAAAAGCAAAGTTTGGAATTTTTGGTGATGGGAAAGAACTTCCACAAATCGCCATGGCAAAAGCCTTTCAAAAAGGAGACTGGAGATCTGGTTACTACAGAGATCAAACCTTTATGTTTGCTTTAGGCGAACTTACTCCGCAACAATTCTTTGCAGGTTTATACGCACATACAGATATCAATCACGAGCCCTTTGCTGCTGGTAGACAAATGGGAGGACATTTCGCATCACATAGTTTGGATGAAAATGGAAACTGGAAAAACTTAAAGAAACAATACAATACGGCTTCAGACGTATCTTGTACGGCAGCACAAATGCCTCGATTGGTAGGTTTGGCTTATGCTTCTAAACTATATCGTCAAGAAAAAACAGTACAAAAAGGCTACGAAAAATTTAGCAATAAAGGAAACGAAGTCGCTTGGGGAACTATTGGTAATGCCAGTACCAGTGAAGGTCATTTTTTTGAAGCCATTAATGCAGCTGGAGTGTTACAAATTCCTATGGTAACTAGTATTTGGGATGATGAATATGGAATTTCAGTACATCAAAAACACCATACTACCAAAGAAAACATTTCTGATGTACTGACGGGATTCCAAAGAGATGAAAACAACAAAGGAATTGAAATTTTTAAAGTCAACGGTTGGGACTACTCAGGATTGGTAGATGTTTACAGCAAAGCATCCTCTATTGCCAGAGAAGAACATGTACCCGTAATGATTCATGTTAGTGAAGTAACCCAACCCCAAGGACATTCAACTTCTGGATCTCATGAACGTTACAAAAGCAAAGAACGTTTACAATGGGAAAAAGATTTTGATTGCATAAAAAAGATGCGTGAATGGATTTTAGACTTCGACTTAGAAAGTGATGAAATGGATTTACGTTTGGTAAACGATGAAAGCGAACTTGTTGCTATAGAAAAAAAAGCCAAGCAAGAAGTAATGGCTGCCAAAAGAGCCGCTTGGGATGCTTTTTTAGCTCCTCTAAAAAAAGAAGAAAACAGCTTACTTGCTATTTTAGACAAGATTTGTAAAGAGAGTGTTAATAAAAATTTCATCCAAAAATTACGTAACGATTTAGCAGATTTAAAAGAAGTACACCGAAAAGAAATTTACAGTACAGCAAGAAAAGTTCTGAGTTATATTAGAAATGAAGAAATTTCTAGCAAAGTACTATTGCAAAAATGGTTGCAAACCAACCTACCTATCGCTCAAGAAAAATACAGTTCTAAATTGCTAAACGACTTTGGAACAGGAGCCTCTAGCATTGCCGAAAAGCTACCTACTTACAACAAGCAAAAAGAAATAGTAGATGCGCGAATTATTATAAGAGACAATTTTGAAGCACTATTAAAAAAACATCCTAACCTATTTATTTTTGGAGAAGATGCAGGTAAAATCGGAGATGTAAACCAAGGACTAGAAGGTTTGCAAAGCAAGTTTGGCGAATTAAGAGTTGCTGACACAGGAATTAGAGAGGCAACAATTATGGGACAAGGAATTGGAATGGCTCTGCGTGGCCTACGCCCTATTGCCGAAATTCAATACCTAGACTACATACTATATGCAGTACAAACTTTAAGCGACGACTTGGCTTGTTTACGTTACAGAACATACGGTAAACAAACAGCTCCTTTAATTGTAAGAACCCGAGGCCATCGTTTGGAAGGAATTTGGCATTCAGGTTCTCCAATGGCTTTAATTTTAAGTTGTTTAAGAGGAATGCATCTGTTGGTTCCTAGAAACATGACCAAAGCAGCCGGTTTTTACAATACTTTGTTACAAACAGACGAACCTGCTGTAGTGATTGAAAACCTAAACGGATATCGTTTAAAAGAAGAAAAACCAACAAATTTAGGAGAGTTTTATACACCTGTTGGATATGCAGAAACTATTAAAGTAGGAACAGACATCACACTAGTTTCATACGGGTCTACTTTAAAAATAGTAATGGAAGTAGCACAAAAAGAGCTTGCACAAGCTGGTATTAATGCAGAGGTAATTGATGTGCAAAGTTTAATGCCTTTTGACTTAGATCATCATATTGTTAAAAGTGTTGCCAAAACCAACCGTTTGGTAGTTATTGATGAAGATGTACCAGGAGGTGCATCGGCATACATTTTACAAAAAGTTGTGGATAAACAAAATGCTTACCATTATTTAGATAGCAAACCTATTTGTATCTCTGCACAAGAGCACAGACCAGCTTATGGAAGTGATGGAGATTATTTCTCCAAACCTTCTCACGAAGATGTGTTTGAAGGTGTATACAATGTGTTTCACGAAGTAAATCCCAAGAAATTCCCAAAACTTTATTAAAAATCTTCAAAATTCTAATAAAACAAAAAACCAGGTTTGTGATTCCGTAATCATTTAGATTTATCTTAAAACCTAGTTTTTTGTTTTATCCTTTTTTAAAATAGGCAGCACCTATAGCACACTCTGGACAACGTTCTTTTTCACAATACTCTTTTTTTAGTGTAAGTAACGCTTGAGTTTCCAAAGCAGATGAAATCGAAAAACCAACGGCTTTAAACTTTTCAATCACTTTGTTGTGTTCAGGAGCTAATCCGTACATCAAGTCTAGCAAATTAGCAGTGTCTTTACCTTTTGTTTTGGCATAAAAAAACAATACTGGAACCACAACATTCATCAATAGTAAATCCATAAAACGTTTACTAATTTTTTTAGGTGATTTTTTTGACGTTTTCCCAAAATTGTAATGTTCTTGCCAATATAAATCTACAGAAACAGAAAATAAATCCTGATCCTTTTTTAGACTTGTTCCTAAACTTATAAGCTTTGCAAACAGCGTATGTTCCTTTTGATACAAGCCTATTAATTGAGCCAGACGAATAGTAGGAAAATTAGGAGGCCTACAGCCATAAAAATGTACGATAGGCACAACTAAACTTTCTAATTGATATTTTTGTTTCAGATACAAAAACTCTTGTTGTAGCTGAAGATAATATGGATCTTCATAGTCGTTTTTCTCTAACAAGCCTGCCAAACCAAACAACAATGCTGTTAAATTTTGATTGACCATTTGTTTTCTAATGATGGAAAAATCGACCTGTAAAAAAGCTTCTATAAAAAGGATACCGTTTAGATTGCCTCCAAAATACTTTGACATCATTAAAAACAAAGTAGCCTCCCAATCTTTGTTCGATTTTTCATACAGTATTTCAATTTCAGCAACTTTTCTTTCCAATCTTTCTACATAAACTCTTTCTAACCAGTTTTGAATAATAAAAGCATCTATTTCGTTTATCTTTTTCTCGCAAAAAATCCATTGATTTTGATTACGCATCAATTCGTTGTAGTTTAACAAAACCTTAGGGTCTATATAACCTTTTAGTTCTAGTGTAGCCAAGGTATTATTATGCTTGTCATACACATCAACATCGTGTTCGTATACAACATGCAAAATTACGTTGTTATAATTTTCATCCTGTTGATGTTGGTGAGCATACCAATCCGAAGATTTTACATGAACCTCAACTGTACCTGCCCATTTTTGACCATTAATTTCTATCAAAGCCTCATAAAAATCAGGACCTTGTAATGTATTTAATCTTCCTGCTCTAAAAATGTTAATATTTTCTTTTTCCGTGGTACAAAGAGTCGTTGAATTTAGCAACTGCTGTTGCCAAACCCAATGTAAAAAAGTTTCTTTCATAGCCTATATTTATCAAACAGAATTGTTTGTTCTGTTACAAGTTAAAAAATAAATAACTTATTTTTGCAGAGAAATTAACACAACATGAATATTTTAGACAGTTTAAAGTGGAGATATGCCACTAAAAAATTTGATACTTCCAAAAAACTTACTCAAAACCAATTACAATTATTAAAAGAAGCTTTTAACCTAACCGCAACTTCTTACGGGCTACAAGCACTAAATTTAGTAGTGGTTAGCAATGCTGAAATTAGAGAACAATTGCTTGCTTACAGTTTTCGTCAAAAACAAGTTGTAGAAGCTTCACATTTATTGGTTATTTGTCATCCTACTCATTTTGATGGAAAAGATGTACAAACTTATTTTAACTTGGTTCAAGAAATAAGAAATACTCCCACAGAAGTCTTAAAACCTTTTAGAGATTTTTTAATCAACGAATTTGATACCAAAAGTGACGAAGAAAAACATCTTTCGTTTAGCAAACAAGCATACATCGCATTAGGTAACTTACTAACCGTTTGTGCCTTAGAAAAAATAGATGCGTGTCCTATGGAAGGGTTTATTCCAGCAAAATATGATGAAATTTTAGGTTTATCAGAAAAAGGTCTTACTTCAGTACTTGCCTTGCCCGTTGGATTTAGAGCCGAAGATGACTTTATGGCTAAAGAGAAAAAAGTTAGAAAACCATTAGACCAAACCATTATAGAGATTCAATGAAAAAAGAAATCAGTCAATTAGAACCCAAAAGTGTTTGGAAAAATTTTAGTGCCATTAATGCCATTCCAAGAGCCTCTAAAAAAGAACAACAGGTTTCTGATTTCATGGTAGCTTTTGGTCAAAATTTAGGTTTAGAAACATCTAGAGACAAAGCCTTAAATGTTTTGATTAAAAAACCTGCAAGTCCTGGTTTTGAAAACAGAAAAAAAGTGACTTTGCAATCGCATTTGGATATGGTACATCAAAAAAACAACGATACCAAATTCGATTTTACAACCCAAGGAATAGAAATGTATATAGCTAACGACTGGGTTACTGCCAAAGGAACAACCTTAGGTGCAGACAACGGTATGGGGGTGGCTGCAATTATGAGTATTTTAGAAGATAAAAAAATACAGCATCCTGCATTAGAAGCCTTGTTTACCATAGATGAAGAAACGGGAATGACAGGAGCTTTTGAGCTTACTCCTAATTTTATTTCTGGAGATATTTTACTAAACCTAGACACCGAAGAAGATCATGAAATTACAATTGGTTGTGCAGGAGGAATTGACATCACAGCCAAAAAAGAATACACCCCTTTTTTAATTCCAGAAAATCAACCTGTATTTAAAATTACCTTAAACGGATTGCAAGGAGGCCATTCTGGAATGGATATACACAAAGGGCTTGGAAACGCAAATTTAATTTTGGTTCGTTTCTTATACCAACTACAACAAAAAGTCAATTTTCAATTAATCTCTTTCTCGGGAGGTAACTTACGTAACGCTATTCCAAGAGAAGCTGAAGCTTTGATTTCACCTAGTAACGAAATGGAGTTTACAGATGCTTGTGAAGCTATTGCTGAAGAAATAAGACAAGAGTGGAGTGTTAAGGAACCCAACATTACTTTTGGTTTGTCTCCCCAAACGTATCAAAAACAAGGATTATCTCCTATAGACCAACATACTTTTTTGCAAACAGTTTACAGCTGCCATAATGGTGTGTATACTATGGATGCTGCAATTGCTAATTTGGTAGCAACCTCTAACAATCTTGCTTCGGTAACGGCAGCAAACGGAACCATAGAAATTGCTTGTTTAACACGTTCTTCTATAGAGACAGAAAAAAAAGACTTGGTTCAGAAATTGAGCAGTACATTTGATTTAGGAGGTTTTGAGGTACAAACCAGCGGATCTTATCCCGGTTGGCAACCCAAGCCCCATTCAGAAATTGTACAACTAATGTCTAACATATACCAAACACTTTTTAACGAAGCTCCAGAAGTAAATGCTTGTCATGCTGGTTTAGAATGTGGAATTATAGGAGAACCTTATCCTACCATGGAAATGGTATCTTTTGGTCCAACAATTAGAGGTGCACATTCTCCAGATGAAAAAGTTAGCATCCCTTCTGTTCAAAAATTTTGGTGCTTTTTACAAGAAATTCTAAAAAACATTCCTGTAAAATAACACTAACTGATTAAAGCCAAAGTTGTTAACAATTTTACAACCTTACTGCCTGTAATGGTACTATAATTGTTAATATCTTAGCTTTAATTTAGTCACAAATAATTGTACTTTTACACACATCACTAACAGCATTCTATTCATGGGAAAAATTATTGCGATTGCTAATCAAAAAGGAGGCGTAGGAAAAACAACTACATCTGTAAATTTATCTGCATCTTTAGGAGTTTTAGAAAAAAAAGTCTTATTGATTGATGCAGACCCTCAAGCAAATGCAACTTCTGGTTTAGGAATAGATATTGAAAATGTAGAAAAAGGAACTTATGAAATTTTAGAACATACGTGTACTCCTGAAGAAAGTATTGTTGAAACTAGTTCTCCTAATGTTTCTTTAATTCCAGCTCATATAGATTTGGTTGCTATAGAAATTGAATTGGTAGACAAAGAACGCAGGGAGTATATGCTAAAAGATGCACTAAAATCTGTTAAAGACCAATATGACTTTATTATTATAGATTGTGCTCCTTCTCTTGGTTTGATTACGTTGAATGCTTTAACCGCTGCCGACTCTGTGATTATTCCTATCCAATGTGAATATTTTGCCTTAGAAGGTCTTGGAAAACTTTTAAACACCATTAAAAGTGTTCAGAAAATACACAATGCATCCTTAGATATTGAAGGATTGCTATTAACTATGTTCGATTCTCGTTTGCGACTTTCAAATCAGGTGGTAGAAGAAGTAAGAACCCATTTTAACGATATGGTTTTTGAAACCATTATCCAAAGGAACACCCGTTTAAGCGAAGCTCCAAGTTATGGTGAAAGTATTATAGCTTATGATGCAACAAGTAGAGGTGCTGTAAATTACATCAGCTTGGCAAATGAGGTAATTTCTAAGAACTAAACTTATTTTATATGGCAAAAGCAACAAAAAAACAAGCTTTAGGTAGAGGTCTTTCGGCGTTGTTGAAAGAAAATGATATGAGTGTTAGCTCAGCCAATCACGAAAAAGCAACAGAAATAGTAGGAAATATTATAGAACTTTCTTTAGATCAAATAGAGGTAAACCCTTTTCAGCCTAGAACTTTTTTTGATGAAGAAGCCTTAAAAGAACTGGCAGATTCTATTAGAGTATTAGGAGTTATACAGCCTATTACTGTTCGAAGAGTTGATCATAAATTTCAACTAGTTTCGGGAGAAAGACGTTACAGAGCCTCTAAACTGGTAGGAAATAAAACCATTCCTGCTTACATTCGTATAGCAAACGACCAAGAAATGCTAGAAATGGCCTTGGTAGAAAACATTCAACGTAAAAATCTAGATCCTATTGAAGTTGCTTTGTCTTATCAACGTTTGATTGATGAGATCAATCTTACACAAGAAGAACTAGGAGACCGTGTAGGAAAAAAACGTTCTACAGTAACCAATTATTTACGTTTGTTAAAATTAGACCCTATTATACAAACAGGAATGAGAGATGGTTTTGTAACCATGGGGCATGGTAGAGCATTAATCAACTTAGACAATTTAAGCAAACAACTAGAAGTTTACGAAAAAATTTTAAAAGACGGACTTTCTGTTAGACAAACTGAAGCATTGGTATCCCAATTAAAAACTGGAAAAAATACAACTGCCAAGCCTACCGCAAAACTTCCTGAATTTGTTACCAACAATCAAAGAGCTTTCAATCAATTTTTTGGCCAGAAAGTTGCTATTACTTCCAACGATAAAGGAAAAGGAAAAATTTCTATTTCTTTTAGTTCCGAAGAAGAATTTAATCAAATCAAAGCAATTTTAAATCTTGGTGAGTAAAAAACATATAATAGCCTGTTTACTGCTTTTACTAAGCTTTCAGTATTCCATATCTCAAAATACAACAGATAACAATACAAAGGAAACTGAAAACAAAGCTAATGCAGAACGCTTGGTAGCTGAAGCTGAAGAAGAGAAAACCGACAATAGTTTTTTGTTAGATGAAGATTACTTCAATCCTTTGTCTCCTGCCAAAGCCGCTTTTTACTCTGCCGTTTTACCTGGTTTGGGACAAGCCTACAACAAAAGATATTGGAAAATACCCATTGTATACGGAGCATTGGCCAGTAGTTTGTATTATTACAGTATAAATAACACCTCTTACAAAAGATATAGAAAAGCTTTTAAACAAAGAACCGCCGGAGAAATTGACGAGTTTTACAATACTTTTTCTTTAGCAAGTTTAGAAAACGCACAACAGGTCTTACGAAGAAACCGAGACACTTCTTTGCTTACTTTTATTGGTTTGTATGCATTGCAAATTTTAGAAGCAAGTATAGATGCGCACTTGTTGCAATTTAACATGTCTGATAAAATTTCTTTTGACCCCAAATTAATGAGAAATCAATGGAGCGACCAAAACTATGTTGGTTTGTCCATAAACCTTAATTTTTAAATATGAAAATAGCATTACTAGGATACGGAAAAATGGGACAGACTATTGAAAAAATAGCTGTAAGCAGAGGGCATGAAATTGTAGTAAAAGTAGATGAAAACACAAAAGAATACGATATTACTCAAGCCGATGTAGCTATTGACTTTAGCATTCCAACAGCCGCTGTTAACAATATTTCTAATTGTTTAAAACACCAAGTACCTGTAGTTTCTGGTACCACAGGATGGTTGCAAAACTATCAAGATATGGTTAGTTTATGTAACGAACAACAAGGTGCATTTATTTATGCCTCTAACTTTAGCTTGGGCGTTAACATCTTTTTTGAATTGAATCAACACTTGGCTAAGATGATGAAAAATTTAAGTCAGTACGAGGTTACAATGGAAGAAGTACATCATAAACAAAAATTAGACGAACCTAGTGGTACTGCCATCACTTTGGCTGAAGGTGTTATAGAACACACCAAATACAAAGGATGGGAAGTAGACAAAGCTAGCAAAGATTTACACATACCTATTAAAGCAATCAGAAGTCCAGAAGTACCTGGTACACACGTGGTAGATTATACTTCGGAAGTGGATAGTATCGAAATTAAGCACACAGCACATAACAGACAAGGTTTTGCCTTAGGAGCGGTAGTTGCTTCGGAATGGATTGTAGGAAAAAAAGGAGTCTTTTCTATGAGAGACGTTTTAGGTTTATAATATAAAAGAAAAAACATGAGCTGGATTGTATTTTTTTTAACCATACAAGTTTTACATTTTGCAGGAACTTGGAAACTGTATCAAAAAGCAGGTAGAAAATCGTGGGAAGCATTGGTACCAATATACAATGCAGTAGTACTAATGGGAATTATTAAAAGACCTAAATGGTGGGTGTTGCTTTTATTTGTACCTGTTATTAATCTTATTCTATTTCCTGTAATTTGGGTAGAAATAGCACGTAGTTTTAGAAAATTTGAAACCAAAGATACCTGGTTGGCCATTTTATCTTTAGGATTCTACAACTTTTACTTAAACTATGTAATTTTTGACCAACTAAAGTACAACGAAAACCGAAGTACCAAACCACCAAGTAAAACTGGAGAATGGGTAAGCTCTATCACTTTTGCTGTGGTGGCTGCAACCATGGTTCATACCTATGTTATGCAACCATTTACCATTCCAACATCATCTTTAGAAAAATCTTTATTGATTGGTGACTTTTTGTTTGTGAGTAAATTTCACTACGGAGCAAAAACTCCAATCACTCCTCTAGCATTGCCTATGGTGCATGATTCTATTCCTGGAACTTCATTGCCGTCTTATATTAAAGGAGTTGAATTGCCTTATTTTAGATTGCCTGGATTGCAAAAAGTAAAAAGAAATGAAATTGTTGTTTTTACATGGCCATCGGATTCTTTAGCAACCATGTGGAATGACAATTCAGGAAAATATACTTACAAACCTATAGATAAAAGAACCAACTATGTAAAAAGAGCAGTAGGTATTCCTGGAGATAGCTTAGAAATTAAAAATGGATACATTTACATAAATGGGAATAAAACGGTTTTACCAGATAGAGCAAAACCTCAATTTAATTATTACGTAACTACCAATCAACCTTTTACTGCGGATGAAATTATTCACGGATACAAAGTAAATCCTAGCGAAGCTTCTATACTTAATTCTGAAAAAACACAGTATTTTATCAACTTAGACAAAGAACATGCTTTGTTGATGAAAAAAGATCCTAAAGTTGTTTCTATTAAAAGAAGTATAGACCCTAAAGGAGTTTATGATCCCGGAGTTTTTCCACACGATCCACAATACGCTTGGAGTCAAGATAACTATGGCCCTATTTACATTCCTGCTAAAGGCGATATAGTTACGCTAAACAAAGCATCTATGCCGTTTTATAAAAGAATTATTTCTGAGTATGAGAACAATGACCTAGAAATAAAAGACGGAAAATATTTTATCAACGGAAAGGAAACAAACACCTATCAATTTAAGCAAGATTATTTTTGGATGATGGGAGACAACCGTCAACGTTCGTTAGATGCCCGCTATTGGGGATACACTCCTTTTGATCATGTTGTAGGAAAACCTGTATTTATATGGTTAAGCATCGATCAGAATGAAACAGCCATCAATAAAAAAATTAGATGGGAACGTATGTTTACAACTGTTCATGGAGATGGGAAACCTAAATCTTACTTTCTATATTTTATAGTTGCTGTTGTATTGTATTACCTTGTAAAGACCGTATTGAGCAAAAGAAAAGAAGGAAAAAAATAACATGCAACAAACTATTGTAGTACAACCTGCATACTTTGCTCCTGTAGTACAGTATGCAGCTATTTTGCAGTCTGATTCGATTTTGTTTGAAGTTCATGACAATTTTGAAAAACAAAGCTACCGTAATCGCTGTAATATTTACGCAGCCAATGGAAAACTGTTGTTAAATGTTCCCGTTAAGCATTACAAAGGAGTAAAAACACTAACTACAGATACAGAAATTAATTATGCCGAAGACTGGCCCAGCTTGCATTTAAAAAGTCTACAGTCTGCTTATAGATCTTCTCCTTTTTTTGAATTTTATCAAGATGATATTATCTCCATTTATAAAGAAAAACCTGTAACGCTGGGAGCATTGCACAAAAGATGTCACGACTTTGTGATGGATGCTTTACAAGAAGAAAGACCTGTTAAAAACACTAAAGAATATATTAAGTCGTATACCCATGCTTTAGACCTTAGAAAGCTTAGTTTGGCCAAACAAAAAATTCACCAAGAATTTACAGCCTATACCCAAGTTTTTGATGAAAAGTATGGCTTTATTCCTAACCTAAGTATTTTAGATTTGTTGTTTATGGAAGGACCAGCAGCAAGTATTTATTTAGAAAATTTAACACTAAGTAATGCCTTCTTTTAGCTTTTTAATTCACTATGGTCTTCATTTTATAGCTCCATTAGGAATTGCGTATCTTTACAAATCTGACCATTGGAGGTATAATTATTTTGTTTTGATAGCCACAATGCTGGTAGATTTAGACCATTTATTTGCCTATCCAAACATTTTTGACCCCAATCGATGTAGTATTAATTTTCACCCTCTACATAGCTACCCCTCTGTATTTGTTTACTTTATATTTTTATTTTTTAAGAAAACGAGGTTATTGGGTATAGGACTACTATTCCATATGTTAACAGACTTGCTAGATTGCTTGTTTTTGTAAGCAATATTTCGTTTCTTTAGTTTACATTTATCAACTGAACCTAAAACAATTATTACATTTATTTACCATGGAAATTCTAATTAATTTCATCAAGGATATCTACCCCCTATCCAATGAAGCTTTTCAGAGACTACTTAGTATCTCTCAAGTAGTATCTTACAAAGCTGGAGATCATTTATGCGAACTTGGAGCAGTAAATGATCGTGTTTTTTTTATTCTAAATGGCGTTACAAGAACGTATATGAAAGAAACTCCTGATTCTCAGGAAATCAATAAAAATATCTGCTCTAGTGGTCAGTTAGCCACATCTTTAAAGTCTGCATTAGACAAAACACCTGCTTTGATAGGTTGTCAATGTTTAACAGATGCTTTAATTGTAGAAACCAAAGATGAGGATTTAATGAAATTTAGACAAGATAGTAAAGAGTTTAGTGAATTTATGTATAGAGCCTTAGAGGTAGAATACGTTAAACTAGAAGAAGCTCTGATTGATTTGTTATCTAAAAATGCTACAGAAAGATATTTGGATTTAAGAAAAAAAATTAAAAACATTGATCAGTTAATTCCACAATACCATATTGCATCGCATTTAGGAATTACCCCTATTCAGTTAAGTAGAATTAGAAAAAAATTATTGACAGAATAGTTTAAAACAACAAAGCA